>WGAT01000058.1 GCA_015494715.1 Campylobacterota bacterium
AGTATCTCTTCTCTCAGTCTGGCGTAGCCGCCTGCGAGGTCTAAAAGATTGTGCTCCAGCATTATCTGCCTATGGTCTGTCCGCTTGCACTCTTTGAGCTCCTCCTCAAGCTGAATGATGCGCCATTGCATTTCTTCGATCTGCTTTTTCTTAAGAGCTAACTGCCCTTTATACCCTGCTATGCGTGTGGACATATTGTCGGCTGCGGGGTAGTTTTGGGGTGGGGTGGCTTTTTGGATGAAGTGGTTGTAAAGGACTTCTTGGCACTCTTTTTTGTATGCAAGGAGCTTTTCTTTAGCTATCGCTTTGACTTTATTTGGGTTGATGGTGTAGAGCCATCCGTTGAGCTGGTTAAGAGGTATACAAAACATCTCCTGCATACCGCCAGCGGTTTTGACTTTGATGAGTTTGGTGTCGTAGGCTGATTTGAGTTTTTGATATTGGATTGTATATTTTAAGCCAATATTTTCACAAACCTTTTTTACAGCCACCCAATATTCATTGCCAACCTTGCCAACTGCTCCATTGGCTGCGACTCTTACAACTTCCAAAAAGTCATCGTGGAATTTGACGACTTCTATTTTTGTTACTTGCATCTTATCCCCTTTGGTAACAAAGTAAACTTTATATTGAAAGTATAATATACTTTGTTTACTTTTGTCAAGAGGATAAGATTACATAGATTACTTTTTGTGTTTATAGAGGGTTACAAGGTATTCCCCTTATGGGGTATACCTTTAAGAGGATGCCCATTTTTTGATGAGTTTTTTAAGTTCGTGGAGTTCTTCAAGTTCTTTTTTGAGTTCAAGATTTTCCAAATATAATTTTATTGCTTTTTCCATTTGAGGGCTTACATTATTTCTTTGGACTGCCATTTTTAATGCCCCCTCACTATACCCGATTTTTTCCGCCAGCTCTTTATATGTTAGCCCCAGCTCTTTGCATACCTTTTTGACGATGTTTTTATTGCTCATCGCTCTTACCTTTTAGAAGCGTGTTTTTATTATCTATGAAGCTTTTGAGTTGGTCTCTTGCCATTTGGCGTAGGATTTCATATCGTTGACGTTTGTCTATGTCTTGTTTGATAAGCTCTGCGTTCATACTCTCAAGATTTGCCAAGACTACAAGCTCAGCCACACTTGCATAGTCTCTAATATTTCCTTCTTTTTGAGGGTTTTTGTTTCGCCACTCTTTGGCGGTCATTCCAAAAAGAGCCAAGTTGAGCAAATCGGCTTCAGATGCGTAAATAATTTGCTGCTGACGCTTTGTGTAATCGTCTTTGACGATGTGCTCTTTGATTGCGTCCGTATGGATTTTGTAGTTCATTTTGGCTATTTCTCGCTTCACATCCCAGCCAAGAGCCTGTCTTTGGGCTTCTTCTGCTTTGAGGCGCTGAAACTCTTTGATAAGATAGAGCTTGAACTCTGGGCTTATCCAGCTTGCGAATTCAAAAGCAATGTCCTTGTGGGCAAATGTGCCTCCATAGCGTCCTGATTTGCTTATGATGCCTATAGCGTTGGTGGCTTTTATCCACTTTTGTGGAGAGAGGGTAAAGGCGTTTGAGCCTGCTTGATTTTTAAAGGACTCGAATTCGATGCCTTTAAAGTTTGGGTTGTTTATTTGTTCCCACAATCCTAAAAATTCAATAGTATTTTTATTACGAAGCCAGTTTTGTATTACAAGTTTGGGCTCATCGCTTTTAAATCTGGCAATATCGGTCAATGAGAGATAGTCGCTTTCCTTTTTGGCATAAAGAGCTACTTCCACATCTTTTACTATAAGCTTCTTCATCGTTTATCCTTTTGCACAATTCCCAGCTCTTTGCAGACTCGTTTGACGATGTTTTCACTCATTCCAAACCTTTTTTGCTAATAAGATCGAGCATAGCCTCGACTATTTCTCTGCCAGCCTCCGTATACGCTCCTTTTTTAACTTTTTCCACAATCTCTTCTCCCAATCGTTTTGCTTTGTTTATCGATTTTGGCGTTGGAGACGTCAAAAGGTTTAGTCCCTTTATGGTAAGCTCTACGCAAAAAAACGAGTAGTACTCCGCTACTGCCGTACTCCTTTCTTTTGGAATAGTGCTCGTCACACGCACAAAGCCGTTTTTTTCAAGCCATATAAGCGTTGCTGAAAATAGTCTTATTCGTTCAACATCTCCAAGCTGTGGCGACACGTCTACATCGCCAATCTCCTCTTTTGGCTCAAAATTTGCGCATATCGGGAAATTTTGGTAAAGCTTGTTAAAAATATAGCTTGCATAAGCGTCAAACGCTTTGATGTTATCCATTGTTTGCCTTTTTTATTATAATTTTATCCAAAACCACTCGAATTTGATGGGTTTCACACCTCTTAAAATCCGCCTCATGCCACTTCGCTCTTGCCTCTTCGCTTGTGTCTTTAACCCATTTGCCATCGATCATCTTGCCCGTGCGGGAGTTGATCTCTTTGATGACTTCATCCATTACGCACTCTGGGCAATAGCCAAGTTTGAGCAAAGCCCCCACGCTAAAGACGATGATGTCGGTAAAGGCGTCGGCGAGTTGCTCTTTTTTAGCTATCTCGTTGCCGTGCATCTGCATATACAATATGAGATTTTCCACATCGCTTCCTGCCCTTTGGCGAGCTTCTGGGTGGTCAAACATCTCGAAGATTTCCTCTACGATGTTGGTCAGCTCGGTCTGCAAGTTAAACTCTTGCGTATCGAGCCCTCGCTCCTTTTGCCAGTTGGCTATTTGTGCAATTTGGCTCATAGCTCTCCTTCCATCTCTTTGATTGGCAAGTTTGCATAGCCCGCTATATCCACCCAGTGGTCTTTGTGGTTGGGGTCGCCAGCAAGGATGCGGGCTATTTTGTGCAAGATCATATCGATAGACTCTTTTTGTACGCTTGTGAGATTAAGTCTATACGGGTATGTTATCTCTTTGAGAGATTGGGCTATATGCATTTGGACTCTTGCATCTCCGTGCGTCCTTTTGCGCTCTTGTAGGATTTGCTCTATCATTTCAATCTCCTTGCTTTCCTACGATTTGCTCGAATTTTTTGGCTTCTGTCTCGCCTGCCTTTTGTACGCTTTGCAGGTTTTCGATGGATTCGACTTTGTTTTCGTTGCGTCATTGGCTCGTTTATGAGACTCATATCAAATGCAAATGGCGCAAGAAGCGCCGAAAGAAGTGCGTTTTTCATAATTTCTCCTAAAATCTTGTCAATTATCTAAAGCTTCCTTTACATCTTCTACGCTATACGCAACCATCGCTATCCCGCCAGCTTTTCGTATGCGCTCCAAAAAACGCTCCTGCAAGGCTGTGGGCTTGTTTGCGCCTACTTTGACCTCGATAGCCACAAACTTGCCTTTGTGGCAGCAGACTATGTCGGCGACGCCAGCCTTGTTTGCGGATATGACCTTGAAGCACTCACAGCCATCAAGCTGGCTCAAATAGCGTAGGATTTTTTTCTGTAGCTGCGACTCTTTCATAAACTCTCTTTGTGAAGTTTTGCTTTTTGACCGCCACCGAGTTATAGACCTCTTTGTCGATGTAGTCGGTAAGCAGGTAGTGCACCGCTATAGGGTCTTTTCGGTTGATGTTGCACTGCCTGCAGCGACGCTGGACATACTTGCTTGTCGAGTAGCTCATGGAGTAGACGACGAGCTTGTCATAGTGGCTCAGATCCACCCCCTCTGCGTCGGATGTGGAGCTAAAGATAGTAGCTCTTTTAAAAATTTTGCCAAGGCGCTCCTGTTCGCCCTTGAAATGCGCCATAATTGCGACGCCTTCCGTGTCGCCAAAACGCTCCAAGACGTAGTCGATTTTTTCTCTTGAGAGCGGTTTGTAGGCTTCATCCACAAGTAAGCCGCCTCCTGTGAGCATATACTCGCCGTTCATCAGCGCCATTACATTGTCTGCGACGTACTCGCTCCCATCTTCGAGTAGCAAGAGCCTATGGCGTCTGAGCAAGTTTATGCGAGTCTTTGTGATCTCGTCCAGCTCGATATGGTGGATCACGTCTTCTGGCTCGTGCGCAAAGCCTATCTCTTTGCGAGTTATGCTAACGATATAGGGAGCGAGTATGGAGCGGAGTTTATTCTCTTTGGTTTGGTGGTACTGCTTGATCACTCGCCCGTGCAGACGCATCTCCACAGGGATGCCAAAGACTTTGAACCACTGGTAGAAATTTTTGAACTTGCGAAAGGGCGAGTAGCTGCAAATATCGAGCGCATGGAAGCATTGGCTATAGCTCTCGGCAAAGGGCGTAGCCGAGACGTAGATGACGATGCGATCCTTTGCGAGGTTTTTGACCATTCCTTGGGTCTGGCTTGGTTTTGGGTAGCTGCACAAGGCTTGATGGAACTCGTCCAAGACGACGACGTCGGGGTCGAGGTTTTGGATCTTGTGCAGCGATTGGTAGTTTATAACCTCGTAGCGCTTTTTGCACCCAAAGGCTCGTATCTGCTCTTTGATGCCCTCTATCGCAGCCTTTTTTGTGATAATGAGCGCAGTCTGGGCTTGGGACTTTTCTATGGCATACAAAAACGTCCCAGTCTTGCCCGTACGCTCCTCTGCTGCAAGGATGGCAAAGCCATACTCTGCAGCTTTTTGGTATAGTATCTCTCCCAACTCCTTTTGGTGCGGCAGATAGCTATATCGGGATGTCGTTTTTGATATAGCACTCATGGTAGATCGGGCAATATTTGTCGCTGCACATGAAGGAGTTGGGGTTGGGCGGAAAAAGAAGGTCAGTATCTATCTTGCCCTCTTTCCACACTTTGATGCGCCTAACTATATCATCGATCTTTCTTTTTGTGCCCTCTACGTCGATGGGCACTTCTATGACGTGCGCTCCCACTTCGTTTTTTAAAAAGACGACATTCTCTATGATAGCCGTATCTTGCGTCTTGATGTCGTTGACCTCGGCGAGGCGTTTGTAGATGGAGAGCTGCTCGAGATATTTGCTGGGCTGCACCTTGCGGGTGGAGGTTTTGATGTCTCGGATTTTGCCGTCTGGGTTTATGGCATCTGTTGTGCCTCCTATGGTGATGTCATCATCAATCTCGGCTTCAAAATAGTGCTCCACTTTGACGGGGATTTCCACCTTTGGCACTATCTCTTTGGCGTATACTTCTACGCCTTTTACGGCGTCGTCTTTGGCTGCGTCGACGCTCTCGAACTCTTCGAAGCGTATCTCCTCCTCTTCGCATCTTTTCTCCACAGTCTCTGCAGCCCTGTCTTTTGCAGCCGAGAGACTAAACTTTTTTACGCCAGCCTTTTGGCTCTCTTCCCATATCTCCTCTGCTCCAGCATGCACACCCGTGCCTCTGAGTGTGTGGAAACTGCCAAAGCTTCGCACGCCGAGCAGATGTATCTGCGCCCAGCGGTAGGGGCAGTCCCAAAAACTATGCACCGATGAAGGGCGGATGAGAACGCCCATTGTTAAAACCTTCTTTTTGGTCTTGGCGCAGGCTCTGGCTCGTAGTCGCCAGCTATGGCTGGCTCTGCCTCAAACGGAGCGTCGTCGGCTACGAATTCTCCGTCCTCTTCTGGCTCGAATGCAGCTCCAGCTCCGTCGTATGGAACATATTTGATGAGTTGAATGGCGTTGAGATAGAGTGTGACGCCTTTGTTAGGCCCATTGTCATAGATTGCCATCACTCCGCTGATGCGACCTATTGAGCCGTTTCCGATTTTAAGTTCTTTTTCGACCTCTTTTGCTTTGGAGTCGTAAACTTTTATCTTTTTCTTGCTTCCATCTGGGAATGTAGTGGATGTTTTGAAATTAAACTCAATCTCGCCGTTGTCGTTTGTGCGATAGCCAAGGCTCTTTGGCTCGCCAGCTTTTTTGGGCTTGTTCTCCTCCCAAAAGTTTTCTATCTGCTCGATAAGCTCTTCGGCTCTTGGATCGCCGTCTGGCAGTACCAGCACCGCTTGGTATTGATTCTCGCCATTGAGATTTGGTCTGCCTTCGCCTGTGATAAAGACCCAGCGAAGCTCGCCTTTTGGGGTGGTGATTGGTTGTTTTGGTAGTTTTGCCATGATGAACTCCTTGTATAGGTTTTTGCATAGGTTGTAAACCTTGCACAGCCACATCCGGCGATGTGGCTGTGCAGGGATTAGCGTTTGGTTTTCGTGAAGCCTTTGATGTTGTGCAAAGTGCCGCTAAAGAAGGGCTCGTATATGTCTACGTCTTTTGACTTCTTGTATCTCTCCCGCTCCTCCATCAAAAAAAGAACGAGCACGACGACGCTCAAAAAGATAACCGCCGCAGACGCCGCTATGGCGATTGCATCAAAAATATCCATTGTCATACCTTGGCGTGAGATTTGAGGACTCAATGAATGTGTTTTTGAGCCTGTGGGCTTTTTCTTGATCAATCTTTTCTAGTTTCTTAATCTCCTCTTTGAGCAACCGATCGAAGTCTTTTGCCGTTGCGCCCTCGATCTTGCAGACGTTTCTCTGCGCATTTTGCAGGCGTCTTAGTCTTTGATTTTCCATAGTCGATCCTTTCGCGTTATTTTGGCCAAAGCCCTCAAGCAACCGCCTTGCGGGAGAGTGCTAGGGCAAACACTCTCCAAGGTGTCTGTGGTCAGGTTGCCCCACCTTGACCTCCCTGACTCGCAAGGCAGTCGCTTCAAAGCTTCAAGCCCTCAAGTGGCCACCCCATGCAAGCTCGAGCGAAAAACTTACATCTAAGGAAGAAAAGACGAAAATGGGGTGGCCGCTTCAAGGCTCCCACCGTCGTGGCTCGGCTACCGGCGGGTCATGCGCCCCCATCTGGGAATCTCTCCCAGTGCTCTCCTGCCAATGGGTTTTGGTTGTGAAAGAAGCGAGCGATACCGCTCAACAAAGCCTTGCGTACAAGGCTCTATGAACGGCTCTTAATGTGCTTGACAATACCAGCTTTAGGGCAAAGCTTTTTGATGGCGTCGATGATTTTGAGCGCCGTTTTTGATCTATTGCCTCTATCGATGCGATAGAGATGTTTGATCACACTTTGCTCTGTGCTGCCAACCTCTTTTGCGAGCTTTTTAAACGGCTCGTATTCGTCTTTGTTTATCATGCAAAACAAAAATTTTGTGTATAAACTCAGCTTTTTGTTTCTTTGTTTAGTATTTGTCAAGCTAAACTCCTTCAAATGCGCTCAAAAGTGTTATAATTTGTCAAAGGTTTTGAAAAATGTTTGTCAAAGGTTTTGAAAAATGTCTAAAGAAATTATAGACAAATTACAGGCAAGTGTCAAGAGTAGTGATGTTGATTTTTCTGCATGGTATGAAAGATTGAAATTTTTTAGAGAAAAGGTATTAGAACTATCGCAATCGCAACTTGCTAAAAAAATAGGATTGGATCTTACTGCAGTAAGTAGATATGAACGAGGAGCTGGCGCTAAAAATATAACTTACAATATAAAACAACGCCTAAAAGAAGCTTTTGGCGAAGAGATAACACAATGGATAGCAACTGGGGAATTACCTAAAGAACAACCAAAGCATACGGACATAGCACAAATAAAGAGTTCGCAACCATCCACCGACTCCATCCCCGTAGAAGTCCTCAGCGTGCGCCCAAGCGCTGGAGGCGGTTCGCATCTGGAGGCGATAGATATTTTTAATAGCGGGCAGCGTATCTACATAGACAAAGCCCTTTTCAAAACTCCTCCGAAAGGGAGAGTGCGAGCGATGCAAGTGGACGGATACTCGATGGTGCCAATGCTTTTTCCAGACAGCTGGGTGTTGGTGGACGAGACGAAAGAGTTTGTAGGCGATGGGCTTTATGTGATTAATTCAGACAATGTGCTGATGGTGAAGCTCTTGGAGAAGAATTTAGAGACCGGCAATCTATGGGTAAAGAGCGTCAATCCACAGTATGACAGCTGGGAGATAAAAGAGAGTGACCAAAGACCTTTTGAGATATATGGGAAGGTTTTGAGGTGTATTATTTAACGTAGTTTTACAATTTGAAACATTTTTGATAAAATTTCGCCCCAAAAAATAGCGTAATATGTTATTTATTTAAGAAATGCTAACATTTTCAATAATAGCTCAATTTCTAATACACAGCCAACAGAAGGGGAGAGCATGAAATTCGGTGATATTTTCAAAGAGATCACCAAGTCTAAGTCTGCTCGCTTGGACCTCATATCAATAGAAAAAAAAGCCGTCAAAAAAGCATCATTTAAAAGATATGGCAACAATATAGTCAGTAAACGTGGCAACGTGTTCAAAAACAGCGTCATAGATATAGACGCTATCTTCGATAAAAAACTCGCCTCTCTCTAAGGCTGCTTTTGCAACTCAAAGATTTTTTAGAGTTTTATCATAATATTTTTATTCCTATATATAGTGATACTGTCGCATATCTTGCAGACAAACCGGTCCAGATTATCATAGAGATAGAAAACGCTTTTGCACACCTGATCGTCTACCTGGATGATGATACAGACCAAAAAACCGAAGAAGACAATCTCAAAAAAGCCTACAATCATATTGCACGTGCTGCATTGGACTCTTACAAGATCCTTTGGGTGAAGATGTCTGAAGATATAGATGAGCTGGTGCGCGATAAAACAAAAAGAAAGTTTGTGACAAACATACCTGAGCGCGAGCTCATGGAAAATTTTATTATTTTTAAAGAAAAAGCCAAAGAAGCAAGGCGTATCGAGATCAAAAATGTTGGCCGAGACAATATCATAAAAACAATCAATGCCTATAAAGAGGCTATTGGAGCCGGTTGGAATATTTTACGCAATATTGACCAAGATAAACTTGCCAGTTATAAAAAATTTACCATCAAAAAAATGATCCGCGAGCAATGGATAGGCTTTGTAATCGGCGTTGTGGCCTCATTAGTTGCGTCTTTGATATTGCGATACATGCAGTAAAAGAGATCAAACCAACACTCCCACCTCCTTTTCTATCCTATCTTTTGCTAACTGACAATACTCCTTGCTAATATCCACGCCTATGGCTTTTCTATTGTGCAAAGCGGCTTCGATAATGGTCGTACCGCTGCCAACGAACGGATCGAAAACCATATCGCCGACATAGCTAAATAGCTTGATACATCTTCTTGGCAGCTCTCTCGGGAATGGAGCTGGGTGTCCGATGCGTTTTTTACTCTCTCCGCTAAATGTCCACAGCCCGTTGGTCCACTCCATAAACTCGTCTCTTGTGATATCGCTTTCGCCTTTATGCGTCTTTTTCCACTGCTCTTTGTAAAAAACTATAATGAGTTCCACTGGCGCTATTACATACGGAGCGCTTGCGCTCATCCAGCTACCCCATGCGGTGCGACGGCTGATGTTTCCTTCGTTCCATACGATTGTACTTTGGTATTTCCATCCAGCCTCTTGAGCGATTTTTGTAATATCCGCCCCCACAGGTTTGAGTCCGCCCTTGTTTTTATCGAGCGGAACGTTGAGACAAAGCCTTGCGCTTTTTTTACTCCAGTTATAGCAGTTTTTGAGCCATCTATAGCTAAAGTCCAAATACTCCTCATAGCTCATCGTATCCTCGTGGGTTTCATAGTCGATGCCCACATTGTATGGCGGGGAGGTAACGATAAGATCTATAAACTCTTCGTCGAAGAGACCAACGTCGAGTATATCGGCGTTTACTATCTGTAGCGAGTCGTTTTGATAAAATATCACAAAATCCTCTCCAATTCGTCAAATATCGCTGCTATCGATTGTACCTTATCGCTGCTTTCAAATTCATCATCTTCTTTGGCTAAAAATATGCCGTCAAGTTCATACTCCATAACGATTCTCGCTTTTCTCGGTCCTTGTTTGGAGGTGGTAAAGCTAATCTCGTCGTCTTTATCTGGCGTTACCATATAGACCTTGATATGCCTCGTAACTGGGTCTAATAAGAGTTTGAGCTTCCAATAGGGCGTTTCTGTGTAGCGCTCTCGAAAAGAGTTTTTTATCGAGATTATCGCCTTTATCTCTATCGGATCGGTTTTGTAGATGATGACGTCGGCGTCTGGCAAGAGCATATATTCGCCAAAACTTACGGCGATTTTTCTCTTCACTTCAGATAGCTCCAAGCTATCGATATTTTTGCCTTTGATGAGCTTATCTTTTGTGATTTTATAGCCTTTTTGTCTGCAAAAATCTTCTATGAGATATTGGAATATGTGCTCGAGGTTATGACCAACATAGCTTACCCACGCTTGTCTTCTCTTTATATCCTCCTCGCCCTCCGATCGTTTTTTGGCATAAAAGGCCTCTTTTTCCTGCTCTAAAAACTGCTTGATCTTTTTGTACGGCTCTTTTGTGTTTTTTGCAAATTCTTTAAAACGCTCTAACATCTCTCCTCCAACCTCTTGACAATACACTATACAAATGTCTATAATATGAATAGAATTTTGTTCACCTCCCAAAAGGGCAGGCTTTGACGGATGTGCCTGTCCTTGCCCCCTGCCTTTTTGGGAGTTGAAAATCTCAATCCCCTCAAAGGAGCGGGACAAAATCTATGAAAGGGGGCAAAGAATGCAGACGTACAAACATCCGTTTATCTACGAATCAATACGAGAAGCCTTTGAGGACTTCAAAGAGCGCCACGGCTACAATCCAGCCGAGATGATAGCAGACGAACTTGGCTATCGCGGCGAGCACAAAAAACAGCAGCTCTACAACGCTCTCAACGTCTACTCTCAAAAACTTCTCAAGCTCGATGACTTCATTATTATACTCAATGAGCTCTTAGATTCAAGAGCGATACCTCTCAGAACTCTTGCCAACCACTACGGCTACAGCCTCGTCAAGCGCGGCGAAGCGCCAAAGGAGAGTGTAATCAACATCATCGTAAAAACAAACATCGAGATCGAAGCGTGGCTTGGAGAGTTCGCAAAAGAGGTGCTGGAGGCTCTCAATAAAGGCGAGATAGAGTATGAAGAGGCTATCGCCATTAGGCATAAAATACGCTATTTGCGTGAAATTCTCGATGCGCTGGATGCGAAATTGATGGAGATGGTGGAGAAATTATGATGACCACGCAAACACCAGCGCTCCAAGCCCTCAGCCGCTACGCCCAGTGGGTCATATGGAAAAAAGAAAGAGGCACAAAAGTGCCATACAATCCAGCAAACGGCAAACACGCATCCAGCACCGACCCGCTTACGTGGGGCGACATAGACGAGGCGATGGAGGGGCTCAAAAGATACAATGCAGACGGCATTGGCTTTGTGCTCACAAAAGACGATCCCTTTGTCTTTATCGACCTTGATCATGTGCTAGAAAATGGCGAGATACGCAGAGAGTGGGCAAAGGAGCTTGTGGAAGTGATAGATAGCTATACTGAAGTTAGCCCATCGGGCGACGGACTGCATATCATCGCCAGCGGTCGTATGCCAGATGGCATCAAACACAAGACAAAGTATGACGACGGCTCTATGCTCGAAGTCTACGAGAGCGGTCGCTATATGACCTTTACGGGCAAGGTGTGGAAAGATAAAGACGACATCAAAGAGCGTGATTTAAGCCTCTTGATGGAGTTTGCAGAGCATAAGGCAACGCCAAAAGATGTGTCCACACCAGAGGCCGGATCGGTTCGATTGGAAGATGAGTGGATCATCGAAAAGCTCAAACAAAAAGGGCAGTGGCCAAGCGCGCCGACAGAGGGAGACGATTGGAGCAGTCTTGATATGAGTTTTGCCAATCGGCTGGCGTTTTGGTGCGCAAAAGATATAGAGCAGATGGATCGCATCTTTCGCCAAAGTCCGCTGATGCGCAAAAAGTGGGACAGACCCACCGCTGGCAGCACATACGGGCGTCTAACGCTGCAAAAAGCGATCGATTTTGTGCAAGATGTTTACGATCCAGCCAAAGGCAATACATGCCCTTTTGGACCGCTCAAAGAGGATGAATTTGAAGAAGACGACCACATCGAAGACGACGAGCCAAAAGACACGCTCTGGCTCTATAGAAAGCTCAAAAAAATGGGGCTTGAGGTGTGGTTCGACATAGGCGTCGAAAAGTATGGCGTCAAACGAGGCGGCAGCGTCGCATACCTATCCAAAACATCGCTGCAGCAAATTATCTACGAGCGTCTTGGCAAAGCGCCAAAAAATCTGGCGGTCCCCACATATAGAGGCGTCTACGACCCCACAAAGCCAGAGCTTTGGGAAGAGAATGGCGAAAAATGTATCAATCTCTTTCGCCCGTCGCCTCTTATGACGGCAAAGCCAAAAAAAGAGATGCCAGAGGCTATTAAGACGCTGCTTTTGAGCCTGTTTGATTATGATGTGAAGCTGATGGACCATTTTCTCAATTGGCTTGCATATATCCACCAATACAAACAGCGCACAGGCGTAGCGTGGATTTTTATGGGCAAGTAGGGAACGGGCAAAGGCTTGATAGTGGAAGCGCTCAAAAGAATTTTTGAAGAGCATATGAGCGCAAACATCACGGATGCAACCCTTGAGAGCCAGTTCAATCCCTATCTGCACAATAAACTCTTGGTCCATCTCAATGAAGTGAGCGCAGACAATAGAAAAAGTAGGATGCTTGTCAAAAATAGGCTCAAAACGTGGATCACAGACGAAACACTCTATATAAATAGAAAAAACACCAAAGAGATCGAGGTCAAAAACTACTGCAACTTCATCATCAACTCCAACGAAACAATCCCAGTGGACATAGAAGAGGGCGATAGGCGCTTCAACGTCGTCGAGTGCAACAACGTCCTTAAAGAGATGGAGTGGTGGACGCCAAAGAGCTATCAAAAGACGCTGGAGGCTGCAGAGGAGTTTGCAAGCTTTTTGGCTGGGTACGAGGTACGGGTGGAAGATGTAAACAAAGCGATGGAGAGTGAAAAGAAACGCTCCATCGTAGAGGCTACAGAAAACATCAACAAGCAAATAGCCACAGCGTTCAAAGAGAAGAATTTGGAGTGGTTTTTGGATAACGGATTGGACGAGTTGGTCCAAACCAAAATGGTCAATGAGTTTGAGTGGGAAGATGTGCAAAGAAGTATACAAGAAGGCGTTATCCCAAATAGATATGTCAAACGAATTGTATCAGCTATTTTGGGCGTCGAAAAGAGTCTGACTTGGATCAAGCGCAACATCATCACACTCTACGACGTTGGCGTCACAAAGGTCATCAAAAACGGAGGTAAAACCGAAAGAGCCGTCGTAGTTCTTTGATTTTTGGCCTCCGTTACATTTCAACGCTTTAAGGTTGGCAAAGTGTAGAAGTTACACTTTTGAAGTATAACTTTTTTAATGTTCATTGAAAATTCATCAAAAAAATTTATGAGGTTACAATTTAAAGTGTAGCCGTTTTAAAGGTGTAACCACAAAGCGTAACCTCAATTAGCTCCCATTTTTTGGGGGTTATTTACATATAGTTACACTTGTTACACTTTAAATAAATAAAAATTTTATAACCAATAAAAAGAGAAAAAAGAAGGAAAGAGAGAGGGGGTTTAGAAGATATATATTTTTGCGATGAAAGGCGTTACCTTAAGGATTGAAAATGTTGTTAAGCAATGATTAAGAAAAGAAAGGCAAAGCAGAGTGTGGACATCAAGCTTGGCAGGTATGAGGCGAGGTGCTCAAACTGCACCGCTATCTTTTGGACCAAGCGATACGAAGATACGCAACGCCACTTGCAGCTGTGGCAACTTGCTGACGTGGAACGACCACGACGAACTACGAACGAAGGAGGGAGCGAGGGAATGCAAAAACGGAAACTACAAATAAAACTTAAAAAGCCTGGCAGCTTTACAGCCTACTGCAAGCGCAAAGGCTTCAAAGGCGTGACGATGGCATGCATCAAAATGGGGTTAAGGTCTAAAAATCCTTTGACAAGAAAAAGAGCGTTGTTTGCTTTGAATTTTGGCAAAAGGAAAAAAAGATAATGGCTCGTCTTTCTAAAGAGCAGTGGGAGCGGCTCAAAGCCGATTACGTCACTGGCGCATACACGCTGGAGATGTTGGCGAAGAAGTATGGGGTCAGCAGGCAGGCTATTAATAATCGTGCGAAAAAGGAGCAGTGGAAAAAGATAAAAATCGAAGAGACTGCCGAGCTTGTGGAATTGGAAAAAGTTGACAAAACTTTACAACGTAAAGTTGACGAGGCGGCAAACTTTACAAAGACAAACCCAAAAAATCTCAAAGAGGCTATTGGCGAAATAGCCGACTACCAAGAGTACATCCATTCGCTCCAGCTGATGGCGGCAGAAAAGCTTAAAGAGGCTCTTGTAGACGGCAAGGTCGAAGAGATCGCCACCATCAACGGAGAGGCTGGCAGGGTGGAGCTTGTGGAGCGCAAACTCAACCCAAGAGAGCTCAAAAACCTCGTCGAAGCCATTGACAAAGCGGGTCAGACGCTTGGAGTCGTGCCAAGGTTTGGGCAACAAGTGAACATCCAAAACAACCAAACTATGCAAAACAAAACGATAAAGGTTGAATTTGTTGAACCTCAAAACAAGTAGCGTCTACAAAGAGTTTTTTACTTGCCAAAGTCGCTACGCCGTGCTTTATGGAGGGGCTGGGAGCGGTAAAAGCTATGTGGCAGCGCAAAAGATACTCCTGCGCACCATTTCAGAGACGCCGCACAAATTCCTCGTCGTAAGGAAAGTTGCGAGGACTTTGAGAGAGAGCGTCTTTGCGCTTTTAAAAGAGCTTATTCATAAGCTTGGACTGAGCGACGAGTTTAAGATCAACGAGACAAAGATGAGCTTCGAGTACTTTCCAAACGGCAACCAAATCATCCTCAGCGGTGTGGACGATCCCGAAAAGATCAAATCGATTGCAGGCATTACGGGCATTTGGATCGAAGAGGCGACGGAGCTAACGGACAAAGATTTCGACCAAGTTGATTTGAGGATGCGGGGACCGACTAAGCATTATAAGCAGCTTATCGTCACCTTCAACCCAGTAAGCGCCCACCATTGGATCAAAAGAAAGCTCTTTGACAAAGCTCCAGATGGTACGTTTCATCTCAAAACAACCTACCTCGACAACCCATTTATCGACCCAGAGTACCGTCAAGTGATGGAGCGACTTAAAAAAGACAACTACGACTACTACAAAATCTACGCCCTTGGCGAGTGGGGAAGTTTGGAGGGCATCATCTACCCAGACTATGAAACGATTGATGCTATGCCACAATACTTTGAAAAAGAGTACATCGGCATCGACTTTGGCTACAACCATCCCTTTGTGATTGTGCATGTGCGCATAGACGCCCAAAACCTCTATGTGGACGAGATTTTTTACCAAACCGAAACCGAAAATGCAAAAGTTGTAGAGCATATCAAAGAACGCCACCCATGGATAAAGGGCGTCCAAATCTTTGCCGACAGCGCCAGAGCCGATCTCATCAGCGAATGGAAGAGCGAGGGCTTTAATATCAAAAAGGCAAACAAGAGCGTCTTTGAGGGCATCAACGCCGTCAAGAGCTTTAGGCTGCACATCACCAAACAAAGCTCCAACATCCTCAAAGAGATTGGGCTCTATGCGTGGAAAAAGGATAAAGACGGCAACAAGCTCGACGAGCCAATCAAACTCAACGACGATGCGATGGATGCGATGCGCTATGCGATCACTCCATACATCGAGCGCAGAGGCAGCGCAAAATCGCTCAAAATCAATCAGGGGCTGTGATGATAGACGCTAACGAATTTTACGTGGTGGAAAGACTCAAAGAGTTGGAGATAGACCCAGAAAAGATTAGGCGTTTTATAGAAACCTTTGAGGGGTGGCGGATATATTTTCGCAAAAAACAGAACGAATATGAGCGCATCAGGGAGGTCTATCGCCAAATGAGAGCGCAAGGCGTAAGCAGAGCAGACGTTGTGAGGAAACTCTCTGAGATCTTTGAAAAGAGCGAGTCTCGCATTCGCTACATCACAGCCGAGCAAGGAAGTATCTTTGAACTTTGACGATTTGGCCAAAAAGATACTCAAAGAGGCGATGGACGAGTACCACAGCCGCAAAGAGTGGGATAGACGCACCCTTGAGATGATAGAGGCAAAGCTTGCCAAATACTCGCAAGAGGTGCAACAAAAGATTTTAGAGCGCATCGAAAAGGAGCTGAGAGACTACTACGCCCCCTTTAGCCAAAGCAAAGAGCTTGCCATAGATCCCGTGCTTCTTAGCGAAATACTCTACAAAAACGCTAAAGATACAGCAAGGCTCGTCGCAAAAATCATCGAAGATGGCATAAGAGCAAAAGATACGGTGCGAGAGATTGCGATGAAACTCTACGAGGGCTACGGTTACAACGACAAAGAGGTCCTAAACGCCACAAAGACGCTGCCAAACTACCTCAAACAGGCTCTAAAAAAGAGAGAATTCAAAAAAGCGCTCAGGCAGATAGAAAAACTGCGCACGAAACCGCTGCGCATCGCTTATAAAAAGATACTCCAAACAGCTGAAGAGCTAACGGACAAGGCGATCCAAAAGGCAATCTATACAGCAGTCCAAGAGAAGATGCGCTACTACGCCAACCGCATCGCCGAGACCGAAGCGCATAGAGCCTTGATGAGCAAAAGAGCCTACGAGTACCTACATGACAAGCGATTGAAGCTGGTGCGCTACCGCATGAGCGTCAGCCATCCAAAGATGGACATCTGCGACTTTTACGCAAATCTCGACATAGGCTACGGCAGAGGCGTCGTGCCAAAGGAGATGATGAGGACGCTTCCGCTGCATCCGCACTGCAGATGCGTTTATGAGCCGTACCACAAGAAGGTCGAAGCCAAGCCAAAGCCTTGGGAGAGAGCCGTCAAAGAGACGATGGCAAAATTTAGCAAAAAAGAGCAAAGAGAGATCCTTGGAAGCTATAAAAATTTAGAGAAGTTTTTAAACGGAGAGGATATAGAGAAGATTTTTAACGATTTGAGACCGAAATATCCGATACGAAGGTATGCGGAGGTTTTTAGGAAAATCGAGTATAATAAGCTTATGCGAGACGCTACAAAAGAGGAGCTTAAGAAATTTAAAGAAATTGATAGAAAAATCTTGTAAGCCGTACAAAATCTCAACGAAGAGAACTTCAAAGAGTTGTGGGTAAGCGAGAGGGAGTATAAAAAGCATGTTAAAAAGAGGATGGCGGAAGGTGTTATACGGGACGAAAACGATTACATTCGACAGGTAAAAGAGACGTTTTTACACCCAGAAGATGTAAAATGGAAAAAGTTTAAAAACGATTTTAAGCAAAAGCATGATAGAGATGATAGAATGTATTACAAAAGAGGTAATATGTGGGTAGACGTATTTTTTGAGAATGGAAAGCTATCCACGGCGTTTGTTTTGAGCAAAAAATATGAAGATATTCTTTTTAAAGGGGATAAGGCGACATTTGAGATTATAGACATCCAAATAAGGGATATACGATGAAAAAAGATACTCCAAAGGACTTGATTGATTTATACAATGTTGAGCTTGAATATGCAGATTTCAGCGACGAAGAGAGCTATGTTTTTGAAGACTTAACTATACCGATAAGACGCTATCTCCAAAACTTCCCAGAAGCCCTCGATAAAATTGTAGAAGCCGACAGAAGGCTCGTGCAAGGATACGAGGCGATGGAAGATGGATATTTCAAAGAGATCCTCAAAGAGGTCTACTTCCTCGCCAAACAAAATGTAGAGGCGCATCAAGACGCCGCTTAGGACTTCAACCCGTCCTCAATCTCCGCTTCGATTTTTGCAAAGTCCTCAGGGTCGATTGTGTTAAGATCGTTGGAGATAATTTGGGCAGCTTTGAGCCTAAAATAGGTTGGAACGTCCACGAGCTGCTTCATCTCGCTTAAGATCTCTATCTCTTTTTGGACGTCTACGATGGAAAAGTTTGAGGGGTAGTTGACAATAACGTCGTCTTCTATGCCAAGATAGCGACATACCACTTCAAATGCTCTGTTTTCCAAATCCTCAAGTCTTAAGGCAAAATTAGATAGGCTTGCGTTGAGCCCTTGGAATTTCAAATCCAAAGCGATCCCGCTCTCTTGGCTTTGGTTTGTGGATATGTCGTAAGCGATCTTATCTATTTGCGCTTCAACATCTTTTATCTTTTGTAGGTAGACCTCCGCTGGAGCCGAGGGTGGAGCGATGAATTCTGGTCGCTGCATGCCGCTTTGGTAGGCGATGGCGTTGTCCGTGGCAAGTTTGATTTCAACGTCTGTCGGGTTGTCTGCGTTGAGTGTTAGCACGGGAAACGTTTCGCTGCGCAAAATCTCGTCCAATTCACTCAAAAGATTGTAGTGGCGTTTGGCCAAAAAGGCTATTTGCGTAAACTCCCCAAGCGTTGGAAACTCGCCGCTTTCGCTAAAAAGCAGCACGGGACAGACACCAAGATCATGCGA
>WGAT01000059.1 GCA_015494715.1 Campylobacterota bacterium
AACCCTAAAATTTGCAAATCGATGCATATGCCCTTGCAAAGCGGTAGTAGTGAGATTTTAAAGAGGATGAAACGAGGCTATACCAAAGAGTGGTTTTTGGATCGAGCGATGAAATTGCGCCAAATGGTGCCCGACGTCCATATCTCCACCGATATTATCGTAGGATTTCCCGGTGAAAGCGAAGAGGATTTCGCCCATACTTTGGATGTGGTACAAAAGGTGGGGTTTGAACAGATTTTTAGTTTCAAATACTCCCCAAGACCTCTCACTCCAGCGGCTGAATACGAGGATCAGGTAGCGCCCGAGGTTGCTTCTAGGAGGCTTACCCAGCTCCAAGAGCTGCATATGCGGATGTTGGACGAGATGAATCAAAAAAAGCGGGGCAAAATCTACGAGGTCTACTTTGAAGAGCTCAAGCCCGGCGGTTATGTAGCCGGCCGCAGCGACAATAATCAAATTGTCAAAGTACAAGGGAGCGAAGAGCTTTTGGGAAAATTGGCCAATGTACGCATTACCAAACCCGGACGCCTCGCACTCGAAGGGGAGCTTGTGTGAAGCGTACGCTCCTAGGCCTTGTAGTTCCTCCCCTTGGAGCGTTGCTGATTCGTTTGCTTTATTTCACGTGCCGTAAAGAGTTTCATACCGCCTCTTTGCCAAAGGAGCCTTGTATCGTAGCCTTTTGGCACGGTCGGCTCCTGATGATGCCCTATTTGTATAAAAAAGTTCGAGGATCGCATCCTATTGCGGTCATGATAAGCGAGCATTTTGACGGAGAATTAATCGCGCGTACGATCTCTTATTTTGGTCTTGAAGCAATTAGAGGCTCGAGTAAAAAAGGGGGGGCCAAAGTGTTGATCCGGGCGTTTAAGAAGATGCGAAACGGATATGACGTGGCCATCACCCCAGACGGCCCAAGAGGTCCTAGGTACTCCGTAGCGCCCGGTATTATCCTTTTGGCTCAAAAGAGCAGAGCCAAAATCGTCCCTTTTTTTTATGAGGCGAGCAGTTATTGGCAGCTACAAAGTTGGGATGGCTTTATTATTCCAAAACCTTTTGCCACGCTAAAATTTTACGCCGGTACCCCTTTTAGCGTGGATGGTATGCAGATGGAAGAAGCTAAAGATTATGTAAAGAAGCAGATGTTACAATACAGCAAAAGCTAAAAGGATTTTGGTGGGATTTAACAATTGTATCTTTTTTGATAGCGACAATCAATTTGTCAGCAAAAAAGAACTCAAAGACAGCTCTTTTATTCATATCCCCCATGACAAATGGTATATCCAAATACCTTATAAAGTGCTTAATCAGTATAGAGCCGCACATACGGCCCAAAAAATTATCTCTCCTTTAACATTTTTATATTTAATGTACAAAAAGGAGCCCCAAGCCCACGCTTTGTATCTTTTGATTTTAGATGAACATATCTATATGGTGACATTCAAAGAGGACACTCCCCTTTTTACGAAAATCTACGCTTTAGAAAGAGTGGAAGATTTGGCTTCTCTCATAGAGAGTTATTTGCACGATTTTTACGCTCAGCCAGAGAGCTTTTTTATAGAAAAAATTATCATCTTTAATTTTAAAGAGGACTGCTTTTTGCTGCCCCACGAGCTGGAGGAGCGGCTTTTACTCAAAGTGGAAGTTCGTCAGGAGGGGTTGGATTTTCTTTGTGACAACAGCCAAGTGAGTCAATTTTTTTTAAATATTCCCGAGAAAGGGAAAAAACTCCATTTAAGCAACCGCTTTATTATTTTCGTCGGAGTGGGGATACTGCTCCTACTAGCGGCGGCAGACATCTATTTTCGCTATACCAGCTCCCAATATTCCCAAAAAGTGCGCTCCTTACTCCTTGCTCAATCGCAAGTGGCCAATTTCAACAATGAAGCCCAATCCAAACTGCTCTATTTTCAAAAGATGGCGCCGCTTATTCGTACCATTAAAGAGCACAACGCCTATATCATTACTCGAATTCAAAACCTTTTTGATCAAATCCCTCCCCATACCTTTTTGACCTTTGCGCAGTTTTCCAAAGAGGGCGTAGAACTCAAAGGGGCTTCGCGGCAAAAAGATGAGCTCCTCTCGTTGGACAAGAAGTTGGCCAAAACTTTTAAAAATCATCGTCTCATCCTAAGAAAATCGAATGGATGGTACCGCTTTCACGGAATCTATAAAGAGATGAGCGATGAAACCGATTAAATTAGAAGCGGATAAACAGACAATCTACTCGTTGTTGTTGATGCTGCTTTTTGTCTTGATCATCTATGTGGTGGCCGACTTTATCGTTTTAGAGGATATGGATCGCAATATAGCCCTGAAAAATCGCTATAAAATCCAAAAGACGCTCTATGGCTACATAGCGCAGAACAAAAAGCATCTTCAAGAGGAGATGGAGCAGTATAAAGATGTTTTCCATTATGAAGCGACGAAAGCGGATAAGGAGGAGATGGCAAAGCTGCTTGGAGAGTTTGGACGGGATGTGGATATCAAAGAGCTTTCCCAAAAAAAAGAGGAGGATATTCTCCAGCGGCGCTATGAGGTGCATATGCTTATCGATTCGCCCAAAGCCTTTTACGATTTCATCCAAGGGTTAGATAAAGAGGGGCTAGCGGCAAAGGTGGAGTGGCCGGTGCAGTTTGTGAAACGGGGTAATGAGATTGGTGTGGAATTTTTTATCACTCTGTACACTCCGGTAGTTGGAGCTTCTTCTTCGTCAAAAAGCCCCGAAGAGGTGGAGGAACCTTAAGTTTTCTTAAATGCTCCTTTTGCTTTTTGGAGAGTTTATGGCGGATATAAGGAGCGATATAGATATGCTTGGGGGTCAAGGCAAAAGCTATCTTGCCAGCAATGACCCCTTCTTGCTGGCGTATAATCTCTTCTACTTGGGCGGAGCTAAGAAGATAACCTTTGGCTTTGAACATCTGGCGAAGCGTTCTTTTGAGCTCATATGCGCTCTTTGGTCGTTTGGCCACTATGAGTTCGTTTCTCTCCTCAAAGTTTGGGTTTAAAAGCTTTTTATCTTCCAAAAGATAACGAAAGCTCTGTTTGATCCCTTTGGTGAAATGTTTGAGCAGAGGTTCGCTAAAGTGATGGCGGATAAAATTTCTCTCAAAACGCTCCTCTTGGTTACTCTGGTCTTCAAAATAGGTGATGTTGTTCTGCTGAAGGTAGGCTCTGAGCTCCTCTTTGGTGACAAAGAGCAAAGGTCGTACGAGCGTGTAGTGACCTTTTACGACTGCTGGCTCCATCCCCACTAACTCCACAAGACCCGCCCCTTTTGTAAGCTGCATCAAAAACCACTCCAGCTGATCCCCTAAATGGTGGGCGGTGATGAGGTTGTCGTAGCCGTGGTGTTGGATAATCTCTTCAAAAAAGGAGTAGCGAATGGCTCGAGCCTTTGCTTCGATATTGGCAGGCGGCAGGTTTGTCTCTTTGAAAAAGCACTTTTTATCGTATTTTTCTGCAAGCTCAAAAGCGTAGGCTACCTCCTCTTTGCTTTGAGAGCGAAGATTGTAGTCTACTATGGCGATATCAAAGGATATATCTTTTTCCATCAGAAGAAAGAAAAGAGCGCTAGAGTCGCCGCCGGCGGAAAAAGCCAAAAGATTTTTTTTCCCTTGTAGTCTATCAAGAGCGCACAGCTCCAACAAGTTTCTCTCCTACTCGTTCATTGATGGCTACTTTGTAGAGTCTGCCGGGTTTGAGATTTTTGATCTTGCTTTGATTGATGAGGATCTCTCCGTCTACTTCTGGCGCCCAGATCTTTTTGCGAGCGCTCAGCAGCAGTTCGCTCTCTTCGCTCACTCCATCCAAGTAGGCTTCTACTTCTGTACCTACATCCTTTTCTAAACTTTGGATCGTCTTTTGCTCTACGATCTTATCAAGGATATCGAGTCTTTGGTCGATGATATCTTGGGACACTTTTTCTTCCATCAAAAATGCGGCTGTTCCCTCTTCATCGCTATAAGAGAAGAGATTGATACGATCGAAATCGAAATCTTGCAAAAACTCCACTAGCTCCTCAAAATCCTCCTCCCTCTCGCCCGGATGTCCGACGATGATGCTGGTACGCAAAAAGCTGTTTGGGATCTCTTGCATATGGTATAAAAGCTCTTTTGTCACCTCCGCTCCGATACCTCGGCGCATAAGCTTGAGCATCTTGGCACTGATATGCTGGATGGGTATCTCAAAGTAGTTGACAAAAACAGGGGAGTTTGCGATAGCCTCTATCATGGCGTGGGAGGTCGTGGAGGGATAGAGATAGAGAATGCGCGCGCTTTGGATGCCGTCGATTTTTTCTACCGCTTCTATGAGCCGGACCAATCCATCTTTGATGCCTTGATCTCGCAGATAGGAGCTGCTGTCTTGAGAGACAAAAGTAAAATCTACGAAGCCTTGATCTCGTAATCTTTGTATCTCCTCTACCACCGCTTGAATGGGACGGGATTGGAGCCGCCCTTTAAAGGAGGGAATGGCGCAGAAACTGCACTTTTGATTACATCCTTCGCTCAGTTTTACATAAGCGTGGTAGTTTGATCCGCTTACTACTCGCTCCTCTGTGCCGATGAGATAGACTTGGTTACTAAAGGCGTTTTGCTTTTTTGCCACCAGCTCATCGATTCGAGCGTAATCCCCCACCCCCGTAAAGATATCTACTTCGGGCAGCTCCTTTTGAAGCTCCTCTTTGTACCGCTCGCTCAAACATCCAGCCATGACCAAGGTAGAATCCTTTTTTCGCTGCTGGTGCAATGAAAAAATAGTTTGCAAACTCTCCTCTTTTGCCGGGCCGATAAAGCCGCAGGTATTGACGATGATTAGATCCGCCTCGCTTGGCTCTTGTGTCATTTGATACTCTTTGAGTCGAGCCAACATTACTTCCGTATCCACCAAATTTTTCGTACACCCTAGTGAGACTACATGCAGTTTTTTCATTCGATCACCACCACTTTGTTTTTACCCTCCTTTTTGGCTTTGTAGAGGGCTTTGTCTACACGGGCAAAGATGGTATCGATCGTATCGTCCTCCCGCACGCTCGTTACGCCAAAGCTAGCCGTGGCTTTGATCTCGTCTTCTAAGGTGGAAAAGGTGCGGTTTTCTATGGCGCTGCGCAGCCGTTCGGCTATGATTTTGGCCTCTTTTGCCGTAGCTCCGGGGACTAAAATGGCAAACTCCTCGCCCCCGATGCGAGCGGGGATGTTGTTGGCCCGTAAGAAAGTTTTGAGTATCAAAGCGATCTCTTTGAGTACTTGATCTCCGGCGGTATGTCCATATTTGTCATTGATCTGTTTGAAATTGTCCACGTCAAGCAGTATCAAAGCAAACGGATAACGCATCGTTTGATAGTCGTTGATCATCTCTAAGAGTGCTCGCTCAAAGCGTCGCCGGTTGACTAGACCCGTAAGAAAATCTATCTCGGCTTCCGTCCTGGCTGTCATAAGCTCTCCTTGGAGCCGAATAACATCGCTGTGGTACTTGCGAATTTCGGAGGTAAGCAGCTCGTTTTCCCTTTTTAATATCTCTAGCTCTTCCAAAATCTTTTTAAGATACTTTTGGATCTCTTCGGGCGCTTTGGCAGATTCTTCTTCCAGCTCTTCTTGCTGATTTTTTAAAGAGTTGGTATGGCCTTCTAGGGTATTGATCACTTCGGCTAGTTTTTGTTCGATGACATCGGCTATTTTGACCAGTTTTTTGACCATCCCTTTTTGTTTGATCTCTATATTTTCTTGGGCCTTTTCTTTGATCTCGTCGTAAGGCTCGTCGTAAATCTCTTTAAAAAGTCCTAGGATCTCTAAATCGTTGAGCTCTTTGTCTTTTTCGACGATATGGCAAAAGACATGGAACCAGCGCTCATAATTTTTAGGCGTCATAACGATATTGTTTTTGATCATGAAATTTATCTCTTTGCGTACGATATTCATGATCGTTTTGATATCCTCTTTGGTCAGTCTTTCGTCTTGTTCGAGTTTGTGTTTGAGTTTGCAATATTCCTCGGACACGCTTTATCCTTTAATAGTTTTTCATGGCCATTTTGGCCTCTTTGTCCATAATCTTTCTTTTAAGCGCTTCTCGTTTGTCGTGTAGGGTTTTTCCTTTGGCCAAGGCGATTTCGAGCTTGGCAATGTTTTTATGGTTGAAGTAAAGGCGCAACGGCACGAGGGTATACCCTTTTTCGCTCGTTTTGCCGATCAGTTTAGCGATCTCTTTTTTGTGTAAAAGTAGTTTTCTTGGCCGTTTTTCGTCGGGTTTGAAGTGGGGATTGGCCGAGTCTAGGTAGCTAATGTGCATCCCAAAGACATAAGGTTCGCCCTTGACGAATTTGACGAAGCTGTCTTTGAGATTGACCCTGCCGGCTCTGATCGCTTTGACTTCGCTCCCTTTTAAGACTAGGCCCGCCTCATACTTCTCTAGTATCTCAAAATCGTGATAGGCCTTTTTGTTTGTGGCTATGACTTTCATTTCTTCTTCCTAAAAAGTGAACTTCCGCTGCCGCTAAGATAGTATGTTTGGGAGAATTTTTCAAGAGTTGGACACAAATCCGTGGCGCTTTTGTACAGATCATTGGCTTGGAGGGGCGCGATTTGCTCTAAAATCTCTTTACAGGAGAGGCGAAGCAGCTCATTGGCCAGTTTGGCATTGATGGTGTCTAAATAGTGGGAGCGAAAATGGCGGTAGACCTTGGCCGTATCGCAAGTGAGAGGGAGGGTGCGCAGCTCGATATCGGGCGGCTCTTCCTCAAAGGGCTCGATTTTTTCTCCAATCCCAGTAACGTTGGCACTTGGATAGTCGTAGATGAAAAATGGCACATCGGCTCCAATCCGTACTCCAATGGCCGCTAGCTCTTGGATGCTAAGACCTAGTCCTACCGCTTCGTTGGCCAAAAGCAAAAAGGTAGCCGCGTCGGAACTGCCTCCCCCAAGTCCGGCACCTTGGGGGATATTTTTTTGTACTCGTACGATATGGTGGTTAAAAAAATCGATCAGTTTGGGATTTTGCGTAGCCTCTTGCAATAGATGGTAGGCTTTTGTGATGATGTTTTGCTCCAAAGGTATTTCTTCTACCCCCTCTATCCGAAATCTTTCGGTTTTGCAATGCTCAAAACTGATGATGTCGTAGAGTTTTTCATAGCGTATAAATCGTGAGGCTATGGTATGGTACCCGCCTCTTGTACCGGTGATTTTTAAAAAGATATTAATTTTAGCGGGGGCTTTTTGTCTCATTGTTTGTACCTTGGGATCTGATTGAGCAAATATCGTACGCTTTTGTTTTCTTGGACCGAAACGATGGCGAAGAAGTCCTTAAAAACAAGATGATATTGCCCCGGAGTCTGGTTTTGGAGATCTTGTACAAAAAGCTTTTTGCCGTGCCAGATATGGTGGGGCGGGCGTGTCGTGGAATTTGGAGTGGTGGCAAGATACGCAAGAGGATCGAGGGCTTTTTCTTCTTGATAGCTAAAAAGACCCTCTCTCATACGCTCAAGATAGCTCAAAGCCCCCTCGTACCCGAACGCTTTGGCGATATGTTCTCCTAGGCTCCTAATGTAGGTGCCCTCGCTCACCGTTGCTTCAAAACTTAAAAATGGATGGCGATAAGCGAGCAGGCGGATATCGTAGATAGTAGATGTGACGGGCGTAAGAGCGATATGCTCGCCTTTGGCCGCCGCTTTATAGGCTCGCTTGCCATTTATCTTTTTTGCGCTAAAAATGGGTGGAATATAGGTAAAATCTCCCTTGAAGCTGTGGAGTATCCGCTCGATTTGTGTGAGTGGAAGCGAAGCGGTAGGGTGGATCTCTTCGATGCGTTCGATATCAAGGCTAGGACTTTTAGCGCCCAGCCAAAGGGTAGCCCGGTAGGTTTTGGGATATTTTTTTAAAAAGCGAAAGAGCTTGGTATAGATTCCAAAGGCGATAATGAGGCTACCGCAGGCAAAGGGGTCAAGGGTACCGGAGAATCCCGCCTTTTTTTGACCATATCTTCTTTTTATCCGGTTCAAAAAGGTATTGGAGGGGATAAAAGGGGGTTTGTACGCTACAAAGAGTCGGTTCATACTCTCTCCACAAAGGAGCTTAGGATATCGCGCTGTCGCCCTCCGAAATTGATGGTCAATTTATACTCTTTTCCCGCTCTGCTAACGCCGATGACTCTGCCTATACCAAAGATTTTATGTTTGACCAGATCCCCTTTTTTAAATCCCACGCTCTTTTCGATCCGTACGCTCCCTGTACAAAGTCCCGCTTCGTTTAAAAATCTGCTTCTTTGCAGATAGGTTCTGCGGCCTTTGTAAAAGCGGTTTTTTACATACGAAAGGCTCAGTCCCTTTTTGGCTCTGGTAATAGCCACATAGCCCAGCCGCCTCTCTTCTTCTATATCGCATCCGTCTCCGGTGAGAGGAAAAAAACCCTCCTCCATTCCGATGACGAAAAGATGCTCAAATTCAAGCCCTTTACTGGCGTGGACGCTCATAATGTTAACCGCTTCACCGCCTATTTGATCTTGATCGGATTGTAAAGAGATCTCGGCCAAAAACTCTTCGAGGCTGTTTTGGGGATTTTGTTTGAGATGATCTCGAAAGAGTCCGTAAAACTCGTCTATATTGGCTATGCGCTCCGTGCCGTCTGGCATAGCGTGGTAGTATTTCTTAAGTCCTATGCGCTCTTCAAAAATCTCTACGAAAAAGTAGGGCTCTTTTTGTGCGACGGTGCGCAGATGCTCCAAATCCTTTACGAATTGCACTAAAGTTTTTGCGTTTTTTTTGCCAACGAGCCTAGCGAGCTCTTGCTCATTGCTTTGGCTTATAAACTCAACAATAGCGATACCCTTTTGATGAGCGGCTTGGGAGAGTTTTTCGTAAGTGATTTTACCTATGCCCCGTCTGGGGCGGTTGATGATTCGTTTGAGGGAAAAGTCGTCTTTAGGGTTTGTGATGATGCGAAAGTAGCTAATGATGTCTTTGACCTCGGCCCTTTCGTAAAAGCGGATAGCGCCTACGAGTTTGAAGTTGATTCCCAATCGGTTAAAAGCCTCCTCTATCGAGCGGCTCAAAGCATTGATACGAAAAAGCAGAGCGATTTGGGATGGATTGATCCCCTTTTGGATAAGTTTTTGGATGCGTCGCCCAATCTCCATAGCCTCTTCTTGCTCGTCATTAAAATGCAATACACGAACCGCATCCCCCTCTTCTTTTGTGGCTTCTAGGTGTTTGCCTAAGCGGTTGCGGTTGTGGGATATGAGTTCGTTGGCCGCTTCGAGGATTTTTTTGGTGGATCGGTAGTTTTTTTCTAGTTTGATTATTTTGGTATTGGCAAAAGTTTTTGGGAAATCAAGAATATTTTTTACGTTAGCGCCCCGCCAGCCGTAAATACTTTGATCATCGTCTCCTACTACGCAGATGTTGTCGTGGGTGGCGCAAAGTTTTTGTACCAGCATATTTTGCAATTCGTTGGTATCTTGAAACTCATCGATCATAACATACTGGTACTTTTGGCTGATTTGAGCACATAGCCGCTTATCTTGATCGAGAATTTTATAGGTCAAAGCGAGCAGATCGTCAAAATCGACTAGGTTGTTTTCATAAAGATAGTTTTGGTAGCGCTCGTAGATTCTTGAGATTTTTTTGAAGTTTGGGAGCCTCGCGTCGGCAACGGCTTGCTCGGGCTCGATGAGGGAGTTTTTGTACTTTGATATTTCACTGGCTATCAAGGAGACGGGGAGGTCTGGTTTGAAAGATTTGAGGATACGCTTTTTATCCTCCGTGTCGATGATGATAAAAGTATTGGAGCGGCCTAAACGATCTATGTAAAGCTTTAAAAATAAAAGGCCAAATTTATGAAAGGTGCACAAAAGGGGAGGATGGCGAGGGTTGTTGAGCATCGCTAGGGCGCGTTCGCGCATCTCCTTGGCCGCTTTGTTGGTAAAAGTGAGCGTCAAGATCGAGGATGGATCGATACCTAGACTAATAAGATAAGCAAGCCGTGCGGTGATGGTTTTGGTTTTGCCGCTGCCAGCGCCTGCTAGGATCAAAAGAGGGCCGTCAATCGTCTGTGCCGCCTCTTTTTGAGCGGGGTTGAGTTGGTCGAGAATCTTGTCCATCCGAGCTCTTTGCTTTTCTTTTTATTATACCAAAACCTCGTCCGTCGTAAAAATTAAATTTGATTATATAGCTTTATATTATGGTGATCATAAATAGATAAAATTTTGTTATAATTTTTAAAATTATTCAAATTTGTAATAAAAGGGTGTGGATGATCAAAGATTTTACGAAACTTGAGACTTTTTTGGTGGTAATAAAAGAGAAAAGTTTTTCCAAAGCCAGTGCGAAACTAGGAATTAGTCAGCCAGCAGTCACCCAACAGATCAAATTTTTAGAAGAGCATATCGGCGCAAGATTGATCGAGCGCCGAAAAAATGGTGTTCGGCTCACCAAAGAGGGAGAGGAGGTGTATAAAATCGCCCAAAGAATCTCTAAATGTATCCAAAGTGCCGAGCAAGATCTTTTTCGTATCGTCAATAAAGAGCTCACTTTTATCCTTGGAGCCTCTTTTACCATTGGCAATTATATTTTACCCCATATCATTCAAGAGCTCAAAAATATCGTCAAAAACGATATTTTAATAAAAGTGGATGTAAGTGAGCAGGTAGTGGATAATGTTTTGGATAAAAAATATGATTTGGGATTGATCGAGTCGCCCATTTTTAAAGATGGTTTGATTTATCGTGAATGGATGGAGGACGAACTCGTACTTTTTAGCAATACCAAGTTGCCAAAGTATGTACGGGTAGAGGATTTGTATCGCTTCAAATGGATATGCCGAGAAGAAGGAAGCCACACCAGAAAACTGGTCTCTGAGGTATTTGAGCGGTTGGGTGTAAGCTGCAAAAAGTTCAATGTCATCAGTGAAGTGAGCTCCTCTACCGCCGTGGTCAATTCGATTTTACGCAGTCCTATCGACAAAGAGCACCCTACCGTATCCATTATCTCTCGTTACGCCATAGAGGACGAAGTGAAACAAGGACGTCTTTTTGAGGCGAAGATCAAAGGGGAGAAGATTAAAAGAAAATTTTATATCTGCTACCTCAAAGAGCGTAGAAACGACCCTTTTTTGATCAATATCGTCGATCAGATCCTCAAACTCAAACACTAATCTTTGTTTTCTTTTTTTAAAAAGCGCTGATTTTCCGGATTGGAGAGCAGCGCTTCCATAGAAGATTTTGGTCTGGTTTGCCGTTTTGGTATCGTGGCGGTCAGATTGACGAATATAGGAGTTTCGTCTACGATGATTTGTAAAATGGCGTTGACCGGTACGCGTACGACCGCTCCAAAATTCTCGCTCCCAAAACCGGCTTCAAACTCAAGTACTCCCTTGTGCAGGCGCGCGCTTTCGTAGGTGTAGTTCATCAGCGCAAACAGGATAAATTCTGGAAACTTTTCGTAGATGTTTTGGGGAAGTTTGGGATTAAACTCTACTTGTTTGAGGTCTGCCAATATGGAAAACTCTTGATTTTTTTCAAAGAGATAGTAGAGGATATCCGTCGCGTGGTTGGTGAGGATCGTGGCAAATTCCTCATCTTGTAAAATATCGTACAACATTGTTGCTCCTTTTGAGTATTATACACTTATCAAGCTCAAAAAAACCTATCATCGCATTGAGTAGCGCTATTTTTTCGCATCTGGCCAAGTCTTTGATCTCTAAATAGTCCGCTTGTAGTCTTCCTTGATCAAGCAGTCGTTCCCTTGTGGTCCCAAGCAAAAGGGGCTCTTTGGGCGTGAGCCACTCGCCTTTATAGAGCAAAGCGATATTGGCGATGGAGGTGTCTTTGAGCAGTCCATCTTCATGGATCAATATATCGTCACATCCCTCCCTTTGGCCAAAGAGGTAGTTGAGCTCCTTTCTATCTAAAGCTTTGTAAGGGTAGCGGATGGAGCTTTGGGTAAGACGCAAAGAGCGTATGGTACGAGGATAATATGGATGGTATTCCACGCCATGGATTTTTTGGCCATAGATTATCTTGCATCGCCAAAGCCCTTTTGGAGGAGGTGGGGGCAAAAGGGTCAGATTGAGCGGCTCGAAGTTTGTAAAATGCGCCCTTTGGGTGCGACGAGCCCTTTTTTCATGCCACTCTTTATGCCATAATCTACCCTCTAAGACTTTGATCGTCTCAAAAAAGAGCATCAGCCAAAAAGTTCGGTGGAGAGGTAGCGCTCGGCGGTATCGCACAAAATGGTAACGATAGAAGCCTGAGGATATTTTTGGGCCAGTTTTTTGGCCGCCGCGATGTTGGCGCCGCTGCTGATGCCTGCCATTATCCCTTTGGCTCTTGCTAGCCAGCGACTTTGCTCCATCGCCTCTTCATCTTCTATCTGGATCACCTCGGCAAACAAGGAGGTATCAAGAATTTTTGGCACAAAACCGGCCCCTATGCCTTGAATTTTGTGCGGCCCAGGGGTACCGCCGCTGAGTACGGGGCTTTTGGCAGGCTCCACCGCTATGATTTTTACAGATGGATTGTGCCGTTTGAGTACTTTGCCAACGCCCGTGATCGTACCTCCCGTTCCCACTCCGGCCACGAAAATCTCAAGTTCTGGCATATCGGCCAAGATCTCTTTGGCCGTTGTCTTTTCGTGGGCCTCAGGGTTGGCCGGGTTTTCAAACTGATTAAGCATAAAGCCGCCAAGCTCTTTGGCTTTTTTGATCGCTCCTTGCATGCCCTCGCTCGCAGGCGTAAGCACCACTTTGGCTCCTAAAAATCTTATGAGTTTTCTTCGCTCCACGCTCATGGACTCTGGCATGACGATAATAGCTTGTAGGCCTAGGCTTGCGGCGATCATCGCGATGGCGATACCGGTGTTGCCGCTGGTTGGCTCCACGATAGGAGTGTTTTTGTCCAGTTTGCCCTCTTGCAAAGCTTTTTGGATCATATTCAAAGCAATCCGGTCTTTAACGCTACCGCCCGGATTTACAAATTCGCATTTGGCCCAGATATTTGGTTCGATTTGCAGCAAAGGGGTATTGCCTATCAAATCGGTGATGGCGCTCGCTCTCATCTAATCACCTCCGTTTTGGCGATATTGGTGGCGTGGTAGACCACTTTGTGGTAGATTGTAGCATAATATTTCATGATGAGATTTTGCAGCCAAGGCTCCAAAGAGGGCCAAAACCAAGCGTTATTGCTCATAGCGATGATGTAGGGGGTTGGGGTTTGATACATAAGAGGATGGGTGGCCTCGTAACAGATGGCGTTGGTGAAGCGCACCCCTTTTATGGTGTAGATCTGGGGTGCGGTAGCATGGTCGTAATCACTGGCATCACCGAAAAATATATGATTGACAAGACGGGCGAGAGGTTTTGGCAGGGGGATCTCCTCGCCAAAAGGGACTAAGATCACTTTGTCCAAGATCCGATAGTGCCCATTCTCAAAGACATAGGTAGAGTTGTAGATCTTTCCCTTTTTGTATGCCAAAGCTCCCGTGACGATAGCGATCTTGTGGCTTAGTTTTTGTAATCGTACAAGTAGAACTGGATCGAGATTGAGAAAGAGAGGAAAAGCGCTCTCTGGCAGGACCACTGCATCATAGTTTTTGGCAATTGCTCGTTGGATGGCGAGAAAATTTTCTTGGAGGATTTGGGGGAGCTCGCTGCGTCGCCACTTTTTATCCTGTGGCAGATGGGTGGTGACCAGATCGATAGCAAGGGGGGCTAAAGGCCGGGGGGTTGGATGGTGCCAAAGAAACAAAAAAAGCGGTAAGATCAAGAGTTTTTTCCAAGAGCGTACAAGCACCATCAAGCCTATAAGCATCAAAAAAAAGGCAAAAGAGAGCGTGCCAAAAGAGAAAAACGATCGGACTAAGCTGAGCTGGGGAATAAACCAATTAAAGCCAAAGGGATGGATATAAGATACGCTCCATAGAAAAATTCCTTTGCCAAGGGTTTGTCCAAAGCTCGTAGGCAAAAAAGCGGCTACCCGGTAGCCTAGCCAAAATATTATAGCATATAGTACTCCGATGGCTAAGATCACAAAAGGTATCATCCATGGCAGTCCATAGTAGCGAAAGCTTAGAGCTATCCACCAAAACCAAAGCACGCCGATAAAAAATCCGATCCAAAATCCCCGGTCATTCCAAAAAAGTCCCAAAAATCCTCCAACGGCTAGGAGGGTGTAGAGCCATTGCCACTTTATTTCCATCCATTCCAAATATAAAAAAAGAGAAAAAATTGCGGCCGTACCAAAGGATTTTATTAATAAACTAATGCTAAAATACTCCCTAAATCTTTGAACCAAAGGAATTTGCATGCAAGGACAAAGCGCAGGCATTTTAGGATCTCTCCTTCCATTGATCATCATTTTCGTGATCTTTTATTTTCTTATCATCAGGCCGCAGCAGCAGCAGGCCAAAAAACACAAAGAGATGGTAAACTCCTTGCAAAAAGGGGACAAAATCGTCACCTCCGGCGGTATTATAGCCGAAGTGCTCAAGAATGAAGAGGATCATATCAAAGCGAAAATCGACGACAATACGACGGTACGCATAGACAAGAACTTTATCGCCAAAAAACTGGAAAGCTAAGCGATGCGGTGGCTCAACTGGAGACTTGCTCTTTTTATCCTCGTCTTCATTACCGGCGTGGCTCTTTCTTTACCCTCTTTGCTCAATCTCAAAGAAGGGCCAAAAATTACCTTGGGTCTTGATCTGCAAGGGGGGCTTCATATGCTTTTGGGCGTGGATACCAAAGCGGCCATCCACTCCAAGATCAAATCCATCGCCTCTTCGATTAAATATTATGCCGAGCAAAACGATATTTTGATCGACGATTTGCGGGTCAAGCAGAATGAGGTTAGCTTTAAACTGCTCGATCCGGATGATGCGAAAAAAATAGAGGAGTTTTTGGACAAGGAAAAGGGTCTTAAGGTCGAAAAAATTGGCGAGGAGTACCATATCTCTTTGACCCCCAAAGCGATCGAGGAGGTCAAGCAGTACGCTATCAAACAAGCGGTCGATACGATTAGAAATCGTTTGGATCAATTTGGACTGGCAGAGCCTACGGTGGCCAAGCAGGGCAAAGACAAGATCCTTGTAGAGCTCCCCGGCATCAAAACGCCACAGGAGGAGCAGCGCGTACGCAAGCTCATCGCCAAAGCGGCCCACTTGCAGCTGATGGCCGTGGATGAGGCCAGACAGGCGAGGGTGGATCAGATGACACCCGAAGAAGCGGCCCAGTATGGAGATGTGATCTTAAAAGACCGCCACGGCAGGAAGTATCTGGTTAAAGAGATTCCCATTCTTGATGGCAGTATGATCAAAGACGCCAGAGTAGCCTTTGATCGTAACAACCAGCCGGTGATCAATTTTACCCTCAATAGCGAAGGGGCTCGGATCTTTGGAGATTTTACCGCTAAAAATGTGGGCAAGCGATTGGCGGTGATACTGGATAATACCATCTACTCCGCTCCAGTGATACGCGAGCGCATCGGAGGCGGCAGCGGGCAGATCAGTGGTGGCTTTAGCCTCGAAGAGGCCCACGATGTGGCGATTGCCCTAAGGAGCGGGGCCCTTTTGGCACCGGTGTATATGGAGGAGAAACGCAGTATTGGGCCAAGTCTTGGGGCTGATAGCATCCGTCAAAGTATGATCGCACTTATTAGCGGTTTTGTGCTGGTAGTCATTTTTATGGCGATCTATTACGGCATAGCCGGAATTATCGCCGATATCGCACTGATTGCCAACCTCTTTTTAATCCTTGGGGTGATGGCGCTTTTTGGAGCGACTCTAACGCTGCCGGGGATGGCGGGTATCGTACTGACAGTGGGTATGGCGGTGGATGCCAACGTCATCATCAACGAGCGTATCAGGGAGCTTTTGCGTGAGGGAGTAAGTGTTAAAAAGGCGATCGAGCAAGGGTATAAAAACGCTATGAGCGCCATTTTGGACGCCAACATCACCACACTTATCGCCGCTATCGTACTCTATGCCTACGGAACGGGGCCCATTAAAGGATTTGCGATTACGATGAGCATAGGAATTTTAGCCTCAATGCTCACGGCAATCGTTGGTACCCACGGCATCTACGAAGCTTTGCTTCCTAAGATAGAAAAGAGCAAGAACCTCAACCTTTGGTTTGGGATAAAGGTGTAAAATGGAGTTTTTTAGAACCGATAAAATTTATGATTTTATGGGTAAAGCCAAATATTTTATGACGCTTTCACTCATTCTCGTCCTCGCCTCTTGGGCACTGCTTTTTTTTAAAGGCTTAAATTTTGGTATCGATTTTGCCGGCGGGACGATCGTACAGGTGCGCTACGACAAGCCGGTGGATCTGCCAAAAATCAGGGCGGCGCTCAAAAGAAGCGAAGTGTTTAAAGATGCGAGCGTTACGCTCTTTGGTAGCGACAAAGAGATCGTCATCCGTATCAAAAGCTCATCTAAAAACCTCAAAAAAGATATTGGTGACGAAGCGAGGGCGGCACTGGCCGGTACCGGCCATTTTGAGGTACGCCGCGTGGATATGGTCGGCCCAAAAGTAGGAGGTGAGCTCAGAGAAAAGGGGCTTATGGCTATGGTTATAGCCATCCTTGGTATATTGATCTATGTTTCCATACGCTTTGAGTGGCGTTTTGCTTTGGCCAGCGTCTTGGCGTTGGTGCACGATGTGAGTATCGCAATGGGCGCGATCGCTCTTTTTGATGTGCCGGTTAATCTTGATATTTTGGCGGCCATTTTGACGATTTTGGGATATTCGCTCAACGATACGATTATCGTTTTTGACCGAATTAGAGAAGGGATCATTGAGTCGACGAAACTAAGAAGTTTGGACGAGGTGATCAACGAGTCCATTACCAAAACCCTCTCACGTACTACCCTCACTTCATTGACCACCTTTTTTGTGGTGCTTACGCTTTATTTGTTTGGCGGTGAGATCATCAAGGGCTTTAGCTTTACTCTCTTAATCGGTATTATCGTAGGAACCTACAGCTCCATTTTCATAGCTTCTCCACTCCTAAAGATTTTGGGCTTTAATCTCGAAGAGTATCGCAAGAAACTGGCGGAGAAAAAGAGACGCCAGGCTGAAAAAGAGCGTATGCGAGCGATGTACGAACAAGGAATGGTATGATGAGTTACGAGCCAAGAAAAATTGAGCGAAAATGGCAAAAGTACTGGCAAGAGCACAAATCTTTTGAGCCCCAGGAGGGCTATGAAAAACCAAAAATGTATGTACTCTCCATGTTTCCTTATCCCAGCGGACGCATCCATATGGGGCATGTGCGCAACTACACCATAGGTGACGCACTGGCTCGGTACCACAGGAAAGCTGGGCGAAACGTCTTGCATCCAATAGGCTGGGACGCTTTGGGTATGCCGGCGGAAAACGCCGCTATCAAGCATAAAGTCCATCCCAAAAAGTGGACCTATGAGAATATCGACTATATGCGGAGCGAGCTGCAAAATTTGGGGCTGAGCTTCTCGCAAGATAGAGAGTTTGCCACCTGCGATCCGCTCTATACCAAATGGGAGCAGGCCTTTATCATCGATATGTGGGAGAGGGGGCTGATGTATCGCAAAAAAGCGGCGGTCAACTGGTGCCCTAATGATCAGACGGTATTGGCCAATGAGCAGGTGATTGAGGGACGCTGCTGGCGATGCGATACCGAAGTGGTCCAAAAGGAGATTGAGCAGTATTTTTTAAAAATTACCGATTATGCCGAAGAGCTATTGGAGGATCTATCCAAGATAGAAGAAGGATGGCCTGCGCAAGTGATCGCCATGCAGCGTAATTGGATTGGCAAAAGCGAGGGGCTGGAGTTTGAGCTGCGTTTCGATGAGGAGAGCGCCAAAAAGGTAGGGATCGGGGGCTTTGAGGTTTTTACTACCAGACCCGATACTATCTATGGCGTGACCTATACCGCACTTGCCCCAGAGCATCCTGTGGTAGAGGCGCTGATGCAAAAAAATCTTTTGAGTTCTGAGCAGGTGGAGAAAATCCGTCAGATGCGCAATCAAAGTGCTAGAGCCAGACAGCAAGCCGAAAAAGAGGGGCTTTTTTTGGGCCTTTATACGCTGCATCCCCTTACCGGCCAAAAAATCCCCGTGTGGGTGGCCAATTTTGTACTGAGCGAATATGGCAGCGGAGCGGTGATGGCCGTGCCGGCTCACGACGAGCGTGATTTTGAGTTTGCCAAAAAGTATGGACTGCCCATTCAATATGTGATCAAGCCTAAAGATGGAGAGCTTGATACCACCAAAGCCTACACCGGGCCCGGAATTTTATTTGATAGCGGGGCATTTAGCGGATTATCCAGCCAAGAGGCCAAAGAGAAGATTATCCGCTATTTTGAGGCCAAGGGGCTTGGAAGACGCAAGATCAATTACCGACTTAAAGATTGGTTAGTAAGCCGCCAGCGCTACTGGGGGACGCCGATACCTCTTGTGAAATGTCCAAAATGCGGCCTTGTGCCACAAAAAAAAGAAAATCTCCCCGTAACTTTGCCAGAAGATATAGAGATTACTGGGGAGGGTAATCCGCTAGAGCGTCATCCCACATGGAAAGAGACAAGTTGTCCAAAATGTGGGGGCAAAGCCCAGCGTGAGACCGATACGTTAGATACTTTTGTGGAGTCAAGCTGGTACTTTTTGCGCTATACCACCCCAAGCAAATTTTGGGAAGAGGTGCCCTTTCGCAAAAGCGATACCGACTACTGGATGCCCGTAGATCAATATATCGGTGGGATTGAGCATGCCATTTTACATCTGCTCTACTCTCGCTTTTTTACCAAAGTTTTGAGGGATCTTGGGTATGTGGATCTGGATGAGCCTTTTAAGAGGCTGCTCACCCAAGGCATGGTGCTAAAAGATGGTGCTAAGATGAGCAAATCCAAGGGTAATACGGTAGATCCCGATGAGATCGTGGAGCGTTTTGGGGCGGATACGGCGAGGCTTTTTATCCTTTTTGCCGCACCACCGGCTAAAGAGTTGGAATGGAGTGATAGTGGGGTCGAGGGGGCGTACCGCTTTTTAAAGCGCTTTTATGAGCGAAGCGAGCGGGCCAAACCAATGAAAAGTTTGCCAAAGTTTGATACCACAAAGCTTGGCAAGCCTGAAAAAGAGGCGAGAAAAAAGGTCTATCAAGCCCTGCAAAAGTCCAAAGAGGTTTATGAGAAGAGTTTTGCTTTTAATACCCTCATAGCCGCCTCGATGGAAGCGCTCAACGCCTTGGGGGCGCAAGAGAATGAGGAGATCTGGAGCGAGGGATACTGGGTGTTGACTAATATCCTTGAGCCTATTGTCCCTCATGTTAGCTGGGAGATTGCCGATCGCCTCTTTGGACGGGCTAACTTTGGCGAAATTTCTATAGATGCCAAGGCGTTGGAGGAGGAGGCGATAACTTTGGCGGTCAGTGTCAATGGCAAAAGGCGGGCTCAAATCGAAGTGCCCAAAGATACGCAAAAAGAGGAGATCATCGCCAAAGCCAAAGAGGCTGCGGCCCGCTGGATAGAGGGCAAAGAGATTGTCAAAGAGATTTTGGTGCCCGGGCGTTTGGTCAATATCGTAATCAAGGGGTAGCGTGCGCTTATTAGCTTTTGTAATGGTACTATTTTTGTGGCAAGGGTGTGGATATAGACCGGCCAAGCATTATGTGCGAAGTGTTTTGGGCACCAAAGTCTATACCGATGTAGTGGTGGATCTTCGCGACCCGCAAAACTCCGTTCTTATCAAAGACGCCCTCAACCAAGCCATTCTTCGCCATTTTGGTCAAAACATCGTATCAAAATCCGAGGCGGATACTCTTATTAAGGTGCGGATGAAACATCTATATTTCACTCCTTTGGAGTATGACGCCAACGGCTATGTGATCTATTATCGTACCAAAGTGGTGTTGGACTTTACGATCCATTCGCCAAAAGGAGTGCGCCATATCCAAACCAGCGGTTTGTATGATTTTCCCATTGAGCCAAACTCCGTCATCACCGATACGATGCGCTATATCGCTATAAAAGAGGCGGCCAACAAAGCCTTGGATCGTTTTATTTCTCGGCTTGCTTTCCAAGGAGCCCGGTGAGGCTGCAAGAGTTTCTCGCTCAAAAGCCGCTTTTTTATAAGACTTTCGATCCTCTTCGGATGCGAAAGGCGTACCAAAAAATAGCGCACCGTTTGGCTTTGCCTCCCCTAGTGCATATCGTAGGCACGAACGGCAAGGGGAGTACGGGCCGTTTTTTGGCCGGCGCTCTTAAAGAGGCCGGCTTGCGCGTAGGACACTACACCTCTCCACATATTTATTGCTTCAATGAGCGTATCTGGATCGACGGGCGAGAGATCGATCAAAACACACTGGAAACTTTGCATCAAAAGCTTTTAGGGCTTTTACAAGAAGAGGCCAAAGGTTTAAGTTATTTTGAATATACCACCTTTTTGGCTGCACTCGCTTTTGAGAGAGTCGATATCGCCATTATGGAAGCGGGGCTTGGAGGGGAGTTTGACGCTACATCGGTGTTTGAGAATATTTTGACACTCGTAACACCTATAGATTATGATCATACCGATTTTTTAGGAGAAAAAATCGAACAGATTGCCGCAACGAAGTTAAGAGCCGTACAAAAAGAAGCGCTGCTCGCTCCCCAACCCCATCGTGCGGTCTATGCGGTGGCTCAAGAGCTGGGGATTGATTGGAGAGTGGCGAAAGGCGTGCAAGAAGCTAAAAAAGTTTGTACGGAGGCAAAAATTCCCACCCTTTTTGCCCCAAATCTCGCTCTTGCCTTAAATGCGGCTAAGAGATTGGGAGTCAAAGCCGATCCCATGGCAGTGGTAGGCTACCGAATGCCGGCACGATTTGAGCGACGGGGGAATATTATTTTTGATGTCGGGCACAATCCCCTTTCGGCTCGGGCGATCCTCCAAGCTCTAGAAGAGAAAGTGGTACTAGTGTATAACAGCTACAAAGATAAAGAGTATGAAGAGGTATTAAAAATTTTGCGACCCAAAATTAAGCGAGTGGAGGTGGTGCCTATAGATAATGAGCGGATCGTAGATCCGGCTAAACTTTTTGGCACTTTGGATCAGTTGGGTATTGAGGCTCGATGGTTTGAGGGGTTTGCTCAGGAGCGCTATTTAGTTTATGGCTCTTTTAGCGTTGTTGAGGAGGTAGGCAAGTGGGTGCTAAATTCTACGAATATCTAAAAAAACATATACCCGATATCCTCATAGTCGAAGATGCCAAAGAGGCAAGAAAGGCCAGCGATGCGGCTAAAGTGCTAGGTATCTCGCACTCTCTTTTACCAGATTTTAGAGCCCAGTATGGAGATGATCTAAGAGTTTTTAAAGATGAGCTTGACCAGCTTTTGGTGCGGCTCAACGACTACTATCACCGGCCAAAGCTCCTCATCGCTCCACTCGCTACCATTGCTAAACCGATGCCTGTAAAAAAATATTTTGGCCAAAAAAGGATCGAGTTTGGCGAGGATATAGATTTAGAAGATTTCAAAGAGCTGCTGTACGCTTGGGGCTATCAGTTCGTCGATATCGTCGAGGCCAAAGGAGAAGCCAGTATCCGAGGGGACGTGATCGATATCTACTCCCCAAACTACGAGCTGCCTTTGCGCCTGAGCCTCTTCGATACCCAGATCGAGTCGATTCGCCATTTCGAGCCACAAAGCCAGAGAAGCCACAAAGAGGAGCGAGAAGACTTCATCCTCTATCCAGCCTCTTTGATAGCCGATAAGGAGCTAAAAGAGGCGGTGGAGGGGAGTGATTTTGATGTATTTGAAAAGGACCTAAGAAGTGTCGGCTTTTGGGTGAGCCAGCGCCAGTCATTGCTGGAGGGCAAAAGAGCCATCGCCTCCAAGGCTTTTGACCTAGATGAGCTCTACAGCTACAAGGGGCTCATACCAAAAGAGCAGATAGCAAGCTTGCCTACAATCCCCGAGCCCGAAGAGTACAAAGATATCGAAGTGCTCGATATCAACCGCCTCATCGAAGCCAAAAAAGATAAACAAATCAAAGTCTTGGCCAAAACGCCCCAGATGGCAAGGCGAAGTCCCATCAAAGATCTTGCTGCCGTGGAGTTTGTCTACACCGATGCGGTGCTAAATATCGAAGGGCCCGATGAGGTGATCCTATCGCTCAACAAGCCCCAAAAAAGAAGAAAAAAGGCTCCTAGCATCATCCTCGATGAGCTCAAAGTGGGCGAGTATGTGGTGCACGAGCAGCATGGTATCGGGATCTTCAAAGGTTTGCAGACTATCGAGATCTTGGGAGCCAAGAGAGATTTCGTGCAAGTAGAGTATGCTGGAGAGGATAAGCTTTTGGTGCCAGTAGAAAATCTGGAGGTGCTCAGCCGCTATGTGGCCGATAGCGGTAGCGTGGCGGTGGTGGATCGGCTAGGCAGCCAGAGCTTCGCCAGACTCAAAGCAAAGGTGCGCCAAAAGCTTTTCGAGATGGCGGCCGATATCGTAAACATTGCTGCCAAACGAGCGGTGGTACCCGGCAAGCAGATCCTAACTCCTAATATGACTCTTTTTCAAAAAGGAGCGGGATTTAGCTACACTCCCGATCAAAAAGAGGCGATCGACAAAATCCTCCAGGCCCTTGCCAGCGGACGGGTGATGGATATGCTCTTAAGCGGTGACGTGGGTTTTGGCAAGACGGAGGTGGCGATGAATGCCATCTACGCCACCGTCAAAAACGGCTACCAAGCCGCCGTGGTCGTACCTACTACGCTCCTATCCTCCCAGCATTACGAGAGTCTCAAAGAGCGGCTAGAGCCTTTTGGTATCAGTGTGACCAAGATCGACCGATTTGTCAGCGCCAAAGAGAAAAAAGAGCGGTTAAAAGCTTTGGAAGAGGGAAAGATCGATGTGGTGGTGGGTACCCACGCCCTTTTTGG
>WGAT01000060.1 GCA_015494715.1 Campylobacterota bacterium
AAAAGGCGATGGGCACACCCCAGTCTCTTTGGCGGCTGATACACCAGTCGGGCCTGTTTTCGATCATACTGCGCAGTCTATTGCGTCCCCACTCAGGATAAAAGGTGGTCTTCTCCACCTCCTCCAAAGCGATCTGGCGCAAAGTCTTTTGTAGATCTTTTGGCGCCTTGTCCACGGCGATGAACCACTGCTTGGTAGCTCGAAAGATGATGGGCTTGTGCGTTCGCCAGCAGTGGGGATAGGAGTGCTTGATATCCTCTTTTTTGAGCAGTGCATCGCCCAAAAGCTCGCAAATTTTTTCGTTGGCCTCGAAGACATTCATCCCCACAAACTCTTGTGGCAGCAACCCCTCTCGCACAATCGTCTCGTCATATCGTCCGCTATCGTCCACTGGCATCAAGACCTCTAGATCATATTCTAGCCCTACTCTATAGTCATCCTCCCCGTGCCCCGGAGCGGTATGCACAGCTCCCGTACCACTTTCGGTGGTGACATGAGAGCCAAGGACTATGCGGCTTGGTCGGTTGTTGAGGGGATTGATGGCGTGCAGATTCTCCAGCTCTTTTGGATCGATGGTGCGCTCGATATCTCCTTGGACGATCCCCTTTTCCTTGAGCTCTTCATACAAATCCTTGGCCACGATATAGCCATCAGTTGTGAGTACATACTCGATATCTGGATTTAGGGCGATACCTGTATTAGCTGGCAATGTCCACGGAGTAGTGGTCCAGATGATAATACGAGCTTCGCCAAACTTTTGCTTGGCATCTTTGGGCAAAGGAAAAGCCACGTAGATAGAGGGCGATACTTTGTCCTCATATTCCACCTCGGCTTCGGCCAGTGCGGTCTTGGCCGCCCAACTCCAATAAACCGGCTTGCTACGCTCTACCAAAAGCCCCTCTTTGGCTATCTCGCAAAGCGCTCTGTAAATATCGGCCTCGAAAGCGAAATCCATAGTAAGATAGGGCTTTGCCCAATCGGCGATGACGCCAAGACCCTTGAACTCCTCTTTTTGGATATCGACGAATTTGGCGGCGTGCTCACGGCACAGCTGTCTGATCTTGGTCTTTGGAAGCTGCTCTTTTTTGGCGGTGCCAAGCTTCTTTTCCACCTGCTGCTCGATCGGCAGGCCGTGGCAGTCCCATCCGGGCGTAAAACGGACGGCTCGATTTTCAAAATAATTAAATTTGACGATAATGTCTTTGAGTATTTTGTTGAGGGCGTGGCCGATATGGATATGACCGTTGGCATAAGGGGGGCCGTCATGTAGGGTAAAAAGGGGTTGTCCCTCTCGATTTTTTTTCATCTTTTCATAGACATTGGATTCAAACCATCGTGTAAAACGCTTAGGTTCGTTTTGGGGAAGATTTCCTCGCATGGGAAAGGTTGTCTTTGGCAAAAGCAGCGTCTGTTTATAATCCATCCGTCCCTCTTTACATATCAATTTTTGGGACCCATTTTATTGAAAAAGTGGTTAAAAGCTTCTGAAGCTTATTGTAATCTCTATTATAAAGGAAAAAAGTATGAGAAACATTCTTATCTTCATTGGTCGAGAGTTTTGTATCAATGAGGCTTTTGTGGAATATGTCAAACGAGAATGCCTCAAAACCCTCAATACCATCGATGCCGTCGAATATCTTGGCGACAAAGACAAAAATCTCATTCTAAAAATCTCTTCGGCAATACGGGAGTATACCAATATACTTATCGTCGCCTCCCCCCAAAGCTATCCGACGGCCAGCCGGATAGTAGCCACGCTTCTTGGAGACAATCTCATAGCTCAAGAGGATATGCTCGTCCTTTCCAAAGCTTCAAAAATAGAGCCCAATTCCTTTTTGATTGACAATGGTATGAACGCCATTAACATCATCCAAGCGCGAGTGGGCCAAAAGCTTCCTAAAATTTTACTCTCCCCCCAACTCAAAAGTGCCGGTATTTTTTTGTTTGATATGAAAGATATCCAAAAAGAGGAAATTATCCAACAGCTCTCCCCTCTAGCCAAAAGCTATGAGGTGGAGCTTGTCGTAACGCAGGTGACCCACGAACTCTACCACGCCTTAGTGTTTAATAAAAAATTTGGCGATCTTGCCATGTTTGTACACAACGCCAAACTTTTACTACCCCAAAATCTCATCGTAGCTAGAAATCTTTTTGAGTATCTTATCGAGCGATTTGGTGCCCTTGGCAAAGAGCTCACTTTTGCCGAGAGCTGCACGGGTGGACTTTTGGCCTCCATGCTTACAAAAATCCCGGGCTCTTCTACCATTTTCCCGGGCTCTTTGGTCACCTATTCCAATGAGATTAAACACGCTTGGCTGGGCGTGCGAGAAGAGACGCTTCAAACCTTTGGAGCCGTAAGTGAGGAGACGGTCGAAGAGATGCTAACGGGCGCTTTGAAAAGAAGCCAAGCCGATTACGCCATCGCAATCAGCGGTATAGCAGGACCCGGAGGAGCCACGCCTACCAAACCGATTGGCACGGTGGTAGTGGGTGCCAAAGGCAAAAATGAAGAGATCATTCGCACGCTCTTTTTTGAGGGGGATAGAAACTACATCCAATATCAAGCGGCCATGTATGGAGTAAAAACCCTTTTTGAGATAGCGCAAGAGGAGCTTTTTTAAAAATTTTCGATGGCTTGGCTCGCCATCGCATCTTCTTGGCATCATAACTCACAATTATCTCACGAGAATAGAGTATAATGCTTTACAAAATTTCAAAGGAGTTACAATGAAAAAATTTCTCTCTACGATGCTTACGCTCGCACTGCTAGGCTCGGCTGTCTTTGCCAAATCCACTCCTACCAAAAAACGGGATATCACTACGATCAAAAAAGAGAAATTAAGTAAACTCATAGCCAAAAAAAATACTATAGAAAAGCGGATCGCCTGTATCAAAAAAGCTTCGAGCACTAAAGAGATACGAGAGTGTGAGAAAAAGTATCCTTTGGTTAAACGGAAGAAAAAAGCGAAGAAAAAAATCGTACAAAAAACGACAACTAAACAAAAAAACACAAAGAAAAAATAATAAGTGGTCGGGCTTTCGCCCGCCCCATTCCTACCAGTGTACTTCGGCAGTGAAAAGATAATCGATCGTATCGTTATTCGTTGGCCGATCGTCCTCATATTTGTCTATATTGGCGATAAATTTAACATTTTTATTATATGTGTAAGCTACACCGGCTATCGCATTTTTCTTGGTATATTTTCCAGTAGAGATCGATGTGACTTTCCAGTGGTCGTACCGAGCAAGTAGACTCCATTTTGGCCAAGGGCGCAATTCCCCATTGACGCTCCATCCATGCCCGTCGTGTGGTCCGCCGTCGTTGTCGTCTCTCATCCAGTGCCCACCAAGGAGGAAAAGAGGCTGATTGTATACCGCATGCAGACCGGTCATCGTATCTTTATTGGTGCCGTTATTGGTACCGGTAAGGAGTCTGCCGTAAAAAGAGAGATTGAGCCACTCATCACTTGTAGCATGTGTATGCTTGTTGCCGTTGCCCAACGCATGATAGGTTAGACGCCACTCAAAACTCTGCCCAGAACCACTCTTTTTGCTATGATAGCCACCATTATTGAACAGCCCCATCTCGCTGCTAAAATATGGCGTTTTAGTCTTAAAATCGACTCCCGGAGCCGCGGAGTTGATCACATGCGCGGCATTGTGGGTCTCTACGAAAGTCTCGGAGATACTGCGATAGAGCCATCCATGATGCTCAGCATAATCGATCCAAGGTCTGTGGACTTGTCCAAACTCTACTCCTGTATAAGGCAAGATATCGCTAAGATATAAATAGGCATATTTTAAACGAAAATTCCAACTCCCTCTACTATCTTGATATGTATCCATCGTCATCCTAGCGTAATCTTTATCGTTCCAGTAGGCTTTGACTTGAAAGTAGTTTCTTCTTGTTTCAAATCGGCTCACATCCGATTTGGTTTTGTTGTCATAGTGCGTATATCGATAGCCTAAATAGTGCGTACCGTTGATTTTGAGCTTTGGTACTTTTGAAAAAACTTTTGTGCCTCCTAGCTCTTTTCCCATCTTTTTTTGGATATCTTTGGTGGTCGCAACTATTTCGTCTTTGGAGATGAATTCTCCAAGCTTTATACGATTTGGGCCAGGTTTCGTATACAAAGCCCCCGTTTTGGTATCTTGATATAAAGTTACACTCATAGCGAAAAGCGAACCCGATAAAAAGATCGGTAGTAACATTTTTTTCATCAGATCTCCCTTTTGGATGCGTTTATGCAATAAAATATTAGAGTACAATAATTACATTTTGATAACATAAAACAAAGGAGAGAGCATGCAAAAAGAGCAAATCATAACGGCAGCGGTAATATTTTTGGGATTAAGCGCTATGGTTATATTAGGAAGTTATATCGCTACATTGGTAAATCCGCCGGATCAAAAAATAGAAAAGAAGATACAAATGAATAAATAGATGGTAGCTGGGGGGAGACTTGAACTCCCGACCTCCGGCTTATGAGACCAGCGCTCTCACCAGCTGAGCTACCCAGCCAATGTGGAAGAAACTTGTATAAATCCAATAGAGCGGAATTATAAAAAGTTTTTTGTCTTGATGGCGGACAGGGAGGGATTCGAACCCTCGGTACCCGTAATGGGTACGCCTCCTTAGCAGGGAGGTGGTTTCAGCCAGCTCACCCACCTGTCCGCAAGTGGATGAAATTATAGAAAAATTTTACAACTTTGTCAATATCTCTTGAACGACCGCCTTTGGATCTGAGGCTTGATAGATAGGGCGGCCTACTACTATGATATCCACTTGGTTTTGTTTGGCCAATTTAAGGTCAGCTACCCTCTTTTGATCGTCGCTCGACTCCCCAAAGGGGCGAATACCCGGAGCAAGGGTCAAAAAATCCTCATGGGTGATCCGTTTTATTACACGACTCTCAAAAGCGGAGCAAACCACCCCATCCAATCTGGCCTCATACGCCTCTTTGGCAAATTGTTTGGCTTTATGCTCGATGGTGTCGTTGTAGATTTTGGCAAACTGCTCCTCATCAAAAGATGTCAGAGCCGTTACCGCCAGTACGAGGGGGCGTTTGGGTAAAGATTGGAGTCTTTGCATTACGCCGCTCATCGCCTCCATACCCGCACTTGCGTGGATGTTGAACATCTCTACGCCCATCTTTGCGATCTCTTCGGCCGCGTCGGCCATTGTATTGGGGATATCGTAGAGTTTAAGATCGAGGAAAATCTTAAACTCGCCAAGACTTTGTAGCTCTTGGACAAACTCCTTGCCGTCTCGTATGAAACTGCGAAGACCCACTTTGAGCCATAGAGGATAATCCCTCAATTTTTGGGCTAGCTCGATATTTTTCTCTTTGGATGGAAGATCAAGAGCGACGCACAGCTCCATAGGACTCCTTTTTTGATATATAATAACGAAAAAGTTATTAAGGTAGGATTTGTTCGATAAGGAGTACCTCAACAAACTGCTTGGCGACAAGAAGAAACTACTTACCCAGACCTATTTTGACATTCAAAGCTATTTTGAGAAATTCTACGGATTGGATGTGGTAGTGTTGATGGAGGTGGGTTCTTTTTTTGAGATTTACGAAGTCGCTAACGAAGAGCTTCAAATCGGCAAGGCCAAGGAGGTGGCCGAACTACTCAATATCCAGCTTACTCGCAAAAACAAAACGATTCCAGAAATCTCCATCTCCAATCCTTTGATGGCCGGAGTGCCAAGTGTCGCTTTGGAGCGCTATTTGGATCGATTGGTCCAAAGCGGACGCTATACGATCGTACTGATTCGTCAGCGTGGCGAGCCTCCAAAAGTAGAGCGCTATTTGGCCAACATCATCTCCCCAGGTACCAATTTTGAGTTTACGACCAACAGCGTAGAAAACTATATCGCCTCACTTATCATAGGGCAGAACAAGGGGTGTTACTATGCCGGCTACGCCGCCGTGGACGTAACCACCGGGCGGTGTATGACGGGGGAGTTTCACTCTACCCAAGAGGATCGTACCTACGCTTTGGACGAAGTTTTTACTCTGCTTCGCAGTCTAGAGACTTCTGAGGTGCTGCTTGGTTTTGAAGGGGAAGTGGATAAGGAGTTTGTGCATACCTATTTGGAATTGGAGGGGTTTGTCTGCCACGAGATCGACTATCGCCCTAAAATCACCTACCAAAACGAGCTTTTTGGCAAAGTTTTCGATATCCACTCATTCTTGTCCCCCATCGAATTTTTGGACCTAGAGCTCTATCCTTACGCTTCGGAGAGTCTGGCTAAACTACTCGATTTTATCCTCGATCACGACCCGGCTATCGTACAAAAACTCTCCAAACCGCAAATTTTGGGGGATAAGCGTTTTGTCTATTTGGGTAATAACGCTTTAGAGCAGCTAAGCGTCATCTCAAAAGATTCAAGCGAGATGACTTTGCTCAAACTCCTCGATCACACCTCCACGCCGATGGGCAAACGACTCTTAAAAGAGCGATTGCTGCACCCCATCCAAGATACTCAAGAGCTTGAGCGCCGTTACGATATGATCCAAAGCTTTTTGGAAGATTTTCCCACTTTTAAAAAGTATCTTCGTCAAATCTACGATCTTGAGCGGATTATACGCCGTATCAAACTCAAAAAAGCCCACCCCTACGAAATCAACTATCTGCATCTGTCGCTTTTTTCCATTGAGCAAATCCTCAAAGAGGAGAAAGAGCTTCAAGGGTGCGAGCTTCAAGAAGTAGAAGAATTTCGCAAAGAGCTCGAGCGACTTTTTAATCTGGATCGATGCGGAAAATATCGACAAGACCAAATAGACGCCAATATCTTCAATTACGGGGTTAAAGCACAAATCGATCGTCTCGAAGAGCAGATTAAGCGCAATATGGATAGGCTCGAGCAGATTCGAGCAGGCGTGGCCGAGCTTTTTGAGAAGGACGAGGGGCAAGTAAGCATTGGATGGATGGAGAGCGAGGGGCACTATTTGAGCCTCACTCGCACCAGATTCGCCCAGATAGAAAAGGCTTTGGCCCAGCACCTCTTTAGCGTGGAGGATCGTCATCATCTTGGTAAAGAGTTCACTATCCGCCGCCTAAAAAACAGCGTCAAACTTACCTCTTCGATGATGGACGAAATATCCAAAGAGATCGTGGCGTTACAAAGTAGATTGGTCGCTTTGGTCAAGGAGGAGTTCGTACAAACCCTCGAAAAGCTAGAGAGTGAGCGCAGCGCTCTTGTCGAGCGGTTGATTACTTTCGTAGCCCAGATCGACTGGGCTATTAGCGGAGCGATCTGCGCCAAGCGCTTCAACTATGCCAGACCCAAAATCGTCCAAGAGCGTACTTTGGAGTTTATCGCCCTTCGCCATCCTTTGATAGAATCAAGAGAAGAAAACGGCATCTATATACCAAACGATCTATTCTTAGGCGATCCGAAAGAGACGAGCCACAAACATGTCACGCTAGAGGCGAGCGGGGGCAAAGCGGTCCAAGGGGCGCTGCTGTATGGCATCAACTCCAGCGGCAAAAGCTCCTTGATGAAGAGCGTGGGACTGGCGGTCATTATGGCCCAGTCCGGTCTGTTCGTACCGGCTACCTCGATGCGCTACTCGGTCGTGGACAAGCTTTTTACCCGTATCGTCTCCAAGGACAATCTCTATAAAGGCCTCTCCACCTTTGCCGTGGAGATGTTAGAGCTCAAAAATATCTTCAACCGAGCCAGCGCCAACTCTTTGGTACTTGGGGACGAAGTGAGCCACGGCACGGAGACCTACTCGGCTCTTTCTATCGTCAGTGCGGCGATTAGGCGTCTTGATGAGATAGGGGCGTACTACATTTTTGCCACCCATTTGCATCAGTTGGTCGATATGGAGGAGATCAAGCGTCTTCGAGGGCTTGTTTTTTTGCATCTTGGGGTTCGATACGACGAGCAGAGCGATCGCTTGATCTATGATCGCAAACTGGCCGTGGGCAGTGGCAGTACGATGTATGGGTTGGAGTTTGCCAAAGCGTTGCATATGGACGAGAAATTTTTACGCTATGCTTTTGAGACAAGAAAGCGCTTGACAAAAGACCATAGCGAGATCGAGCTGCTGCGTCAAAAGAAAAAGAGCCGCTATAATAAAAAGCTCTATCTGACCAAATGCGCCATTTGTAACGAAGCGGTTGAGGAGGTCCATCATATCGCCCCCAAAGCCAAAGCGCAAGAGGGCTTTATCGATCATTTCAAAGCCAACCATCGTTACAATTTGATCCCTTTGTGCGCCAAACACCACAGGATGGTACACGATGGACGGCTCATCATCAACGGCTTTGTGATGAGCGAGGAAGGACTTACGCTACACTATACCGAAAAGGAGGGGTAATGTTGCAAAAAGCAAAAGAGCTGTTTGAAAAAGATCGCTTCCAAGAGGCTAAGCCGATCTTTGAGGAATTGGCCAAAATGGGAAACGCCGAGGCGATGTACCATCTAGGAATACTCTACTACGAAGGGTGGGGCGTGCCCAAATCTCAAGAGGAGGCGGTGCGGTGGTGGAAGCGGGCCAACAGAGCCGGTAGTCTGGATGCGAAATATATGCTCCAAACCATTTGCGCCACTTCAAGCGTCTTTGCGAGAGAGTGATGTATCTTTTTATCGTAAGTGTAATCGTGGTCGTTTTGGGTACGCTGACATACTACCTCTACATCAAAGAAAAAGGCAAAAAACTCTCACAGATCCAAAAAGGTATCTGCCCAGAGTGCGAACGGCCCACCATCGGCCTTAAACGCTCCAAAAGCGGTGGCTGCAGCGGTACATCGAGTCTGATCTATCGATGCGAGGCTTGCGGATACGAAGAGGAATTTAACGTACAAAAGGGAGGATGTGGGGGCGGCGGCTGCGGCTTGTAAGCCGCTTAGCCTTGTACTATTCTTATGATCTTTTCGACGACGCTTGGATCTTCGAGGGTTGAGGTGTCTTGCTTGATCTCTTCGCCTTTGGCGATAGCCCGCAAGATCCGCCGCATAATCTTGCCGCTTCTTGTTTTTGGCAGTCCCGGCACGAATGCGATCTCGTCACATTTGGCCAAAGGTCCGATATCTTTGACGATGACCTCGTTGATCTCTTTGACAAGCTCCATCTCATCGGCCGTACCTTGATCGGCTTTGAGCACCACAAAGGCAAAAACGCTCTCCCCCTTGACTTCGTGGGGTTTGCCTACGACGGCACACTCGGCTACCCGTGGATGGTGTCCGATGGCCGCTTCTATCTCGGCGGTACCCAGCCTATGGCCGCTGACGTTGATCACGTCATCCATACGACCCGTGATCCAGATGTAGCCATCCTCATCATACATCGCCCCGTCGCCGCTGAAGTAGACCGGTTTGCCCTCTTTCTTGCAGGTACTAAAGTAGCTTTGTACGAAGCGCTTGGGATCGCCCCAGATGGTGCGAATCATACTTGGCCACGGCTTGGTGATGCACAAATACCCTTTTTGGTGTGGTGGCTTCTTGTTGCCCTCTTGATCGATAATTTCGGCAAAGATGCCCGGCAGCGGGAATGTGGCCGATCCGGGCTTGATGGGCGTGGCTCCGGGGAGCGGACTGATCATATGGCCGCCCGTCTCGGTCTGCCACCATGTATCGACGATGGGACACTGGCCTCGTCCGACCTTTTCAAAGTACCACATCCAAGCGTCCGGATTGATAGGCTCGCCGACGGTCCCTAAGATCAGCAAGGAGCTTAGATCGTATTTTTCTGGCTCGTCTGGTCCCTCTTTGTGCAGTAGCCTAATAGCCGTAGGAGCGGTGTAGAACTGATTGACCTTATACTCTTCGATCATCCTCCACCATCTGCCGGCATCTGGATACAGAGGTGTGCCTTCATACATCAGAGTCGTGCCACCGGCTGCCAAAGGTCCGTAGACGATGTAGGTATGTCCGGTAATCCAGCCAATATCCGCGGTGCACCAATAGGTATCCTCATCGTGCAGATCAAAGACCCACTCCATGGTCAGCTGTGCCCAGAGGATATAACCAGCTTGAGAGTGCTGTACCCCTTTTGGCTTGCCGGTGCTACCCGAAGTATAGAGCAAAAATAAGGGGTCTTCGCTATCCATAATCTCTGGCTCGCAGCGAGGAGGCATCTCTTTGACAAGCTCAAAATAGTCGTAATCTCGTCCCTCGTGCCATTTGATCTCCTCTTCGTTGCGTCGTACAACCAGCACAGCTTCTACACTCTCGCACCCTTTGGCCAAAGCCACATCTACCACGGGCTTAAGCATATAGGGCTTGCCTCTGCGGTAGGCTCCGTCTGCGGTGATGATCAGTTTGGCTTTGGCGTCTTGGATCCGATCCCTCAAAGCCTCGGCGCTAAAACCGCCAAAGACTACCGAGTGGATAGCCCCAATCCTAGCGCACGCCAGCATCGCAAAAGCGGCTTCGGGGATCATTGGCATGTAGATGACGACTCGATCGCCTTTTTTGACCCCAAATTTATGTCTGAGCAAATTAGCAAATCTATTTACCTCATAGTAAAGCTCTAAATAGGTAATGACTCGTCTGTCGCCGGGCTCGCCTTCCCAGATGATTGCCGCCTTGTTTTTGCGTTTGTCCAGATGGCGGTCGATACACTGCTGGGTGACATTGAGCTTACCCCCTACGAACCATTTGTAAAAAGGAGCTTCGCTCTCATCGAGTACTTGAGTATATGGCTCGATCCAGTCGATCTTCTCTTTGGCCCACTTATCCCAAAAGCCCTCGTAATCTTCCTTAGCCTCCTTGACCATCTGCCAATACTGATCCATCGAGTTGATGCGAGCACGCCGTTTAATTCTTTGGGGGGGATCAAAAACGGGCATTTTTTCCATAGTTTCTCCTTAAAAGGGTTTATGTCTTTTCATTATACAAACATTTTTTGTAATAATCCTTTTTTATAGGACTTGATTTTATCGAGTTTCTCTTTTTCAAGTTTTATTTTTTCATCAATACGACTTAAGAATGAGGCGATTTTTTCCTGTTCGGCGAGGGTTGGAGGGATATGGATTTTTAAAGGCATTAAATCTTTCGGATATATATGAGGTTGAGCACCTCCACTTTGTAGTAAGAAAATTTTATTCTGTATTCTTTTTAATAAATAAAATAGGAATCTTGTTATGCATATATTTTTTTTACATTGAATTGTAAAACTATCTGAAGCAAAAATTGGTATATTAAAATAATTAATAAAACCTGCATTAACACCACTACTACTAATTGTTATTGTATCTCCCTGTCTATTTGCTTGATTATGAAAATAAGCTGGGTCAATTCCTCCAGCAATTACAGGAATATTTCCCTGTTTTAATTCTTTTTTAGTGATACTGGTGCCTTTTTGAAATATTCCAATCTCCCCCAACCTCTTCTCAACCCACGCCCCGCTAAACTCAGGAAATCGGAGCTCTGGCTCTTTTTTCTCCTTTGTGGCAAAGAGTTTTTGCAAAAGAGCTTTTTTGTATTTTTCAAGCTGCTCAATTTTTTGCTCTTGCAAATCGATTTTTTTATCGACGGCGCTTAAAAAGGAGGCGATTTTTTCCTGTTCGGCGAGAGTTGGGGGGATGAAGATTTTAAAAGATTGTAAATCTTTTGAGCCAATCGCATCAAAGGTACTCCCTTGTGCATACTTTTTTAATCGATTGCGGTCTTTGGTAAGGAGATGATAAAAAAAGTCGTTTGCCTTGATGGCACAAACGCCTCTACCTAAACAACATCGCTCCTTTGCTTTGATTAATGTGCCAACGGGCGCCCGTATACTCATAATAATGTCGTTTTTTTCACACACTTTGGTTATTTGAGTCGTATACTTATGAATTTTAGTAAAATCGTTGGCCCCTTGAATGAGTGGCAGACCATCTTTATTCGTATTGTAAAATTGGGATTTTGGCGATTGCCCCAGCACAATTTCAGTACTCTCCCCTAGCTTTTTTTCAATCCACGGCTCGCCAAACTCAGGGAATCGCAGCTTTGGAAATGTAAGATAATTTGATCTCATTCCACAAATTCTATTTTTTTTTCTTTACTAAACGAAAAATATAATCTAAATCGCTTTGAAAATCGTGTACATCCCAATACCCTATAATCCTTGTTATGATTTTGTTTGTCGCAGGGTCTATAATAAAAATGGCAGGGACATATTGCGAATACAAAGAAGCGGGATAATCTTGATTTTCTCGTGTCACTTTGAGGGCTACAAAGCGTTGATTGATGATATTGGATATATTTGCGTCGTGTAAAGTGGTATGCTTCATCTTCTCACACCATCTACAAGGAGGGGAGAGTCTTTGCATAAAAACAAAAAGCGGTTTTTTCTCTTTGAAAGCTTTTTTATACGCCGTTTGAAAATCGCTCTCCCACTGGATTGCCCCAAAAAGCCATATTGCTCCCATAAAAATTAAGATCAACTTTTTCATCTAATATTTCAGCATTCAAAAACCTCGCCTTTTAAGGCGGGGAGGAGAACGCCTACTTCCTCCTTTCGTTAGATTTTAGTATAATATGCGTGTGGAAGCAATACGCACGCAAAGAAACCGCCTTAAGCTCAAATCCTCCAAGATGGAGGCTATCAAAGCTATGAGCCTTACCTGTGCAAGGCTCTACAACGAGGCCCTCTATAGCGTGCGTCCATACTACTTCCAAAATGGCGAGTATCTCAACTATACCGCCAACTACCACAGAGTCAAAACCTCTCCCAACTACCAGATGCTTCTGAGCGACATAGCCCAAAGCGTTGTTAGGCTCGTCGATAGGGATATGCGCAGCTTCTTTGGACTTTTGAAGCTCAAAAACCAAGGGAAATATAGCGACAAGATACGCCTGCCAAGCTACAAGAAAGATAGAAAAAGCCAAGAGACGCTTTTTATGAGCGTCCCTATCCAAGGCAGGAGCGCAAGAATCAAAAAGGGCTACGTGGTAGTCTCCGTCAAGCCCGCTCTTGCCAAAGAGTTTGGACTCACAACCAAAGAGCTTCGCTTCAAGCTTCCAAAGCATATGAAGCATATCAAGAAGCTCCAAGAGCTTCGCTTCGTTCCAAGCTTTGGAGGCAAGGTGTGGTATATCGAATTTGTCTATAAAATTGCTGTACCAAAGCCAA
>WGAT01000061.1 GCA_015494715.1 Campylobacterota bacterium
CAGCACAGCTTTTGCGAAAACAAAGTAGTTGGGGGATCGACGAGGCGCTCTTTGTACTCTTTTTGATCCCCTCGGTAGTGCTTGGCGTGGCTTTGATTTTATGGTACAACCGCTTTGTCCCGTGGCTCTACTCCACCCTTTGGATGCTTATGATCGGCTACATCGGCAAGTATCTGCTCATTAGCACCAAAATCACCCAAAGCGCTTTGCAAAGCATCCCGCCCTCTTTGGAAGAGGCTGCGGCTCTGTGCGGCGCCACCCCTTGGCAACGGGCGGTATGGATCATTTTGCCTTTGGCCAAAAAGGGGCTTATTGTCTCCTGGGTTTTGAGCTTTTTATTCGTGCTGCGAGAGAGCGATCTGGCCATGCTCCTCCACCCGGCCACATTTTCTCCCATCTCAGTCCAGATAGCCACGCTCAGCGCCAATGCAGACCCCTCGCTCGTGGCGGCTATCTGTTTTTGGACGATACTCTTTGTAGCCCTTTTCATCGCTTTGGTAGGGAGGATGGCTCGTGGTACGCTTTGAAAATGTATCAGTAAGCATAGGGAACAAGCCCATTTTGAAAAATATCTCCTTTGCCTTGCAACAAGGGCAAAAGGTAGCGCTGATGGGACGCTCTGGCAGTGGCAAAAGTACGCTTTTGCGCTCTATCGCCGGCTTTGTCGCTCCTTCACAAGGGGCAATTTTCATAAACGGCCGAAAAGTGAGCGAAGCGGGCACTATTCTACTGCCGCCCCACAAAAGGGGTGTGGGGATGATCTTCCAAGATTTGGCTTTATGGCCCCATATGAGTGTGACGCAAAATGTGGAATTTGGCCTCAAGATAAAAGGAGTCCCCTCGTATAAACGCAAGGAGATGGTAGAGCGATTTTTGGATATGGTGGGACTGCAAGGATACGGCTCTCGAGCCATCCATCAGCTCTCGGGCGGAGAGCGCCAGCGAGTGGCACTGGCTAGAGCCCTTGTTTTGGAGCCGCCACTGCTTTTGATGGACGAGCCACTCTCTAGTCTAGATGAAGAGCTCAAAGAGGAGCTGCTTGAGACGATACTCACGCTCCAACGACAACTTGGCTTTACGCTGCTCTTTGTCACACACAGCAGCGAGGAGGCAAAAAAGATAGGCATGGTCTGGCGATTGGAGGGAGGAGAATTGATAGCAAAAGATTGATATCCTTGACCATATTCCCTACACCTAAAGATGAAGGGTTCTGGCTTTAAGGGCGAATAGAGCCATAGCCGATCCTATTCCAAGCTAAGCTTGAGACTTTGGGATGAAGTTTTAGTTATGTAAAAAAAGGTTTGAGCCGCTCTTTTTGGACGATAACGTATTGATTGCCTTGTTTTTGCAAAATATTGCCTTGCTTAAATTTTGAGATAATGCGAGAGAGAGTCTCTGGAGTGATATTGAGCAGTGTGGCGATCTCGTTTTTTTTAAGATTTCTAAATTCATCCTCGTGCTCATAAATAAATTTGGCCACTCTGGCTGTGGAGCTGAGTACCAAATCGTTGGTGATGACATGCTCTAGATGTCTGATTTTATTGGTTAAAGATTTGATGATGGTAAAAGATATCTCAGGATTTTTTAAAAATTCTTTCTCAAAGATTTCATAATCTATCATAAGCACTTTCCCCTCGGTCAAAAACTCCGCCGTCGCCGGATAGGGCATTTTTTCAAAGTTGGCAATTTCTGCGATGAGGTTATTTGGATAAAAGACATGCAAAACGATTTTATTGCCTTTATGATCGGTCTTGTAGATTTGGAGTATTCCTTTAGTCAGGAGTATTAAATTTTTTGCGCTATCCCCTTCGTAAAAGAGGATGCTCCCTTTTGGAAACTCTTTTATAGTTGAGATCTCTTTGAGTCTTTGGAGTTGATGCTCATTAAGATTGTCAAAAAGATAAAAGCTCTTTAAATTCTCCATTTTTCACTCTTGTTTTTTCTTCGATTATAGTCTGGATGGGATTAAATTCCAATTAAGTCAAAAGTGACAAAAAAGTGACATTTGACCAATGTCAAAGTAATTGACGTCAAATCCATATAAAATAATTTTTGTAACTTGTAAATAAAGGAGGGATTGATGGAATATTATATGCACGATATTCCGATCCAAGATTTTTTACCAATCTTTGTAATATCTGCTATGGTCATCTTTTTTGGAATGGCATATGCTGGATTTTTTACGCTGGTAAAACTGAGATTGGTAAAAAGATGGTTTATGATCTTGGCTTATCTCTCCTGGCTGGCTTTAGTGGCTTGTATTTACTATCTGGGAGTACTGCTGCGGGTAGAACCTTATACGCAAAAAGTTTTGATCGGCGCGATGGTGGGATATTTGGTATTTCCGCATATCGTCTATTTTCTACTCGAAAAGGTGCACAACCGCTTCGAGCACCATAAAATGACCACATCTTAAAGGAGGTAGTATGGGTAAACCATCTGTTTGGAGCTCCAATCGCTTCTGGCGACGCTCCGCGACTTGGGTAACTGGCGTATCGGCGGTGCTGCTGATACTTTTAACGTTTGATTCCATGTCCCAGATGCAAATGGGGACGGCACAAGATATTAAGAATAAAGTGGATAAAAGGATCCCCTCGCCAGTAGTGATCAACTATAAGATCGATTACCAGCTGAGTCGCAAACGAGGACACGAAGTCCCTATCATCGGAGGGATGGATGCCAACGGCAATAGCAAGTATGAAGAAAAAGAGAAGTTTTTCGGGCGGGATAATTATAGTGAAAAAGAGGCTAGAGAACTGATCCATCTGGGCAAACTCACTATCCAAGCCAAAAACTGCATGGATTGCCATACGCTTCTTGGCAACGGTGCGTATTACGCGCCAGATCTGACCAAAGCGTGGCTCGATCCAAACTGGAATACATTAGCGCCCGCATATGGCGGCAAAGAGTACGCAATGGCCACATTTTTGCAAAATCCTCCGGCTATGGCGATGCATGAAAGAAAGATGCCAAATCTTGGTATCACGAAAAAAGAGGCCAAAGCGGTGGTGGCATATTTGAAGTTTATGTCGGCTATCGATACCAACGGCTTCCCACGAAACTTTGGAAAAATCAAAGGAGCGGTAGATGCATGGAAGTAATCTGTATGAAGGGCAGAAGCTAGCCCTCAAGTATTTTACGGTTGCGATCGTTTTGTTTGGCGCCCAGCTGCTCTTTGGGCTTTTTGCGGCGATACAATTTATGTATCCGAACTTTTTGTTTGGCGTGCTTGACTTTTCCATCAACAGAATGGTCCATATCAACGCCCTTGTAGTGTGGCTGCTCTATGCGATGATTGGAGCGGTCTATTGGCTCTTACCCGATGAAGCCGGGCGAGAGGTTGTAGGTATTAAGCTTGGAAATTTGGCTTTTTATGTACTCACGGCAGCCGTGGCGGTAGTAGTCTTAGTCTATCTTTTTATTCAAATAGGTCCGGGAAAAGAGTCTACTATCTGGTTTATCACCGAAGGTCGTGAATATATCGAAGCGCCACGATGGGCTGATATTGGTATCGTAGTGGTGGTACTTATCTTTTTGTACAATGTCTACGCTACGGTCATGAGCGGTCGTCGTACCGGTATTTTGGCTGTTTTGATGGCTGACCTTATCGCCTTGGCCGGTTTGTATCTGGCCGGAATGTTTTATACCGATAATATCGCTGTGGATCAATACTGGTGGTGGTGGGTCGTACACCTTTGGGTGGAAGCGACTTGGGAAGTGTATGTAGCGGCGGTTGGCGGCTATATCCTTATCAAGACACTCAATGCCAACAGAAAAGTGGTGGAGATGTGGCTCTGGATCGAAGTGGCCATGATGTTTGGCTCAGGTATCTTGGGGCTTGGTCACCACTACTTTTGGATCGGAACGCCAGAGTATTGGTGGGAAATCGGTGCGCTCTTCTCTGCACTCGAGCCAGTACCATTGGTAGGTCTTTTTGTCCATGTCTTGTATGACTGGGGTAAAGAGACAGGGAAAGGGAATAAAATCACCAATGTACCAGCCTTTTCTTGGCTCACCGTTGAGACCTTTGGCAACTTCTTGGGTGCTGGTGTGTGGGGATTTATGCATACATTGCCTCAAATCAACCTCTACACCCATGGTACCCAATGGCCGGCAGCCCATGGACACCTGGCATTCTTTGGAGCGTATGTGGCGATCATGATCGCGGCAGTCTATCTGGCGATCCAAGGTAAAGCGGGGCTCAAAGAGCTCAAGATGACAAAAGCTGGATGGTGGGCTATCACTTTGATCACCGTAGGCGTACTCTTGATGACCGTCTCTTTGACAATTGCCGCATATGTGCAGACTATGGTCGAGCGGGGTATGTATGGGGCTACATGGGAAGGATTTTTTGCCGCCCAAAATAATGAATGGTTCTGGCAAGGTATGTGCTGGAGACTTGTGACCGGTCTCATGGTGATTGTGGGCTATATTTTCTTAGTCTATGATCTTTTGACCTGTACCAAAAAACAGCCTGTTCAAGAGAGTGAGGCGGAAGTAGCGGCAGCGGCGGCTTAAGCCGTTTGCTCTAAAGTTAGAATTAATAAAAAAATTTCTATAATTGATTAAGAAAGGAGAAAAAATGTGTATCGAACCATGTACCGATGTGGTCTGTAGTTTCTGGTCTAGACTCAATCAAGGGCCAATGACGCTGACAATTACCTTGCATATGTTGATCATTTTGCCGATGATCTGGATCTATTTTGATGAGAAGAAGAAGATGGAGCAGGGTGATATTCCCGAAGAATAAGAATGTGGGGAGGGGCAATCGCATCACAAAAGGAGAAACGATGAAAAGTAAAATCGCAATAAGTGCCGTCGTGGCACTGGGATTGGCAA
>WGAT01000062.1 GCA_015494715.1 Campylobacterota bacterium
AGCTGCACTCCTATGAAGTACCCGAGATCATCGCCATCAAGATCGATGAGGGGAGTGCGGAGTATCTGGAGTGGATGGATCGCATTTTGGTACAATACCACAAAAAAAGGTGAGGTGATGGAGTTTATCGAAACCAGAGGAAACGATGGCAGACATCCAAAAGCTGTGCGCTTTAGCGAGGCGATTTTACATCCGAGCGCCAGCTTTGGCGGGCTATATGTGCCAAAGGAGCTGCCAAGGCTTGGAGAGGAGTTTTTGCAAGAGCATCTTGAGAGCTCCTATAAAGAGCTGGCTTTAGGGATGCTGGATCGCTTCGGTATCGATATAGAGCCCAGTCTGCTCAAAGAGGCGGTGGATCTGTATGATCGTTTCGACGATCCGAACAATCCCATACCGGTGGTAGATGTGGAGCCAAATCTGTATGTGAGCGAGCTGTGGCACGGGCCCACGAGAGCCTTTAAGGATATGGCTTTGCAGCCTTTTGGCTATATCCTCTCAAGCTTGGCCAAAGAGCGGGGCGAGGAGTATCTGATCTTGGCGGCTACGAGCGGTGATACGGGACCGGCGACGCTGGAGAGCTTCAAAAACCGCCCAAATGTCCGTGTGGCCTGCCTCTATCCCGATGGTGGCACCAGTGACGTGCAGCGGCTGCAGATGGTGACAGAAGATGGCCAAAATCTCAAAGTGATCGGTATCATCGGAGACTTCGACGATGCCCAAAGCGCTCTCAAGTCGCTGCTGGCCTCTCCTAAATTCAACGAAAGGCTTAAGGAGCTTGGTATCGAGCTGAGCGCCGCCAATTCCGTCAATTTTGGGCGTATAATCTTCCAAATCATCTACCATATCCATAGCTATCTGGAGCTGGTGCGACGAGGGGTGGTGCAAATGGGTGAGTCCATCGATATCATCGTGCCTAGCGGCAACTTCGGTAATGCCCTTGGGGGCTACTACGCCAAAAAGATGGGTGTGCCTATCGGTACGATCAAGATAGCCTCCAACGAAAACAATGTCCTGACCGAGTTGATCCAAAAGGGGCGCTACGATCTAAGAGACAAAGAGCTCAAAAAGACCACCTCACCGGCGATGGACATCCTCAAATCCTCCAATGTAGAGCGTGTGCTCTTTGACAAATTTGGAGCGAAGCGCACAAAAGAGCTGATGGAGAGCCTAGATCAAAAGGGCTACTACGAGCTGACACCTGAGGAGCTAAAGAGTTTGCAAGCGGACTTCGAGGCCGATTTTTCTACCGACGAAGAGGTGGCCGAGGTGATCAAAGAGTATGCCCTGCACAAAGGCTACTTGATGGATCCCCACACCGCTACCACTATCAAACTCTTCGACTCCACCAGGCCGACGGTCGCTTACTCCACAGCCGAATGGACGAAGTTCGCCCCGACAGTATTGAAGGCCTTGACGGGAGAGAGCAAAAGAGATAAAGAAGCACTTGAAGAGGTGGCTAAAATCACGGGCGCTCCCATCCCGCCATCCATCAAGGCTTTGTTTGATAAGCCTATAATCTACGATACGGTCGTGCCCAAAGAGCGGATCGAAGAGGAAATTTTAAAATTCTTGGTATAATGAGGGTATGAAAAAGATCGTATTGCTATGTATATTGGCCTTTTCTTTGATGGCGGGGTATGTGGATGAGCTAAAAAAGTATCTGCTCTCCAAAGAGTTTCGTATCGATGGAAAGTTTTTTTTGGTACGAAAAGATCCGGCTGCAGAGTGGATCTATGCCGCTTTGGATGATAAAGGGGAGGTAAGCGGATACTATAAGCTTTTGGGGTACCCCCCCTCGATTTCTAATCCTTTTGGTTGGAAACCTCTCGCATACTCCGTCTCCATCGCAGATTTACAGATGATAGGCTATTTTATCTATGTAGGCTTTAGGCCCGATCTGTACGATCCTAATCGCAAGGCCTACTCTTGGGTATTTGTGGATGCGAGGACGGGGGCCGTCTACAAATTGATGGGCCATAAAAACGGCTATTTTGAATATTTGCAAGAGAATGGGAAAATCACGCCTCTTAAGGGGATTTTTTTTCACAAAGAGGCAAATAAGGCTATTTTTTATAGCTGTATGGATAGTTTTGAAGATAGTAATTTTTCGATACGAAAATTTTCAAAGCAAAGTGGCTCTATCGCATATGAGTGTAAAGTCGGCGCTTCCAATCCTTATTTGCTACTTGCTCCCATAAAGCCTAAAAAAATCAAGGTGCAAGACTATATCCAAGGAACTATCACTTTAAAGAGGGTAGAGCTGAATATGACCAAAGAGCCTTTAGAGGGTCTTTTGCATATCCAAGGGACGATTGGAGAAAAAAGGCTCAATTGTCTTCGCAGATACAAACCCCTCTCCTCCCAAACCATACGCACGCAATGGCAGCTTCGTTTTTTGGCCAATTGGATCGGGGACTCTAAAAAGTTAGAGGAGCAAGGGGATTGTACGGGGGTGGATGAGCTGTTTGAAAAACCTCTTTTTGTCGGATTTAAAAGGGAACTTTTTATTCAAGGGGATGATAACGCTAGTAATACTATCCTGTTTTGGAAAGATATTTACGGATTTTAGGCAGATTATCAAATATGACCGTAAAACCACCACCTCTTTCAGGAGGTGGATATAAGGTCATTCAGGCGTAGCCTGCTGATTTTTTTGTATAATACTCAATGACGGTCAAAAACCAAAGCCGTCGGTCAAGGTGGGATACACCTGACCTAAAATGCCCGCCAGCAACCTAAGGTAGCTTAGGAGAGCGGTGGAGTATCAAGCTTGCATCATTCTCCATATCCACCACACAAAAGGCACTTCAAAAATCAAAGCTAATAAGGTGGCTTTGAGAGTGCCGTGTTCCCCTTGTGTAAAAGGCAGATCACTGGTATTCATCCCAAAAAATCCTGTAATGAGTGTAAGAAGTAAGAATATAGCCGAGATGATGGTGAGCACGAAGACGATTTTGTTCATCTTCTCATCCATTTTGGCTCTATAAAAGTTGTAGAGGTTGTCTAGTTTTTCGATACCGTTTTTTGAAAAGCGAAAAGCTCTGTCGATATGCTCTTCCAAGTCTTTATATGCCAACTCATCGAGCTCATCTTTGAAATATTTCAAAAATCTCTGGAACGCTACCATCGAGTGTCCCATCAGGCGCTCGATAAGGGCCAGCTCTTTTTTGAGCACAAGCCACTCGTTGGGAAAGTTGGAATCGATATTGTTTTCATAGAGCCTGTCTTCCATCTTTTCGATAGTAGTTTGGAGTTTGGATATTTTAGCCAAAATTTTATCAATGCGGATATCTAAAAAGTCGTGGAGCGCTTTGAAATCTCCAAGAGGTACAAACTCTTGAGACTCTCTTGAGTACTGGTACACTTTGCCCTTTCGTATTAAAAAAGGGTAGCTGATCACTTTGACTTTATTCTCTTTGATGTATGGCAGACGCAAGATGAGTACTGCATACTCTTTTGTGGTCTCGAAATCACTTGGGTGCTCGCTGTTGACGATATCGTCGATAATATATTTGTTGAGTTTGAATTTCATCTGCTCCCTTTAAAGGCGAAAGTATAGCACATCAGCCCTCCAGCTCCTCCCTTTTTTCTTCCAAGGCGATGTACTCTTCCATTAATTTTTCATGCTCCTCTTCTAATTGGGCTAATTCGCTTGAGACGGCGACTATACCTTTTTCTTCGTAGCAGCTTGGATCACTGAGGCAGTTGCCCAACTGGGCGATTTTGGTTTCAAGCTCTTCGATGAGACTAGGCAGCTCTTCGAGCCGTCTAGCCTCTTTGTAGGAGAGCTTTTTGGTGCGCTGGCGTATGCGCTGCGGTTTTGGCTCCTTGGTCTCTTTGGCTATTTTTTCTATCTCGCCCAGCTCCTTTTCGATCTCTAGATACTCGCTGTAACTTTGATAGGACTCTTCTACGATCCCATCCCCTTTGAAGATGAGCAGCTTTTTGGCGATTTTATCCACGAAGTAGCGATCATGACTCACAAAGATCACGGATCCCGGAAACTTTTGGAGATTCTCTTCTAGAATGTTGATGGTAGGGATGTCTAGATCGTTGGTCGGCTCGTCTAGGATTAGGCAGTCCACCTTTTTGGTAAAGAGCAGTGCCAAAGCTACCCGGTTTTTCTCCCCGCCGCTGAGGTTGCCGATCTTTTTGTCCAAAAACTCCTTAGGAAATAGAAAGTTTTTAAGATACCCATACACATGCATGCTGCGCCCCCACACTTCGACCCTATCTCCTCCATTTGGACAAAAAGTTTCGATGAGGTTTTTCTCATCATCGAGCATGGAGCGGTTTTGGTCGAAGTAGCCAATAGAAAAATCTCCACGCTTGATCACGCCGCTATCTGGCTCTATTTCGCCTAATAAAAGCTTGAGCAGTGTGGATTTGCCCGCTCCGTTTTTGCCAACGATTGCTATGGTATCTTTTTGCAATATTCTGGTGGTGAGCTCTTTGATAAGCAGCTTGTCGCCGGCATACTTGGTCACGTTCTCCAGTTCGAACATCACCTTTTTCTTGCTTAGCCCATCTTCTCGGTTGAAGTGTTTTTTCTCTCGCTCCAGCTGGATCTGGATCTTTTTGATGATGGAGGGATTTTTTTTGGCCTGCTCCCTCAGCTCCATCACCCGTTTTTTGCGCCCTTCATTGCGCTTGACTCTGGCCTTGACGCCGCGATTGAGCCACTCCTCCTCTTGTTTGAGAAGGCGTAGCAGATTTTCATGCTGCTTTTGCATATTTTTGAGCAGCTCCTCCTTTTGACGCAAGTAGTCGTTGTAGCCGCCTTTGAAACTGCGAAGCTGGCAATCCTCTACCTCTACCACCCGTGTGGCTATGCGGTCGATAAAGTAGCGGTCATGGCTGACAAAAAGCATCGTATAACGCTCTTTTAAGATCATCTCCTCCAAAAAGGAGACCATATGGACATCGAGATGGTTGGTGGGCTCGTCCAGCAGTAAAAGATCTGGCTTTTGCAATAAGAGCCCTGCCAGCGCCACACGCCGCTGTTCGCCACCGCTAAGAGTTGTCACCAATCTATCTTCATACTCTTTGAGATTGAATTCCACCAGTACACGCTCCAGTTTTTCGTCCATGTTCCAAGCGTTGTGATAGTCGAGGTAGTTGCTGATCTTGTTGAGTTCTTGGAGCAGGGTCTCCTCCTCTGGATGTTTGGCTACTTGGAGGCTCAGCTCTTCATATCTTTTTTTGGCCTCGTTTATCTCTGTTAGCTGCTGCAAGATCGCCTCTTTGACCGTGATATTGGGCTCGAAGTGGGGGACTTGGGGCAGCATACGGATGCTCAGCCCTTGGCGTACGATCCGCTCTCCTTCGTCAAACTCCTCCAGACCCGCCACGATCTTCATCAGTGTCGATTTGCCCGCTCCGTTTTTGCCCACAATCGCCACTCTCTCACCCTCGTCTATGGTGAAATCCACTCCGCACAAAATTTTCTGAGCCTCGTAGTTTTTCTTGATATTTTTGAGATCTATAAGTGCCATTTATCACCCTTTTAGAAAAAATTAATATTTATCGCCACATTTTTTTGGAAGCTTTGCGCTTAAACATTTTGTGTATAATAGTTAAAATTTGAAAAAAGGAAAAGGATGTTAGGCGTCAGTATCCTCTATGGGATCTATATTGTACTCAAAATCTATGTCTTGGTGATGCAAGCGGGTTTTGTGGCCAAGGCAAAAGATGGCAAGCCTGTGCTGATGATGCCCTCGAAGTTTTTTAAAGCGGGCAGATACAGCCTCAAAAAGGAGCGTATTGCCATTGCCGAGGCCTTTGTAGAGTATATCTTGTTTATTTTTTGGATGGGATTTGGGCTTCGATGGCTCGATAGCGTGATCGATATCAACGATCCCTTGATCAAAAGCGTAGTTTTTGTGGATCTTTTTTTGATTATCAATTACTTGCTTACGCTCCCTTTTGATATCTATCAAAAATTTGTCGTCGACGAAGAGTTTGGCTTTAATAATACGACTCTAAGCCTCTATATTAAAGATCAGCTTAAAAAGGGGCTGCTCGTGCTTCTTTTTGGATCGCTGGTAGTGTATGTGGTAAGTTGGATTGTACTGCATGTGCCAAACTGGTGGATTTGGGGATTTTTGTTCGTTTTTGGGGTGATTATACTGATTAATTTCCTCTATCCCACCCTCATCGCTCCAATGTTCAACAAATTCACCCCTTTGGAGGATGAAGAGCTCAAAAAGGATATCGAGGAGCTTTTGCAAAAAAGCGGCTTTAAATCCAGCGGGGTCTATGTGGTGGATTCAAGCAAGCGAGATACTCGCCTCAATGCCTATTTTGGAGGTCTTGGCAAGAGCAAGCGGGTGGTGCTGTTTGATACGCTCGTCCAAAAGCTCTCAAAAAATGAACTTTTGGCCGTGCTTGGTCATGAGCTTGGGCACTTTCGCCATAAAGATATCTACAAAAACATTTTTATGCTTGGCGTGATGTTTTTTGCCCTGTTTTATATTTTTGCCAATCTGCCAGACTCTTTATATCAAGCCGTAGGCATCCCGCCTCAAGCTCCGTATAGTATCATTTCGATGTTTTTACTCCTTAGCCCCGTCTTTTTCTTCTTTTTCCTACCGCTGATCAATTTTGTCAGCCGAAGAAACGAATACGCGGCGGACCGCTACGGCAGCGAGGTGGCCGGACGGGCCAATTTGCGCAATGCTTTATTGAAACTAGTTGAAGAGAATAGCCACTTTCCCTTGGCCCATCCTTTATATATCTTCTTTTATCACTCCCATCCGCCGATAATACAACGGCTCAAAGCTCTAGGCTTCGAGGAGCAAAGCGAAGCGGATGAAGCGATGAAAGGGGAGTGTATTGGGATCGATCAGGATCGATGAAGCGCTCAAAAGAGCCAAAGAGCAGCTTAAAGAAGTGAGTGAGCGGCCTTTGTTTGAGGCCGAGCTACTCCTTGCGTACGCTCTTGGCAAGGATCGGGTCTATCTCCATACCCACCCTGAGGCTGAGGTGCCTTGGCACTTTTGGGGGCTGGTACAAAGGCGGGCGGCCTATGAGCCGTTGGAATATATCACCGGTAGAGTGAGCTTTTTTGGGCAAGAGTTTCTCATAGAGCCTGGGGTTTTGATCCCCCGTCCCGAGACGGAGCGACTGATCGAGGAGTTAGCGCCTTGGCTACGGGGGGATGAGAGAGTGGTGGAGATAGGGGTTGGCAGCGGGGTCATTAGTACAATCCTCAAACTTAAGTTTCCAAATCTTCATATCGTCGCTACCGATATTAATCCAAAAGCCATGGCGTTGGCCAAAAAAAATTTTCGGCGTTTTGGTGTGGATGTGGAGGTGCGGTTTGCCGATTTGGACGAGGGCGTAGGAGAGTGCGATGTGATTGTCTCCAATCCACCCTATATCGCCAAAGAGTTTCCCTTGCCTCCCAATGTAGCCAAATATGAGCCCAAAGAGGCGCTTTTTGGAGGGGAGAGAGGTGACGAGTTGCTTGAGCGTATAATTGGGCGTTTTTTGCGAAGTTCGGCAAAAATCTTAGCCTGTGAGATGGGGTTTGACCAAAAAGAGGCGATCCAAAGGCATTTTGGAGATTTTGATGGGAAGCTCGTATTTTATAAGGATCTAGCGGGGCTTGATAGAGGATTTATAGCGAGGAAAAGATGATGAAAAAGTGGATAGATATTAGTTATTTGATACTTCTTGGTATCGGACTTGGGATGGTTTTGACGTTAGGAGCTTTTGTGGCCCCCGTAATTTTCCATAGCAATGATTACATAGGAGAGAGGATTCTTAGTCACTATCAGATGGGATTGGTGATGACGGCCATCTTTCTTAAAGCCAACTACTATCTCAATTTTTTAGCCTTTGTAATAATCGTGCGCGAAGGGTACGCATACAAAAGTTTTGATCGTGACCGGCTGGTTATCCCCTCGGCGGCTACGGCTCTTTTGATGATATTTTTATTTACCTTATACTATACTAAGCAGATCGTCTCAATGCAGGCTTTGGGTGAGAGTATTATCACTAGCCCCACATTCCAAAATCTTCATAAAGCCAGCGAAATAGATTTTGGGTTGTTGGCGCTTTCGCTTATATTGCTGCTTGGACGAAGACTCTATCTTTGCTGTAAAGGATAAGGGTGGAATATATCATCCGGATTGTAAATCTCAAAAAAAGATTTGGACAAAAAGAGGTACTCAAAGGGGTTAATCTCAATATCGTCAGGGGCAAGACTACCGTGATATTAGGACTCTCTGGCGGCGGGAAATCCACAATTCTCAAACATATTGTACGACTTTTGGTCCCCGATAGTGGGGAGGTATGGGTAGAAGATGTGAATATGGCTACGGCGGATGAGGAGACGGTCTTTCGTATGCGCAAAAAGATTGGCTATCTCTTCCAAAGCGGCGCCCTTTTTGATAGTATGAATGTCTATGAAAATGTGGCTTTCCCCCTTAGGGAGCATACCAAGCTCAAAGAGCCCCAGATACGGGCCAAGGTGGAGGAGAAGCTGCGGCTCGTAGGACTCAATCCTGCCGAGGTGCTCACGCTCTATCCCGACGAGTTGAGTGGAGGTATGAGAAAAAGGGTTGGGCTTGCGCGCAGTACGGCGCTTGATCCGGGCATCGTTTTGTATGACGAACCTACGAGTGGACTAGACCCGATTACTAGCGATCTTATTACGAGACTCATCAAAAAGACCCAAGAAAATCTCGGCGCTACTTCGGTGCTCATTAGCCACGATATCAAAGAGAGCTTTAAAGCCGGGGACTATTTTGCTTTTTTGTATGATGGGAGAATTATCGAGTATGGGGATAAAGAGCAGTTTAAAAACAGTCAAAATCCTTATGTCAGACAATTTTTAGAAGGTAGGAGCGAAGGACCTATCAAGGTCGTTCGCTGATTAATCCATCTGTTTTCTTAGGAAAGTAGGAATATCAAGGATGTCTTGATTCTCTTCATAGCCGCCGCTGACCCTTCTTTTGACCTGTTGGATACCCTCAGGCGGGGTTTTAATCACTTTTAGGCTCTCTTCTTGTGTTTCGTGTTCAAAACCTGTGGCGATAAGGGTGATTTTGACTTGATCTGGTGCCATATTTTCGTTGGTGGTGGTACCAAAGATAACGTGTGCGTCTTCGTGGGCGCTCTCATAGACCACCTCCATCGCCTCGCCAATATCAACCAATGGATAATCTGGATGGATGGTAAAGTGTACCAAAACGCCCATAGCCCCGTTAATGGACATATTATCCAAAAGGGGTGATTCGACTGCGCTTTTGATCGCTTCGTAGGCGCTGTTTTCACCTTGTGCTTCACCCACCCCCATCAATGCCAATCCTCGATGGCTCATAACCGTTTGTACGTCGGCAAAATCGAGGTTGATATCGTTGTGTCCATAGGAGAGGATAACGCCACTAATGCCTCCCACGGCACGAGCCAGCACGTCGTCTACGATTTTGAAGCTATCCCGAATACCAAGTTTTCTATCCACGATAGAGAGGAGCTTCTCATTTGGGATGACGACGATGGAGTCGCTCTCTTTTTTGAGTTCGTTAATCCCTTCTTCGGCCAGTTTGGCTCTGCGTCGCCCTTCGAATTTGAAAGGTTTGGTAACGACGGAGATAGTGAGGGCTCCGACCTCTTTTGCCGCTTGGGCGATTACTGGTGCTGCTCCTGTACCCGTGCCTCCGCCCATTCCCGCGGAGATAAAGACGATATCGGCCCCTTCTAAACGGGCTTTTATCTCTTCGTAACTCTCTAGCGCCGCTTCCTTGCCGATCTCTGGCTTCATACCCGCACCCAAACCTCTGGTGGTCTTTTCACCCAGTTGGATTTTGACGTGGGCTTGGGAAGTACTCAAAGCTTGCGAGTCGGTATTGGCTACTATGAGCTCTATGCCCTCGATGCCCTGTTTGATCATATGGCCTATCATATTACCGCCACCACCGCCCACCCCGACGGCTTTGATGTTGGCTCCGCTGATGTTTTTTTTCTCTTCTATGTTAAAGGGTTCCATGCTCTCTCCTTTGTAGATGGGATTAAAATAGTTGAGTGATCCATCGTGTAAATCTGGATACTTTCTTTTCTAGGCAGGTTTTATCTTCGTTCAAATTCAAGGCGAGATCGTCAAAAATATCCTCTTTTTCTTCCAGCCTTTTTGAGGGCAGCGACTCTTTAGAACCCTCCGTACCGGCGCTTTGTGTATCAAGAGTGTCATCATTATCGGTAAAATATGTTTCGTTTTTAGAGCGCATTTTTTTGTTAGAGTCGATTTCGTATGGAGTAAACGCTCCCGATCCATACAGCACCAAACCAACCACCGTGCTGTAAGATGGGTCGTCAAGTTCTTGTTGGAGTCCGTCAAGATGTTTTGGCTTGGCTATTCGTACGGGCATATTGTCAAAAATCGCCGAAGCGAGTTCTCGTATACCCAACAGTTTCGTCATACCGCCGGTGAGTATGATCCCTGCGCCTATTTGCTCTTTGAGGCCACTTTTTTCCAAAGATTTGGCCAAAATCATAAGCGTTTCCTCGACTCTGGCGTAAATGACGTTATAGACTATTTCCAAAGAGACTTGGTGCGTGGTCTGTTCGTCGCCGATAATGGGGATTTCGATGTAGTCGTTTTTGGGTTCTCGCAGATCTCCGTAAAAGAGTTTGATCTCCTCGGCCGTAGCCAAAGGGGTGTGCAAAGCCATGGAGAGATCGTTAGTAATATGCATGGAGCCTACGCCTAGATAGTCGTTGTAGACTATGGAGTTGCCAAGGTGTATGGCCAGATTGCAAGTACTTCCACCCATATCGATGATGCAAGCGCCAAGCTCCTTTTCGTCTTGATTGAGCGTAGAGATGCTGGAAGCGTATCCGTTAAATACCACGTTTTGTATCTCTATGCCCGCTTGGCGTACCGCTTTTTTGAGGTTATAGACGCTCGATTTTTGAGCGGTAATGATATGGACATGGGCCTCTAATCTGCTTGCGTTCATTCCCAAGGGGTCTTCTATGAAATCTTGGTCGTCCACTTTGAAGCGATACGGCAGTACGTGGATCACCTCGTATTCATTTGGGATATTGGCGTTGTACAGCGCCGTTTGCATAACTCTATGGATCTCCTCTACGGAGATCTCTTTGTTTGGGATGTTGACGATACCGTTGCTATTCGTACTTTTAATATAGGCTCCGGAGATGGAGACAATTGCTTTTTTAGGCGAGGTGCCGTCTACCCGATTTGCGTTTGTGTAAGCCTCTTTTATCGATTTTGCGGCCAGATCGATGTTGGTGATGACTCCTTTTTTTAGGCCAGAAGCTTTTGAGATGCCAGTTCCCGTGACAATGATCTCCTCACCGTTTTTTTGGGCGATGACGCTGCTGACTTTTGTAGAGCCTATATCGATGGCCAAGATAGTCTGAGGCACTTATATTCCTTTATAAATCTCGATCTTATAGATAGATTGAAGCTTCTTCAGCAAATTTTGATACTGCACATTTTCTTTGAGTTTACCACCATTATCGGTAATCAGCGCTCTATTTTTATCTATTTTTGGTTTGTTGTGCAAAATTTGGTCTAAAATGCGATAGAGCACCACTTTATCTTCGGAGAGTTGGATATAACCTTGGGGCGATTGTTGAATAAAAAGTTCTCGCAGAAATTTTGCCGCTTCTGCCGGTTGGAGTTCTTTGATTTTATCTACGTCGTCTTGACTGATAAATCCCGGCGTGATCGTCCCGTGAAAGGTTTTGGCTAGCTTTTGTGCCTCGATTTTTAGCAACTCTTTGCGCTTTTCTTGTTCATAATCTGTACGCACCATCGCTTTTGCCTCGTTATACGCAAGGGGTTTTGGGGGCTCTTTTTTAAGCAGTTTGGCTACAAGGTAGCCTTGTGGTGTTTGTACCGGTTTGAAAGTTTTGCCCTCGGAGGCGTTTTGGAGCTGTTGTCGCAGCTTTTGGGGCAGATCGTTTTGTTGGTCTGAAACTCTTTTTTGTATCTGTGCTTTAATTTTTCCCTTTTTCAGTCCGATATATTTTTTAAGGGCCTCTTTTTTGGCCAATTTCATTTTATAATCTTTTGCGACCATCTCCTTGGCCTGCTCAAAAGGTAAGATTTTTCCCTCGCTGTCGGTGTATTTGTGCCGATGGCTTTGATAGTACTCTTTTAGACTTTGTTGATCTATCTTAAGCTCTTGTGGTTTGACCTGAATGAGGGCTAAAGTATAATAGATGGGCGTTTGATAGCGCTCCTTATGCTCTTCGTAAAACTTTTTGAGCTCTTTTTCGTCGATGGTGATAGGAATTTGGGCGGCCTGCAAAGGTTTGTACTCTACTTTATCCCCCATAAAAAGGGCTGCGGCCGCCGTTTGAAACTCAAGATCAAAAAGAGTGGGTGAGAGGGCTTGGCGCAACTTTTGTAACAGCAGCTCTTTAGCTATTTGGCTTTCAAACTCTTTGGGGCGCAAATGGTTTTGCTCCAAAACTTTGATGTAGAGGTTTTTATCGAATCTGCCCTCGGTTTGAAATTGGGGCATGGAGGCGATATTTTTGGCTATCTCCTCATCTGTGACGATCAAACCGAGCTTATGGGCGAAATTGAGCATTAAAGCCTCTTTGATAAGTTCGTTAAAAGTGGCTTTGTCCAGCCCCATCTCTTTGGCCTTTTGTTGATCGAAGTCGCCTTTGAAAAGCTGGGCGTAATAGTTGTATGTTCTAGCGTAGCGGTTTTGAAATTCTCGCACAGTGATTTTTGTATCGCCAACTTTGGCCATGGTGTCGCCCGCAGAGCCATACTTATAGGCTCCCCAGCCCACAAATCCGGCTCCAACGAAAGCGATCGTACTGATCCAGATCGTGATGACAAGATACTTTTTATGTTTTTGCATCCAGCTAATCATAAGCCAACCTTTGTATAATTTCGGGGAAAATATTTTAGTCAAAAAGTGATTAATCCACAATAAAGGCCAAATATGACCAACGCCCAGATTATGGAGCGTGATCTTGCCCACATCTGGCATCCGTGCACCCAGATGAAAGATCACGAATTCATCCCTATTATACCAATAAAAAAAGCCAAAGGAGTTTATCTATACGATTTTGAAGATCATCGTTATATAGATGCCATTAGCAGCTGGTGGGTCAATCTTTTTGGACATAGTAACGATTATATCAACCAAAAGGTTAACGAGCAGCTCCAAACCTTAGAACATGTGATTTTTGCCGGCTTTACCCACGAGCAGATCGTACGACTGAGCGAGCGATTGGTACGGCTCGCTCCTAGCGGTTTGGAGTACTGCTTTTATGCCGATAACGGCAGCAGTGCGATCGAAGTGGCGTTGAAGATGAGTTTCCACTACCACAAAAACAGAGGTGAGAGGAGGCCCTTGTTTCTCTCGCTTACCAACAGCTACCATGGCGAGACGATCGGAGCGCTCTCGGTGGGGGATGTGGAGCTATACAAACAGACATATGAGGAGATTTTGATCCGCTCTTTACAAGTACCCGTACCAAAGGATAAAAGCCAAGAAGCCGCAAAGGAGGCGGCAAGAGCTTTGGAGAAGCTTTTAGCCAAAAGGGGTCGAGAGATTTCGGCTTTTATCGTAGAGCCTTTGGTCCAGTGTGCCGGGTATATGCATATGTACCATCCATCCTATTTGCGTTTGGCTAAGGAGTTGTGCGAGGAGTACGGCGTACATTTTATCGCCGACGAGATTGCCGTGGGGTTTGGTCGTACCGGGACGATGTGGGCGTGTGAGCAAGCGGGGATAAGCCCTGATTTTATGTGTCTATCCAAAGGTCTTACGGGAGGATATCTCCCTTTGTCGGTGGTCTTGACGACCAAAGATGTCTACAACGCGTTTTATTGCGATTATAACGAGTATAAAGCCTTTTTGCATTCTCATAGTTATACGGGCAACGCTTTAGCCTGCGCCGCCGCAAACGCTACGCTCGATATCTTCGAGCAAGAGGATATCCTAAAAAAAAACCGCATAAAAGCCGATTATATCAAGAAGAGGATGGAGCGGTTTTGGGATTTGCCAAATATCAAGGATGTACGACAAACGGGGATGATAGCCGCCGTTGAGCTAAGCGGTTACGATCCCAAAAGGCGTATAGGTCTTACCATCAACCAAGAGTGTTTGCGGCGAGGAGTCTTTTTGCGGCCTCTTGGAAGCGTCGTTTATTTTATGCCCCCCTATGTGATCGATTTCAATCAGATCGACGAGGTGCTCGATACCTTGTACGATGTAGTAAGGAACTTAGCGTGAAATCCCCCCACATTCCCGTACTTTTAGATAAAGTGATCCAAACATTTGGCGATACAGATGGGTGGATAGTTGACGCCACTCTTGGATACGGCGGTCATAGCGAGGCGCTCTTGCGTTTGAATCCACAGATCAAAATATTTGGCATCGATCAAGATCAAGAGGCCATAGATTTCTCCACCAAAAGACTCGCTCCCTTTGGCGAGCGGGTGCGTATCCAAAAGGGGCGATACAGCCAAAAAATTTTAGAGGCCTTAGAGCGGCTGCCCGTTAAAGGAGTGTTAGCCGATATCGGGGTATCTTCTTTACAACTGGATAAAAAAGAGCGGGGATTTGGACTACAGAGCGAAAATCTTGATATGCGTATGGATCCTCAAGCCTCTTTGAGCGCCTATGAGGTGGTCAACTATTATGATGAGGAGCGTTTGGCCAAAATATTCAAAGAGTATGGGGAGATTCCACAAGCCAAAAAGCTGGCCAAAGCGGTGGTAGAGCATCGCCCCATCACTAGTGCCAAAGATCTAGCCGCCATTGCCCAAAAAGTACTGCCTAAAAAAGGGCGTATCCATCCAGCCACCACAATGTTTCAAGCGATTCGCATTGAAGTCAATCAAGAGCTAGAGGAGCTCAAAAAGCTTTTGGATGCTTTGGAGCGCTACCGGCCATCGGGAGCCAAGGTGGCTATCATCACTTTTCATTCGTTAGAAGATCGTATCGTTAAAAACCGCTTCAAAGAGTGGGCCAAGCAGTGTATCTGTCCACCTGAAGCGATGCGCTGTGAGTGTGGAGGCGACCACGCTTTGGGAGAGATCCTCACCAAAAAGCCGATGAGCGCCACCAAGGAGGAGATTGCCCAAAATCCCAGAGCTAGGAGTGCGAAAATGCGAGTTTTTTCGTTTAAGGAGTCTGCATGAGGGAAGAGAGAAACGAACTTCTCTCTTCCTTTGAGGAGATAGGATCCGCAGAGCCCACGGTAAAAGATCTGGTTATGGCGCTGTTGATCATAGCTATCGTGTTTGCTTTTTTGGTGCCAAAAATCTATATTAGCAACCAAATCTACTATAAAAGTAGAAATATCAACAAGCTGCTTGATAATTATGAGATTTTAAAAGAAGAGCATCGTATCTTGAAGCGAAAGATCGAATATGCCCAGTTTAAAAATCAAATTCTTGGAACGATATTTTGATACGCAGATTTTTAGAGTTTGCCATTGAAAAGTCGGCGCTCAACCATACGCTATTGGTGCTGATTTTTATCCTCTCTATTTTTGCTTACCAAAATATTCCCAAGGAGATCTTTCCACCCATCACTCTTGATAAAATCCTCATTACCGGCGGCTATGCCGGAGCGAGTGCCGAGACGCTCGATAAGATGGTGGTGCAAAATATCGAAGACGAGCTCAAAAACGTCCACGATCTAGGCGATATTGACGCCATTGTCAAAAACGGCAGATTCACTATCGTCTCTGATATCAAAAGAGGGGCGAATAAGCTTTTGGTGCTCAACGATGTCAAAGACCGCATCGCCAAAGTCAAAAAAGATCTGCCGCCCGATATGGACGAGCCCATAGCCACGATCCTCAAAAAGAGCTTTCCTCTCGTGCTTATCGCCATCTCTTCAAGCGGGGGTGATCTAAGGGAGATGCTGCGTCTTGCCGATAGGCTCAAAAGCGATCTGAGTTCCATCAAGGATCTGAGCGACATAGAGATCAGAGGATGGCAAGAGGATGAGCTGAGGATTTCTTTACTCAAAAATCGTATCGATGCTTTGGGGCTCTCCCTGCCAGCGGTAGCTTCTGCGATATCAAATCTCTCCAATATCTTTCCCATTGGTACGATAAAGGCCAAAGGGGAGCACTTTTTCCTTACCACCCAAAACGGCAGGAAAACGAAAGAGGAGCTGGAGCGCACCATTCTTCGTTTTGGACAAAAGCGAGTGCTGCTAGGACAAATTGCCAAGATTGAGTTTGGCCTCAGCGAGCCTACGATGCTCTCGCACTTCAATGGCAAGCCAAACATCTCTTTGAATGTCACCAAGACAAAAGAGGGCAATGCCATCGAGCTGGTGCGCCGTATCAAAAAGCTTTTAGCTAGCTATCAACGGCGCTACCCGAGCTTTGAGCTCAAGGTCTATACCGATACCTCCGTGTGGATCAGAAACCGCCTCAATACCGTCACTTCCAACCTCTTTTTTGGCCTTTTGCTGGTCTTTGGGGCGCTGATGCTCACAGTCGATTGGCGCATCGCCGTGGTGGTGGGTATGGGGATACCGGTGAGCTTCATGGTGGGGCTGATCTCTTTGGAGTTTTTGGGTTATAGTCTCAATATGCTCTCACTTTTTGGTGCCCTTATCGCTTTGGGAATGCTGGTGGACGAGGCGATCGTGGTGGCCGAGAATATCTATCGCCACCTCGAAAATGGAGACGATCCCAAAACGGCGGCCATCAACGGGGCTTTGGAGATGTTTCCGGCGGTGGTGACGGCTACTTCTACGACGATTTTTGCCTTTTTGCCGCTGGTGATTATTAGCGGGGAGATGGGCAACTTTATCAGGATCTTGCCCGTCGTTATTTCGATACTGCTGCTCAGCTCCTTGTTCGAGGCCTTTTACTTTTTGCCCTTGCACGCCAAAGATATCTTAAAAGTTTCGTCCAAAAAGCGGCAAAAGCGCTCTTTGTGGCAGCGGCTCGACCACTACTACATGAGGATTTTGGGTTTTTTGCTTCGATACAGGCGTATAGCCGTAATCGTACTGGTAGGTGGGGTGCTTTTGGGCACCTTTTTGCTGCTTCGCCATACCAAATTCCAGCTCTTTCCCTCTTTTGATACTACCCAAATCTATGTGACGGGACGGGTCAATGTCAATTATGATCTGAATCAAACCCAGCAAGCCATCGCCCCTTTGGAGCATGCCATACTCAAAAATATCAAACCGGATGAGGTACGCTCCGTCACTACGATCGTTGGGATGAAGCTTGACGCCAAAAACAACGCCCAGATGGGGGAAAACCTCTTTCATATCTTTATCAATCTGCACGAGCTCAAGCCCCAAAACTTCGTGGACCGCTATATCACACCTCTTTTTTCTTTCGAGTACGACAGCTCCGATATGCTGCGCTCTAGAAGCGCCAAGCAGATCGCCAAAGATATCCAAAAAATCGTCCAAAAGTATCGCAAACCGCCCTTTGAGGAACTCAGTGTCATCGTCCCCCAAGCTGGCGTGGTCAAAAGCGATGTAGAGATCAGTCTGGAGTATAGCGATGCCAAGCAGGTGCTCAAAGCCATCAAGTTGCTCGAAAAAGCTTTGGCCAAAATAGAGGGGGTCTACAATATTACCGACGACGCCAAAGAGGGGGAGAAGGAGCTTAAACTCGTTCTAAACGACTATGCCGACAAGCTGGGAATCAGTGAGGGGTATTTGGCTTCTTATTTGCGCAGCCTTTACCTCGATGCGGAGGTGGACAAGATGTTTAAAGGCGGCAAGCTGTTGTATGTTCGTTTGCGATCTGCTCATAAAGACGATCCGAATGCCTTGGAAAATCTCTTGGTCGACGTGCCAAACAGTGTTCAAAAGGTGCTTTTGAAAGATATCGCCTCTTTGCATCCTATCCGCCATTTCTACGATATCATCAAAGAAAACGGCAAAAAGATCCGCACCGTCTACGCTTCGCTGGATAAAAAGAAAATTACCTCCGCCGAATTGTATAAAAAGCTGGCTCCCGTTTTGAGCAAAATTCGCCAAATGGGCGTGGGCGTCAAGATCAAAGGGGAGCAAAAGGAGAACCAAAAGCTGATGCGTGAGATCATGCGAGCCTTTATCATAGCCATTTTTCTTATTTTCGCCGCTCTTGTGTGGATGTTTAATAGCGTAATATACTCTTTGATAGTGCTAAGCGTCATTCCTCTATCGCTTTTTGGGGTGCTCGTTGGCAATCTCATCATGGGTCTGAATCTGACGATGCCCGGACTCCTTGGGATAGTGGGGCTTGCGGGCGTAGTGGTCAACGACGGGCTTATTATGCTCGATTTTATTAAAGGGTGTCGTAGCATTCCTTGTATCCTCAAGCGGGCGGCCTTACGGGTGCGGCCGATCTTGCTCACTTCAGTCACTACCATTTTGGGACTTTCAACCCTTATCTTTTTTGCCAGCGGCCAGAGTCTCATTTTGCAGCCAATGGCGGTGACCCTTGGGTTTGGGATCGCATGGGCTACAATCATAAATCTTTTTTTAGTTCCGCTGCTTTTTGCCCAGCTCAAGAAACTTCAACCCAAAGTTTGATATACTTTTACCACTTAAAGGAGAGTGGATGTATTTTGAAGACGATGAGATTTTAGGCGGCTCTCCCAAAAGCCGTTTTTTTGATATCCTTTTTCACGCCAATCGCAATGTGGTACAGACCGAAGTAGAGAAAATGATGGAGTGGATGGCCGCTCTTGAACTGATAATAGAGGAGAAATGCGGCTTGGATGTGGAAAAGGAGGTGGCCAATGTACTCTATGACGAGGGGCAAAGAGCCAAATTAGAGCAAAAGGTCAACTCGCTTTATATCGAATATATGGGCAAAATCCTCTCCCAGTCAGAATAAAGGATACAAAAGATTGCTTGATCAGGTTAAATTGCAAATACACAAATATATTCAAGAGCTTCGTGACGAGCGTGTCGAGGAGCTCTTTGTACGGATCCCTTTTGGGAAGATGCTCAGAAGCAAACTCATTTTACAAATCGCTCCATCTAAAGAGGCGGTGGAGCTTGCGGCGATGGTGGAGCTGATCCATATGGCAAGCCTCTTACACGATGATGTGATCGATGAGGCCGATCTGCGGCGTGGCAAACCCTCGATAAATGTTACTTTTGGTAATAAATCTGCCATTATGCTGGGCGATATCCTCTACTCCAAAGCCTTTTACGAGCTTAGTTCTTTGCCCTCTCCACTGCCCCAAATTATCTCCAATGCCGTAACATCCCTAAGTCTAGGGGAGCTTTTGGATGTGGAGCTCTCACGCTCTTTCAATCCCGATATCGATCGCTATATGGATATGATCTATAAAAAAACGGCGTCGCTCATCGAAGCCAGTGCCATGGCCGCCGCATATATAGCCGGCAAAGATAGCCAAAAGTATGGGCTCTATGGTAAGAATCTGGGACTGGCGTTTCAGATCATAGACGATATCTTGGATGTTACTCAGGATGAAGCGACCCTTGGCAAACCCGCTATGAGTGATCTTAAAGAGGGCAAAACGACGCTCCCTTTTATCTATTTGTACGAGGCTTTGGATGAGGAGGAGCGAGAAAAATTGTTGGGGCTTTTTAAAAAAGAGCTTAGCAGCCAGGAGAGAAGCTGGCTACAAGAGCGGCTGCGAAGCACGGGTAGCCTTGATCGTGCCAAACAAAAAGCCGGCCAGCTAGGACAAGAGGCTTTGGAGTGTCTGGA
>WGAT01000063.1 GCA_015494715.1 Campylobacterota bacterium
ACGCCCAACACCTCGTACCCAAACACAAAGTCGAAGAGATGGCTCTCAAGCTCGCTACCGACCGCAAAAAACTAGATGCCCTTTTGGCCAAAAAGAGGCAAGTCCTCGCAGCCATCGAAGCGGCCAAAAGCACCATCGCCCAAGCCCAGGCCCAGCTGCAAAAGACCAAAGCCTTGCGATACGCCATCGATGCGCTAAAAAAAGAGATCTTGGCTCTTGCGGCGCAAAAAAAGCAGATCGAAGCAATGATACGTGAGCTTAGCCTCTACGCTCCCTACGATGGCTACGTGACCCAAAAGATAGCCAATGTGGGCGAGGTGATAGGAGCGGGGATGGGGGTGGTGGCCTTGGTGGATCCAAAAGAGTTTTATCTACAGATCTTCGTCGACACCCTCCAAAACGGGCGCATCAAGATAGGCGACAAAGCCGAAATCTTCCTCGACGCCTATCCAGATCGCCCCATACCGGCTCGTGTCTCTCGCATCGCCAAAAAAGCGGAATTTACCCCAAAAGAGGTGGCCGTGCGAAGTGACAGGATCCAAAAGGTCTACGCCGTGCGCCTCAAGCCTGTGCGGCCAAACCCGCTGTTCAAGCTGGGTCTGCCGGCTATTGGCATTATCACTACCGATGGCAAGGGACTGCCAAGGAGCCTAGAGGAGGTGCCGCCGCTATGATCCACAAAAACGTGGTCTATCTAGGGCTAGTGAGCTTCTTTACCGATATGGCTACGGCGATGATCAATCCGATCCTGCCCATCTTCGTGGTGGTGACGCTCCATGAGGGGATGGACAAGCTAGGCCTCATCGTCGCCATCGCCACATTCGTCAGCTACGCCCTGCGGCTGCTAAGCGGCTACATCAGCGATCGCTTTGGCATCGTCAAGCCTCTCGTGGTAGCTGGATATGGCCTCTCGGCACTCTCCAAGCCCCTTATCGGCTTTGCCCACAGCTACAAAAGCGTAGCGGCTCTAAGAGCACTTGAGAGGATGGGCAAGGCCCTGCGCTCCGCGCCCAAGGACGCCTTGCTTGCCCACTTTGGCCAAAAGAGCACGGGACGCACGTTTGGCTTGCACAAAACCCTCGATATCGCTGGAGAACTTACAGGCTCTTTGCTGGTCTTTGGAGCCTTGTGGCTATGGGGCAGCGGCGAGGAGCAGATGCGCTCCATCTTTTTTTGGACACTGGTGCCGGGACTTGTAGCGCTTTTTATCGTCATTTTTTTAGTCCAGGATGTCCCCAAGCAGCCAAAAGTCCAAAAGTGGGCGCTGGATAGCTCGGATAAAAAGGTCGTCAAAGAGCTTGGATTTTACTTTCTCTTTTTGCTCTTCTTTTTTGGCGAGGCCTTTTTTACGATGCGGGCCAAAGATGTGGGGATACCCGTCGCCCTCATCCCGCTGCTCTTTGTCCTCTCCACCCTCACCCAGACGCTTACTAGCTACTTGAGCGGCATCCTCATCGACCGCTTCGGCGCTTTGCGCATCCTTGGTCTCTCCTATCTTTTTGGCATGGCCGCCATCCTCGCTCTTTGGCCAAAAGAGGAGCTTTTTATCTGGATAGCTTACGCCCTTTTGGGACTTTTTACAGTCTTTTCCCTCAATGCCGCCAGGGCTTTCATCGCCTCGGCCGCTACGCATAGAGCCAGTGTCTATGGAATTTTTTATGCCGCCGTGGCTCTGTGTGGCGCTGCGGGGGCCTATCTGATCGGCTGGCTTTGGGAGCGGCTGGGCGTGGAGGCGGCGCTATGGTACTCCACCTTAGGAGCTGGAAGCGTGGCACTGATCTATACAACAAAGGTGCGTTTTGGCACTGCTCGAAGTCGATAGCGTCCATATCGCATACAAGCGCACTATCGCCGTCAAGGAGGCTAGCTTCACGGCCGACGCTGGTCAGATAGTAGGCTTCATAGGAGCCGACGGGGCGGGTAAGAGCTCTTTGTTTCACGCGATCGCCGGCGTGCTGCACTTTAGGGGCGAGATACGCTACAAAGGCTACCCCTACCACTCCCCCAAAGAGGCCGAGCCCATCAAACCCTACATTGGCCTCATGCCCCAAGGTCTTGGCCTGGTGCTCTATCCCCAGCTGAGCGTGGAAGAACATCTGGAGTTTTTCGCCAATATCCGGGATATCCCACGAGACAAAGCTTTTATGAAGTACAAAAAAAAGCTTTTGCATATGGCGGGGCTTGCGGAGTTTCCCGATCGTCTGGCCAAAAACCTCAGCGGCGGGATGAAGCAAAAGCTCTCTTTAATCTGCACCCTCATCCATAAGCCAAAGCTGTTGATCCTGGATGAGCCGACTACCGGCGTGGATCCTCTGAGCCGTCAAGAATTATGGGAGATACTCGATCAAAATCGTAAAGAAGAAAGGTCACTGACCCTTTTTAGCACCGCTTATATGGGCGAAGCGGCTAAAATGGATAAGATCCACCTCATGGACGAGGGAGAGATCATCGCCCAAGGAACGGCTGGGGAGCTCATAAAATCGGCTAGACCCTATACATATCAAGCGACCCGGTGCAAGGAGTGCATCACTTTCAATGGCCGCACCTACTCCCTCAAGCCCCTATCCGCACCCCACGCCGAGCCAACCCTTGAGAGCCTCTTTTTCATCAACGCCCTCAAAAAGGGCAAGATCCCCCCTCCAGTGGAGGTACTGCCAAGAGAGACCCCGATAGATATCCCAGAAGTGGTGATGGAGGCCAAAGGGCTGACCAAGCGATTTGGAGACTTCGTGGCGGACGACCATATCGATATGCAGCTGCGACGCGGTGAGATCCTGGGACTCTTGGGCGCCAATGGAGCTGGCAAGACCACCTTTATCAAAATGCTCCTAGGACTTTACCCAATCGACGAGGGGGAGCTCTATTTGCTTGGGCGCAAGATCCAAAGCCCAAAAGACCGCCAGGAGCTCAAAAGATACATCGGCTATATGAGCCAAAATTTCGCCCTCTACAAGGACCTAACGATTCGTGAAAACCTTTTTTATTTTGCCAACATGCACCAGCTTCCCCTCAATAAAGCCAGCGAACGGATCGAGCGTTTGGCTAAATCTTTAGGCTTTTGGGACTATATGGACAGCTTCCCAAAAGATGTGCCTATGGGGATCAACCAGCGCTTCAGCCTCGCAGCCGCTATCTTGCACGAGCCGGTGGTGCTCTTTTTGGACGAGCCCACCAGTGGAGTGGATACCATCGCCAGAGCCCAGTTTTGGCAGCTGCTGCACAAGCTCAAACATATCTGGGGCATTTCGATTCTCGTGACCACCCACTACATGAGCGAGGCGCAGTATTGCGACCGGGTGGTGGTGCTAAGACGAGGCAAAAAGATAGCCGACGCAAGCCCTAAAGAGCTGGAGCGACGCTTTGGGACAAAAGATTTCGAGGAGGTCTTTTTGCGGCTGTATGAGGAGCAAGAATGAGAACTAGCGTCATCAAAGCCTATATGCAAAAGGAGTTCAAGGATCTGGTGCGCACAAAAATGATCTATCTGGTCTACTTGCTGCCCACGATGATTTTGCTCCTCTTTGGCTACGGCATCCGTTTAGAAGTCACAGGCGCTCGCACTATCATCATAGATCAAGACCAGAGCCGATTTTCCAAAGAGCTGATCGACAAATGCACCCACTCCAAATATTTCAACACCAAAGTGCTGCTCATCTCTCCCAACGAGGGGCTGCACCGCATCAAACAGGCCAAGACCGATATCCTCCTCATCATCCCGCCCCACTTCGAGCATGATCTCCTCCATGGCCAAAAGAGCGAGCTGGCGGCTTTCATCGACGGCGCCTTTCCTCTTCGAGCCACCACGATGCAAGGATACGTAGAGGGGGTGATCCTACATGCCGCCAAAGAGCTGGCCCAGCGTTTTGGCCTGAAGCATCCTCTCATCACCCTCAACCACCGAGCTCTTTTTAATCAGGCGATGCGGGACGAAAACGCCATCGTCCCGGGACTCATCGGCCTTATTATGCTGGTAGCCCCGGCACTGCTTTCTGCCCTACTCATCGTCAAAGAAAAGGAGATGGGCACGATTTTCAATTTCTACGCCTCCCCTGTCAAAAAATCGGAGTTTCTCATAGCCAAGCTCACCCCCGTCTTTTTGCTCCACTCCATCAATATCTTTATCCTCTTTTTGTGGGCCACTTGGTGGTTTGGGGTCCCTTTTCGGGGCAGCTTTGGGCTCTATTGGATAACCTCGGAGCTCTATTTGCTCATCAGCCTCTCTATCGGACTGCTCGTCTCCATCATCACCAATCGTCAAATCGTAGCGGTGGTGCTCACGCTCATCATCACCATAATACCAGGCTTTTTGTACTCTGGGATGCTAATGCCGATCTCTTCGATGGTGGGGGAGTCCTACATCGAAGCCCACATCTTTCCCGTGATGTACTACAACCATATCGTCTACGACACTTTTCTTATCGGTCAGGGGCTAGAGTCTATGAAAAATATCCTCTACCTTGCCATTCTAGCGGGCTATGGCACACTACTTTTAATCGTGGGTTCGCTGCTGCTCAAAAAGGAGCTGGGATGAGGAGCTTCTGGACTGTGATGGCTAAAGAGTTTTTGTCCTTTTTGCGCTCGTGGGGACTGGTGGCGGTGGTGCTCTACTCCTTTACCCTCGATGTCTATATCGCCGGTCAAGGGATCGAAGTCAAGCCTAGAAACGTGCGTGTAGGCTACGTAATCGAGGGAGGTGGAGTCTTGCCTCAAAAGATTCTTTCGCATCTGCACGCTCCCGAATTCCAAAAGCCAAAGTGGTTTGCCAGCCAAAAGGAGCTGCAAAAGGCGATCTTCAACAAAGAGATCCTCGTCGGACTCATTTTTGGGCATGATTTTGAGAAAAATATCGATAGCCACAAGGGTGCGAAGCTCGATGTCTTGCTCGATGCTACCGCCGCAAGCCAGGCCTATATCACTCTAGTCTATTTGCAAAATACGCTGCTACGACTAGAAAATATCCATATCCCGCTTAAGCTTAAAATCCACAAACTCTTCAACCAAAACGCCGATTCGCATATGTTTATCTCTTTTGCCGAGATGCTCTCGGTCATCACGATGATCGGCATCATCCTCACCGCCGCCGTCTTCGTCAAGGAAAAGGAGGATGGCACTTGGGATATCATGCTACTCATGCCAGTGGATAGCCGTCTGGTGATCTTGGCCAAAGCCGCCAGCCAGATCGCTATCGTCATGGGAGGTATCCTCATCTGTGTGGGCTTCGTGCTGCTTGGGGTCTTTCATGTCCCCATCAACGGCTCCTTTTTGGCTTTTATGCTCCTCAGTCTCCTCTACGCCTTTACCATCGCCGGTATCGGACTTTTTATCGCCGCAGCTTCTCATACCATCATGGAAGTAGCCCAGCTCTCCGTACTTATCATGATGCCCCTCATCTTTCTCAGCGGAGCCTGGACGCCCATCTACTCCATGCACCCAATTCTTCAAAAGCTCTCGGTGATCTCGCCGCTTCGCTACTATATCGAGGGGAGCGAGAGCATCTTTTTTAGAGGTACGGGCTGGAGCGATCTGTATCCCTATTTTATGGGCGTGAGTGTATTGGGAATTTTGACTTTTTGGTATGGATATCGAAAAATAGGAAGACTTTTTTAAAAATTTTGGCGTATAATATGACCAAGACAACAAAGGAGAAAACGATGCGATGGCATTACGAAGAGATCGATTACCAGCACATCGACAAGGCAAGAGTAGCACGACAGGATTTCTTGTTTTACCTTATTACCAGCGCCTCTTTCATAGAGATCACATCAGATGTGTATGAAAAAAATCTCGCCACTTTCTATCAGGATAATCCTAAAGTAGTGGAATGGCTTCAAAAGGTATGGGAGCCTGAGGAGCTCCAGCACGGCAAAGCCCTCAAAAAATATGTTCAAACGGTCTGGAGCGACTTTGACTGGGAAGGAGCCTATGAGCGGTTTAGAAAAGAGTATCTGCCCCACTGTACATTAGATGAATTCCAACCCACAAAAGCTAAAGAGATGCTGGCCCGTATGGTAGTAGAGACCGGAACTAGCACCTTTTATAGAGCTGTGGAGCGCTTTAGCCAAGAGTTAAACGAGCCTATCTTGGCCCAAATCGCCCACAATATCTCCAAAGACGAAATCTATCATTATGATAAATTTTATGAAGCGTACGAATACTACAACGCCACGGAAAAACTTGGCAAAAACGAGATCGTCAAGGTGATCTACGAGCGGCTTAAGATGGTAGACGGGGAAGATGCGCGCATCGCGTATAAAGCGATCTATGAAACCCTCCACGATACCCCTTTTGAGGATCGCTACTATGAGGAGCATAAAAAAGGAGTTTCCAAATTCGCCAAGAAATACTATCCTTACAATATGGCCATCAAGATGCTCCTTAAGCCCCTCAACCTCAATAAAACGGTGGAAAAAGCAAGTGTCCCCATCATTCGAGGAGCGTTAAAAGTGTTGGGGATATAAGCGTTGCTCGAGCATATAGCCCATCTTCTCGTTGAATTTGCCGACAGCGCCGGCTATGTTGGGGTCTATTTGTATATGTTGCTGGTAGGCACTTTCATCCCCGTACCCAGCGAGATCCTTCTCATCCCCTCGGGCTACCTCGCCTCGATAGGGCAAAAGAGTTTTTTATTATTGCTTCTTAGTGGCGCGTTAGGGAGTCTTAGCGGCGCGCTCATCAACTACCATCTGGCCAAATGGCTGGTCCAACGCTTTCGGCACAAACCTATTGTTCAAAAGACGATCCATTTCTTTAAACGCCACGGCAAGATATCGGTCTTTTTAGCGCCCCTGACCCCCGGTCTTGGTCAATACATCTCCATACCTGCCGGTATATCCCATATGCCGCTTCGTATCTTCATCCCCCTTACTTTCTTGGCCAATCTTATCTGGGTGGGCTTTATGCTGCTTATTGGCTACATCTTTGGCGAAGGCTCCAAAGCCCATAGCGCCGCGGCGTGGTTTAGCCTTTTGCTATTAGGATTTGTGATACTTTCGGTGAGTGTGTATGTGTGGCGAGAGATGAGAAGAGAAAGTTAGTCAATCCATAGGGGTCTTCAAACCTAACTCCACATTCGGTACATACAATCTTAGGGTTGAGTTTCAATTTCCATAGGGTATATTCAAACGGCCAAAGTACTCCCCCAGTGGCACTTCCGGGAGGCTTGGTTTCAAATCCCATAGGGTATATGCAAACTTAGGTTGGCATGCGCTTCGTCGTACCCAACCTCCTGGTTTCAAATCCCATAGGGTATATGCAAACTAGCAAAAATTTTTCATGAAGGAGAATGAATGAACATGTTTCAAATCCCATAGGGTATATGCAAACCAAAAGGAGTTTACATGGGCACAAAAGATTAGCGCATCGTTTCAAATCCCATAGGGTATATGCAAACGATCGCCTATAGCTACGCCCCAGGCGTTGTGGATCAGTTTCAAATCCCATAGGGTATATGCAAACACTCACGCACTTTTTCCTCGACCAATCTCCGATGTTTCAAATCCCATAGGGTATATTCAAACTTTAGCGTACACGTCCAAACCGATCTCGCCCTCAATTTGTTTCAAATCCCATAGGGTATATGCAAACAACGGAAAAGAGAAGATGGACGGAGGAGAAGAAAAAACGTTTCAAATCCCATAGGGTATATGCAAACAGAGACTGGCGGGACGACGGCGGTCGCGTCGATAGTTTCAAATCCCATAGGGTATATGCAAACAGAGACTGGCGGGACGACGGCGGTCGCGTCGATAGTTTCAAATCCCATAGGGTATATGCAAACTCCGTAAGTCGGGCTGGTTGCGTCAGCTACGCCCAGTTTCAAATCCCATAGGGTATATGCAAACACAGCGCCTATCAGACGAAGCGACAACGACTTTAGTTTCAAATCCCATAGGGTATATGCAAACATACGAGTTTGACGAATGCCAACCTTTCGCTAAAACGTTTCAAATCCCATAGGGTATATGCAAACGGGATATCCCCATCCAAGTTTACTTGGTATTGGTAGTTTCAAATCCCATAGGGTATATGCAAACGTAGAAAGCCTAAAGAGGGTCCAATAGAAACCAAGTTTCAAATCCCATAGGGTATATGCAAACCCGAGGCGGCTGTCCTGAAAATATACGTTCCGGAGAGTTTCAAATCCCATAGGGTATATGCAAACGTAAACTTAAAGTTCCTTTTAAGGAACTTTTATAACAACGTTTCAAATCCCATAGGGTATATGCAAACTTTGGAGCGGTAGCTACTTTACCTTGGGCCATTTGTTTCAAATCCCATAGGGTATATGCAAACAGGCTATATTTAAACACGAAGGCTTTATCGAAATTTAGGTTTCAAATCCCATAGGGTATATGCAAACACACTATTCATCATTTCTCCTTTTGTTTTTTGTAGGGTTTCAAATCCCATAGGGTATATGCAAACATCATAAAAACAAAAAAAGGGTGGCATTTTTATTTGTTTCAAATCCCATAGGGTATATGCAAACTTACATTTTCCCATTTTTTACTCATTTTTACATTTTCGTTTCAAATCCCATAGGGTATATGCAAACCTGTCTACTTGTCATTATGCTATACCTCCTTTTCTTAGTTTCAAATCCCATAGGGTATATGCAAACATAATAATTATAATCATCTAAATCTTCTATATAAAGTTTCAAATCCCATAGGGTATATGCAAACTCGTTCACTACTCTCAGATATTTCAAAACCATCAAGTTTCAAATCCCATAGGGTATATGCAAACGGAGTCTATGGTAATGGATTTTGTAGAATTTGTAAGTTTCAAATCCCATAGGATATATGCAAACAATATATAGCTGAGTTTCTGGTAATCAACCAAAGTTTCAAATCCCATAGGGTATATGCAAACAGAGAGAAATCTATCAATACTTAGATGGATTTATGTTTCAAATCCCATAGGGTATATGCAAACTAAGGAATAGAAATGATAGTGTGTGAAATGTATGTTTCAAATCCCATAGGGTATATGCAAACAATCAAACTCAAAAAGGAGTTAAAATGAAGTTTTGTTTCAAATCCCATAGGGTATATGCAAACTTTTTACCTTGACCCGCTCGCCTCTGGTATTTGCCTCGTTTCAAATCCCATAGGGTATATGCAAACAAAAAGTTGCCGTTGCCAAGCCGGCTATCACGCCTATTGGTTTCAAATCCCATAGGGTATATGCAAACAAACGTTGAAAACAGTTTTTCATTTTGAATTTCGTCAAAGTTTCAAATCCCATAGGGTATATGCAAACATGCGTGCGTTGCTTGACAGCGCTGGTGCTGACGGGCGTTTCAAATCCCATAGGGTATATGCAAACGGCAGAGCTAGTTAGTCTGCCTATGCAGACTATGCTGGCGTTTCAAATCCCATAGGGTATATGCAAACTGGAGGTCTAAAAAATATGGGGTCGAAAGAAAATTAGTGTTTCAAATCCCATAGGGTATATGCAAACCATGGCTGGGAAAATTAATAAAAAGGAGATAATATGATGTTTCAAATCCCATAGGGTATATGCAAACTTTAACGTAGTTTTTCCACATCGATTTTTTAGTTGGTTTCAAATCCCATAGGGTATATGCAAACAGTTAAACCGCCCCGATACTGCAGCGTAAGGGTGTTTCAAATCCCATAGGGTATATGCAAACTGAAAGCTACCCTGCTTACGACTCGGACGCTACGTAGTTTCAAATCCCATAGGGTATATGCAAACTGCACGAAATCGCCCATATTACGGCATATTTCGTATGTTTGATGAAAATATTATACCTTAAAACGAGCTGATTTGCAAATTTTTAGGATTGAAAATACCCTGTTTAGGGCACTTTCAAAAACTTAAAAAGAGCTTTATTGAGGTTTGCTCTGCAAAAAGGGTTCATAAGGCTCATACTCGCAGATACAGCGTTTGAGATGGTTGACTTCGCGCCTAATGACCTGGCGCCAAGTGAGCCTTTGTGCTCCTATTTTGATCTGTTGGGTGAGCTTTTCTATCATCGCTATTTCAATGGTTTTTATCGCCTCTTTGGTAAAGCGGATGCGCCCCGCATCAGTGTGAAAAGACTTTGCACTAATCTGCTCGCGATTAAGCAGTGTGAAAATAAGATTATCTCCAATGATTGGCTTAAAAATCTCGGCGATATCCAGATGCAAGCTAAGCGAGCGGTAGTTTGGCTCGTGTAAAAATCCGATCCTAGGATCGAGCTCGGTCTTATAGATTTCGCTAAGCACCACATTGTAGATACGCGTATTTATATAGGAGATGAGGGCATTGATCTTATCGACCGGTGGGCGTTTGGTGCGGATGGTAAATTTGAAACTACGCTGGTTTTTGATGATCTTGTTCCACGCTTGATAGTAGCTCTTTTTAAAACTCCCCTCCACAGCCATTACCTCAGCAATACTCCTTGCTTGCTCCAAAGCCTTAAGATAGGGCTTTTCATCAAACGCCACATTCCTTTTGTGACAATTGTAGGTTCCATTTTTGACCTGCCCCTTTGTCAAAGCTTTTGCTATATAAAGCCGCATTTTCGGATCGTCAAATGCCCGTACCTGCTGCAAGAGCACGAAGCCGCTTTTGTTGACGCTATTTGGGGTATTGGGATAGAAGTTGCCACGAAAACTCTGATAGGGGCTAAAAAAGTGGAGCAATATGTTGTTATTTGCCAAAAAGGCTATCGTGTAGCTATCTATCTCCACCTTGGCCAAAATATAGATCTCATCGATGGCGTTGATGGGCAAAATCTTGGTTTGCTCCACATTGCCCCCTTCGTCATAGCGATCAAAGAGGAGATTGTTGTCTTTGCGTCTGAGTCTGCCGGGCGAGAGGATAAAGTGTGTGCGATCGCTCTTTTGCATAACTATCCTAACTAAAGAGATTTTCGTTTTTGTCGATGCCGATCACCTCTTTGCGCGAGTAGCTTGGCTTGTCAAACTCATAGATGATGATGGAATCGAGGGCATCGTGTACCTCCTTTTTGAGCTCGGCTTTGAGTTTTTTAAGATCACTGGGGCGGATCTCTCCCTCAAAGACGGAGTACTGCACCCGCGGTAAATACCTCTCCACCGCTTTTCTAATGCGGCGGGAGTTGTCTTTTTCTTTATCCGCAATGTCATAAACGAGTATCACATACATCAAGCAGCTCAATAGCAGTAGTTGCGATAGCCGCACTTCTTGCAAAAGGGTATCTTTTTTGGCTTTGGCGGCTTGGGCGCGGCGAGGAAGTGCTGCATCTGTTTTAGTAGCTTTTCCATCTTTTGCATATTCTCTTCGCTTCCTTCCACATAGAGCACCTTTTTGCCGCTGACGACTTTGCCGTTGATAGAGCGCAGCTTCAAACCCTTTTTAAGCAGATAGATATAAAAAAGTAGCTGCATCTTTGCGCCTTTAGGATTTTTGAGGCTCTTTTTATATTCGATGATGAGATAGTGCCCCTTGTGCTTCGTCACTTTGTCTATTTTGAGACATCCAAAAAAATCCAGCAAGTTATCCTCTTTGATCTGCGCTAGCGCCTTGCCCATCAAGATATTCTCATCCTCCTGGTCGGCTGCTATCTTGTGGGCATAGAGCCAAGCCTCACGCTTGCAGGTGACATAGTAGTGTACCGTCGTGCCGGTGATGAGATCAAGATCAAGCTCCATCGCCACTCCTACTCAAAAGCATCCAAAAGCTCGCGCTCTTCCGGGATCAAAAAGCCCCGTTTGGGATCGTAAACGCTATCGATATTTTTGATGTAGTAGAGTCCAAATATTTCGCTTTTGGGGATGTTGATACCAAGGCTTTGCAGATCCTTTTCTTTAATATTGAGAATGTACGGCGCCAAAGCCTTGAGCCGCCGCTCCTTGTAGCTTTTGAGCTCCCATTTGTCCAGTAGCTGCGCCTGCTCAAAATAGCGCTCCTCTTCCTCTTTGAGATCTATCCCCAGTATCACCGAATGGGTAAAGCTCGCCTCCTCCCTAAAAAGCTCCCGCACCACCTTGCCAATCTGAGCAAAATCAAACTTTTTAATGTGCTCTGCAATACGATGTCTATCGCTTAACTGCACATCAAGAGAGGCGAAAAAATCCTCTATACCCTCTAAAATATCTTGCTCTTGGATCGTTTCGCCGTTTTGGAGCCTCTTGAGCAAATAGCGCCTTGTGGCATCCATAAGAACCCTGTCATATATCTCATAATCCAAAGTATCAAAAATAAAAAGCGTAGCTTGGTCTTTTTTACCTTCTCTATTGACCCTGCCGGCCGTTTGGATAATGGAGCTAAGCGGTGCGAGTTCTCGCAAACCTACGTCAAAATCGAGATCCACGCCCGCCTCGATCACTTGCGTGCAGATAAGGATTTTGCCTTTGACTTGATTGGAGTTTGGCTCACATAGTGCTTTTATGACAGCTTCCCTGTCGCGCGGCAGCATATAGGAGTTGAGCAAAAAGAGTTTGTCCGTCTCCACAAGACCCGATAGGTTCTGATAAAGAAGCTTAGAGTTTTTGATGGTATTGAGGATGCATACGACCGACTTGCCCTCCTTAGCCAAATTGATGATATGCTTGGCAAGCACTGCGATTTTTGTCTTTGTCTCCTCTTTTGGTACATCGAGCCAGCTGAGTTTATAGCGGTTTTTCTGGGCATAGAGCTCTTTTTTGGGAGCCAACTCCACAGCCTCTTTGGTAAGGATAGGCATCGTAGCGCTCATAAGCACAAAGACGCTATCAAGCCTTTTTGCCAAGAGAGGCAAAAGAAGCTGTAAAATTTTCCATAGTTCAAAAGGAATAGCCTGCACCTCATCGAGGATGACAACGGCGTTATGCAAGCTTTGGAACTTGATATTGTCGCTATTGGCCTCACTCAAAAGGGCAAAAAAGAGCTGATAAAAGGTACTAAGGATAAAGGGCTCCGCCCAGCTCTCTACAAGATATTTGATGCGATCATAATCGTTTAAACGCTCTTCGTCCGTAGCAAATTCTACTTTATGATGGTGTTTGGTAATTTGATCGGGGAAAATGCGCTCAAAAATCGCAGCCGTCTGGTCTATGATACTGGTAAAGGGGATCGTATAAATAACTCGGTTTATCCCTCTGTCTTTGGCGATGCGCAGTGCCAACTCCAAAGATATAAGGGTCTTACCGATGCCCGTAGGAGCGGTAATGGTGTAGATATTCGTATCTAGATTGGCTTCATAGTTTTGCAAAATATCTCTAGCCGCTTGGCTGCGCTCCTCATTTTTGGGTAGACGGCTTTTAAATGCGTACAGATTTTGCAGTGGATAGGTAAAAGACTTTGGCCTAAAAGATTTTGATGTAATCGCCTCAAATTTATCGGCAAAGATAAGCCTCGAAAAGAGGAGCTTTTGGTCTATATAATCTTCGAGTGTAAAGCTTAGCTCATCGACAGCAAATCCAAACTCTTCCACTACTTCTTCATCCACTTTTTTTAGGCCAAAATAGGAACGTACATCCTCTTTAGCATATATCTGGCGTACTTGTTGGAGTGTTTTGCGCACTCCTTGGGACGTATCATCGATTAAGAGATTAGATAGGTACTTTTTGGAAGCAAGGCCGGTGTGGTGGGATCGGATAGCATTGAAAACAAAAAAAAGCTCTTTGGCATCAAGCCTATCATAATGCTCCATCACAAAGGCAAGAGCTGAAGGCAGTGCGTGGGGCTCGGCATGAGAGGACTCTTTTTTGATGTAGCGTTGAAAGGAGTCGCTTACTTTCCCAAAATCGTGAAATCTGGCAGCTAGACGAAAAAGAGGATCTTCACAAAAAGCTTCGATATGCGCGATATGATCACTGAGAAGTTTGCCGGGATGCGAATAGTAGCTTAGCTCCATACGATTTTTTTCTCGCCCACCACATCAAACTCTACATTTTTGCACAAAATCGGCTGTCCCGTCGTCTCTACCAAATAATCGGCAAAATCTCCAAAGAGCCGCCCTTTTTGTATGCTTCTTGCCATCCGTACATCGGTATACTGCTTGTTTGGCTCTATCGCAAAATCATATCCCAATGGAACGATCGAATCGATCCACATTTCATCTTGTCGCTCTGTTTTTGGCTCGAACTCTCCGAGGTAGCGATATTGGGCCAAACAAAAATTAATCCCCATATAAAGTGGATAGTAGGCCCTCTGCGTTTGGAGCGAGCCCACCACCTTTTGACGCAAATCCTCCTCTACCGCACGCAAATCGCAGTAAATACTATAGTGCGGCCGCAATAAAAGCTCGCGATAAAACTGCTTGCGCCCCTTGCGAAAGCCGCCACCCTTTTTGGGATCGAGTTCTTTGAGTGCCTCTTTGATGCCGTTAAAACAAAATCGGCGCTTACCCTCCAAACGCCGCACCACAACGCCATATCGCATCGCATTGAGCCCCAAATACTCATCCAGTCCGGCTATGGCCCCCAGCATTCCCATCACCGTAGTTTTAGGCGGTACGGGGTATGTTAAAGAGCTGTAGACGGTCGCCGGATGGCTAAAATGTCCAAAATCGGCCCAGACCTCAAATCCTACCACCATCGCTATACACCAAACTCCGCACGCTCCCAATCATCTGGAATAGGAGCGATATTGAGGCTATCGTCGCACTGATACTCTATCTTTTCTATTTTGTCGCTATACTTTTTAATCTCTTGAAGGATCGGTTCGATATCGAGTGTGTAATCTGCCGTCGATCGGATCTCCAGCTCCGAAGCCTTGGGGGTGCTCAGTCGTACGAGATTATCGAGCCCTCCGATGTAGATACCGGGCTCTTTATAGATGATGCGCAGTAAAAAGCGCGGCAGCTGGCCAAATTTGCTACGGGAGATGAGGTTTTTGGTGCCACTCCATACAGCATGTAAGATCTTTTGCACATCCTCTTGTGTGAATTTCGTCTTTTGGCTATTAAGCGCATTGATCACACCGTAGGTGGCAAAGATAGCGTAGGGCAAAATATACTCTTCGCGAAAGGTTTTGTTTTGCTGCCCCTCTTTTTTCGCAAAGGCTCCCGTACCTTTGATAAAAACGATCTCCGTCTCATTTAAAGATTTGCTCATCTTAAACTGCATAGGGCCCGTTAGGTTATACATCTTACCGGTTACGGGGAAAACTCCCCCAAAAGCGCGCACATCAATACACTTTTGCAAGATCGCTTCTTCTACGTCACTCGTATTACCCGCTATGCTTTTGACACGCGCCTTGCCATCGGCCAAACCTTTGTCGGTATATGTCTCTTTGACAAAGATCTCCTCGCCTTGGCTCTCTAAAAAGTCTCGGATCGTACGCTTGATGCGCACATCGCTCACAAGTGCCTTGCGGCTTATCTCATCATAGCGCGGGGCGTTGGAGTTGAGCATATCGCCGTTTGGATTCCAGTTCTCCCCATCCCATAAAAACAAAATCTCAGACTGCTTCGCATACTCCATCACTCTTCTCCTTTTTGCTCTTTATATTTTTTATAATCGACACTGCCCATTACAAAGGCAATATTGGCTTGATCTATCGAGATGGTATCCTCGCTTTTTATAGCCTCTTTGGTATCTACATAAAGCTGCAGCAGATCATCATACTCTTTACCGCCCACGCTATACTTACGTCCTGCCTCATAGACCTTACGAAAGACTCTATCGGCATTTTGGGGTGTAACTGCACCGATGCTATCGAGATATTTCGCTAGCGATTCGCTGCCGTTGGCATACTGCCACTTCATCACCAACTGCGCCAAAGCCCCCAGTGCATAGAGCTCCCTGGCACGTGGTTTTCGTAGCAGCTCTACCTCTTCAAACTTCTTTTTTGCAAGTTCTGAAAAACTCTCCATCGCATCTTCCTCCACATAAATATAGTTATTCCCCTTAAATCCCAATGCACCTAATGCATTTAAAAAGTCTATGAATCTTTGATGTTTGGAAAAATCCACATCATCGGCATAATATCCAGATACCACCAAGGAAAAATCACGTTTTTCCTGGTTGGCGACAGAGCCAAAAAGTATTTTTTTAGCGATGATCTCTTCTATCACTTCGGGATGTGCAATCTTTTCTTTGCCAAAAATGAGTTTGGCCAAAAAAAGTCCATTATCTATGTAATCACGAATATAGAGCTTTTTTTTATCATATTCGCTTTTTTTAACGAATCTACTCGCATGTTGCTCTATATCAAACTTACCCATTAACCAATAGGCCGCACTTACTCTCGATGGCGCCACATCTTCTATCATTTGATACAGATCGATAGCGTTGTTGGATTTTTTGGCGAACAAAAAGCTCAAAAGCACTTTTTGCGACAGATTGCTCTCTTCGAGCTTTTTTACAAGGCGGTTTAGTTTTTTTTCAAGATTATATTTTTCTTGAATAGTGGCATCATCTTCTTTAGCAATCTCTTCCAGTTTATCGAAAAAAACTCGTTTGTTTTCCATAAAAAGTGTGGGAAGCAGATAGTAACTAAGCCCAAAGAGTGAAAAGCGAAAGATATTCTCTTCAAAAATCTTTTCAAACCCCTGCTTCACAAGGCAAGCCGCCTCTTGACTGAGAGGCAAAAGGCGAAACTTGGTGGCTTCCTGTAGTTTTTTGGGAAGTTCGTTGACACTGCAAAAATTCAGCCCGGCATCATACCCTATGTGCGCATCCCCTACGATATAGCACTCCCCCTCTACTTCGATATCCGTTTTGCAAACATTGTGGATATAATTGGTTGCAACCTGTGGGAATAGCTCGTTAAAAGTCTTCCCCTCATACATTAATCCTACATAGCAGTTTTTCTCCCCTGTATATGGAACCAAAAGTTCTTGGATTTTTGCCAAATCGATCTGCTCTTCTATCGTTTCTAACTTTTTTTTATCCTCTTCGCTATCGAGATAGCGCTTCATATTTTTAAAAGCCTTTTTAATCCCATCAAGAATTTTTGGACTTATATAAAGAAAAGGATAGAGATTACCGCCATTGGGTGAAGTAACGCGCAAAAAGAAGCGATCCACGATGGCATCGCGGTCATAAACACGTACGCTATAATCTGCCAGATCTATTGTGACGATTTTATCGATCTTTTTAGAATCGGTTTGGTTGTAATTTCGCAACACTTCATCGGCATAAGCTTTGCCCACATCGTAAAAGATCTTGACCAAATCAGCCATCTATAAGCTCCAAAAATCCCAAATTTTTCATCGTATCGCTCCCTAACCCCGTATCTAACAGCAACTGCGACATTGATGGATTGGCCTTTATTTTGTACTCGGCCAACCACGCTGTATAAGGAGTATTCTCATACCAAAAAGTTTTTGGTTTGGGATTTTGCCAAAGTGGCATAATTTGCAAATCGCCCTCATATGGTTTACCCAAAAGCGCTTCATACTTTTGTAGTGCGTTGTTTGTGATAATTTGCGTATGGCGCTCGTCCCCGGGCTCAAGGAAAATTTTACGCTTAGTAAGGCGATTTTTAAGAGCGGCGCAGACAAATCCTCGCACCTTTATTTCTTGGGTATTTGAAGGCACCTTTCGGTTCAACATCGCCACCACGACCGATACAAAATGGATATCTCCAAGTTTTAGTCCGTTTTTAAGAATATCCAGAGCTATTTTTTGCTCATAGGTCTTATTAAGAGCTACGAAATCGATCTCAAACCGCTCCGTGGTATAGTGTATGCGAAAGTTCATCGCCTTAAAAATTTTGCCTGAGCCACTCGCATAGCCCGCATGCTCTTTATTAGGCAGATGAGTATAAAGGAATGATTGAAATAGCTTTGCCATACTTTTTTGGATGAGCAGATTTGCCGTAGGTACACAAGCGGTAATATGGAGCATTAATATCCTTTCTAGATATTTTATTCTTTAATTCCTTAATTTCCTCACACATGCTCATCACTCTTTTGGATATAGAGGCTCTCTTTGTCGATACAGCCGCTCTTTTCCAGCTTATCTAAAATCTGTATGGTCTCCTCATAGATTTCATAGAAATATTTGGCGTTTTTCTCATACTTTTGCTTCTCTTTTTTGGCGTACCACCAAGCGATGGCGATAGAGGAGAGAAAGAGGCCGTAAATGAGCCACTGATACTCTTTGAGGCTGAGCAATACGAT
>WGAT01000064.1 GCA_015494715.1 Campylobacterota bacterium
TGCCCGATACCGCTCCTTTGCGTACGATATTGATAGAGCCAAAAGATATTGAAGATTTTGAGCGGGTGTTTGATCTTTTGGCGATGGCGGATACTTCGTATGTGCGATTTTTAGGCATCGACGACGCTTTAGTCAAAAAGCTGCTCAATGACGAGGCGAAAATTTATAAGCTCAAAACGCCGGTTTTTGAGGAGCTAAAAAGGTTTGAACTGCTCAAGTCCCTCAAAAGAGCGATCAAATACCGCTACTATATCGATATTTCGTATCAAAGTGATCAGGAGTACCGCTACACTAGGGTCAAGCCTTTGCGTATTCTTTTTGCCGAGGGCAACTGGTATCTGGCCGCTTTGACCGATGACCCTATCAACAACGGCTTTAAATTTTTGCGTATCAACTTTATCAAAGATATCGCCGTGCGTTCCCAAACCTTTCAAAAAGTTTTGGAAGCCGAGCGCTTTATCGAGGAGTTTCAAAGCCTCTTTAGCGCCTATTTGGAGCCCTCTTTTGAGGTGAGGGTGCGAGTCGATAAAAAGGTGGCCAGACACTTTCGCGCCAAAAAATTTTTGCCCTCTCAAAATATTTTGCAAGATAATGGCGACTTGATCCTCTCCTACACCATCAACAACGAAAACGAAATTCTCCTTTTGGCCAAGCGCTGGATGCCCCATATGCGTATCCTCACGCCCCAACATTTGCAAGAAGAACTTCTCAAGATAGCCAAAAGTTTCATAAACGACGCTTTTTGACCCTTTGCTTTTCTATACTTTCTCAAAAACAAGGAGAGAGTATGAGAAGAGCGCTTTTATCTGGAGCGGTTGGCCTTTTGGTATTGGGAGGATGCGCAAAAAAATCGGATGAGATACAAGCCGCATATGTTTCGCCTCTGCAGTACCGAAGTTTTAGTTGCGATCAGCTCCAAATGGAGATGGAGCGGGTGAGTGCGAAAGTGAGAGAAATAGCCCAAATTCAAGATAAAGAGCACAAAAAGGATGTGGTAGCCACCACCGTTGGGCTTTTGGTCTTTTGCCGGCTCTTTTTTTGTTGGCCGGCAGCGATAAAGCGCAAGAGCTCAGTCATCTCAAAGGGGAGTACGAAGCGTTAGAGAGGGCGGCAGTCGCTAGAAACTGCACCTTTTTGCACCCTAAGACCCAAAAGGCAAAATCAAGCGATGCGACTCTACATAGTGGCTTATGATATCGTTTGCGTCAAGAGATTGGCCCAAGTGCGAAAGATCGCCTACTCTTTTGCTTTTGGTGGGCAAAAGAGTGTCGTGGAGAGCTATTTGGACGAGGCGGGAGTCGTAGGGCTGGAGCGCCGCTTATTTGGGGTCATTAGGCTCGAATACGACAAGATCAATATCGTGCCGGTCCATAAAAGGGCGATACTTTTGGGACGGGCCAAGCGGCTTTCATTTGACAAGGGGGTGATTGTGCTATGAATAGAGTCATCATAGACAAGGAGTCCCATATCGAGCTCAAAGGCGGTGTGATCCTAGCCGACGGGATCAAGATCCCCCTGCAAGCCGTGGATCTACTGATCCTAAGCTCCTATGCCGATATCTCGCTCAAAGATTTGGCCAAGATAGCCAAAAAAGATGTGGCCGTGCTTCTCGTCACATCCAAGCCAAAAGAGTTTTTGCTCTTGCAAAAAAGATACCAAAAAGGGGGCGACCTCAAAGCCGGTCAATACTACGCCTTGGATAGAAGAGTGGAGATAGCCAAAGAGATTTTGGCCAAGAAGATCGAGCGCTCCTATCTGGCTCTTCGCCGTTTGGGCTTGGACTTCGAGATGGGGATATTTCAAAAGGAGCTGGATGATGTAAGAGATATGGAGACTTTGCTGGGTATCGAAGGCAATGTGGCCAAAAGATACTTTGCGCTCTATTTCTCCCTCTTTCCAAAGGTCTGGGCCAAAGGCGTGCGCAGCAAAAACCCGCCCAAAGACCCTATCAACGCTTTGCTCTCTTATTGCTATACCATCTACTACTACGAGATCGCCACTTGGCTTGGCTACTACGGCTTTGAGCCGATGATCGGCTATTTGCACACCCCTTTTCGCTCCCATATGGCGCTGGCTTCGGATATCTTGGAGCTCTTTCGCTCCGATATCGACACGCTGGTGGCCA
>WGAT01000065.1 GCA_015494715.1 Campylobacterota bacterium
AAAGCGGCGAAAGTCTTGGCATCTACGTTTTCATAGGCGAAAAGGCTAGCGGCAAGAGCCGCCAGGAAAAGCAGCTTTTTCATTTTTGCAAATCTTTGAATGTCTCAGCCACCATGAAGGCTAGCTCCAGTGCCTGATTGGCGTTGAGCCTAGGGTCGCACTGGGTATGGTAGCGGCTTTTGAGTCCCTCTTCGGTAATGGAAGCGCTGATACTTCCCGTGCACTCCGTCACATCGCTTCCCGTCATCTCCAAGTGCATGCCGCCCGGGATCGTCCCCTCGGCTTTGTGGATCTGGATAAACTGCTTGACTTCACTGAGGATATTTTCAAAATCTCTGGTCTTGAGTCCTCCATCGGTCTTGTAGGTATTGCCGTGCATCGGATCGATACTCCAGACCACTTCCTTGCCAGCCTCCTTGACGGCTCGAAGCAGCGGTGGGAAGAGCTCGCCGATCTTACTAGCACCCATTCGCACGATCAGCGTGAGGCGTCCCGGCTCGTTCTCGGGATTGAGTTTATCGATGAGATGGAGCAGCTCGTCTGGCTGCATCGATGGTCCCACTTTACAGCCGATCGGATTTTTGATCCCTCGAAAAAACTCCAAATGAGCCCCGTCCAAATCTCTCGTACGATCCCCTATCCACAAAAAGTGAGCGCTGCAGTCGTACCAATCGCCAGTGAAGGTATCTTTTCTGGTCAGTGCCTCCTCATATTCAAGCAGTAAAGCTTCATGGGAAGTATACAGAGTAGTCTGTTTGAGCTGCGGAGTGTTATCCGGATTGACGCCGCACGCCTCCATAAAGCGCAGGGCCTGGGTGATCTTGTCGGCAAGCTCTTCAAATCTGTTCTCTAGCTCGTTACCTTGCAAAAATTCTAGATTCCACTTGTGAATAGCCCGAAGATCCGCAAAACCGCCTCTGGCATAGGCTCTAATCAAATTAAGAGTAGCCGCCGATTTGTAGTAGGCTTCGAGCATCTTTTCGGGCTTTGCCTCTCTCGCTTCTGGCGTAAAGGCGATGTCATTGACGATATCGCCCCGGTAGCTTGGCAGCTTTTGACCGTTTATCTCCTCGTAGTCGCTACTTCTTGGTTTGGCGTACTGGCCGGCAATTCGCCCAATCTTGACCACCGGTTTGCCCGTAGCGTACATTAGCACCATATTCATCTGTAAAAGCACTTTAAAAAGATTTCGTATATTAGCGGCGTTGAAATTGGCAAAACTCTCGGCACAATCGCCACCTTGGAGTAAAATCGCCTCGCCTTTGGCTACTTTGGCCAGTTTTTCTTTGAGCTCTTTAGCCTCCCCGGCAAAAATAAGAGGCGGAAAAGTGCGAAGCTCCTCCACCACCTTTTTGAGTTCATTTTGATCTTTATATGTAGGTTGTTGTTTGATAGGAAATTCTCTCCAGCTACTTGGACTCCACTCCATACTCTATCCTCTTTTTGAAAAATTGCGCTATTATACCAAAAATAGCATAGAAAGTATGTCTACACTTCCACCCTATCGGCTATCGCTTTGGCTAGTGAGAGGCTATCCACATTTTCCAAACGCACCCCCGTAGGTACTCCTTGAGCGATTTTGGTAAATTTAAGAGCGTATTCTTGCAAACGATCCTCTATATAAAGTATCATCGCTTCGTTTGGCAACGATGGAGTAAAGGCAAAAAGCAGCTCTTTTGTACCATACTCTTCGATCAGCTCTTTGAGATGGGCAATATTGCTCTGAGTTAATTGCTCAAACACCATATACATCCCATCATACTCGCCGCTTTCTTCTATCAAAGAGATATCCCTAGCTCCTTGCACCAAACAAAGAACTCTTTTGTCTCTCAAATCATCGCTACAAATATGGCACAACTCATCTTCGCTCAGACCCAAACATTTTTGACAAATTTGAGTAGAGCTTACGGCGTCTTCAATGGCTTGGGCGATTCTAAGCGCATCCATTGGAGAGTCACGCACCATATAAAACGCCAATCGCATCGCACTTTTTTTCCCAATGCTTGGCAGACTTTGCAAAGCCTCTACAAGGTTATAAAACTTTGTAAGACTCCTTTCCACACATATCCTCGTTTTTTTCGTCGATTATATCAAAAATTTAATTTTTTATTACGTTTCTTTTGATAAACTTAGGCAGCTTAAAACTACCTTAAAAGGATAAGAGTTGGTGGATATCGATTATTACGAAATTTTAGAGGTCGACCGATCGGCTTCTTTAGAAGAGATCAAAAAAGCGTACAGAAGATTGGCCCTAAAATACCATCCAGATAGAAATCCGGGCGACAAAGAAGCCGAAGAGAAATTCAAACTTATCAACGAGGCGTATCAAGTCCTAAGCGACGAAGAGAAGCGAGCTTTGTATGACAGATACGGAAAAGCCGGCTTGCAAAGCCATGGTTTTGGAGGATTTGAAAACAGCAGTTATGAAGACATTATGGACTTTTTTGAATCCATCTTTGGCGAGGCTTTTGGACAAAGCTTTGGCAGACGCCGTCAAGAGGAGAAGTATCCGCTTGATTTGGGTTTGGAATTGACCATTAGCTTTAAAGACGCTCTCTTTGGCGCCCAAAAAGAGATAGAGTATAGCTATAAAGTGCCTTGCGAGGC
>WGAT01000066.1 GCA_015494715.1 Campylobacterota bacterium
GAAAACAAACACCGCTCTACCCTCAACAAACAGTTGATGGAAGGGGTAAAATAGTGCAACGAAGGGAGGTCTTTGGTGCTCTTTTTCGATCGACCAAACCAAAAGAGAGTCCTGCTCTCTTCCCTCCCTATTTTGATGATCCACACGATTTTGAAAAATGTGTAGAGTGTGCAAGTAAAGCGTGCCAAGGAGCATGCGAAGAGCATATCATAGTCATAGTGGACGATAAGCCCTCTTTAGATTTTTCAAAGTCTGGTTGTACCTTTTGTGACGAGTGTGCCAAGGTTTGTGAAGTTGGAGTGCTCAAGGTAGAATATAAAAAAGATATCCCAGCGCCCAAAATCGATATGATAGGATGTTTGGCTTGGCACAAGACCATATGCAGTATGTGTAAAGATATTTGCGAAGTTAGGGCAATTGAATTTACGGGACTTTTTAATCCCCAGATTAATCAAAAATGCAACGGATGCGGTTTTTGTGTGGGCGTGTGTCCTACGCAAGCGATAGGATGGGAGGGGTGATGAGGAAGATTTTTGTTACAGTTATAACCGCTTTGGTGCTCTTTGGGGCACAACTGCATCCAGTACAAAAGGCGATGATTAAAGCCGGCGTGCTCGATATGGTCATGGATGATAAGTACATTTATGTAGCTACCGATGCGAGTAAAGTAGTCGTACTGGATAAAGAGTTGCATCCTGTAAGCGAAATAAAGGTACGAAAGATCAAGGATTTTATGGGCACGCTAAACGATGCGGATATCTATAGTGTGGATGTAATAGATGGCAAGATCTTATTTTTGGCTCAGGCTGAGGAGGGGTATAGCGAGCTTTTTGTGCATGAGGGTAATACGACTACCAAAGTATTGGATAAATCAAAGATGTTATACGCTAAAGCGGCAAAATATGTAGATAGCGAACACGCTCTTTTGGCTTTGATGAGCGATGAGGTGATTTTGTACGATATTGTTCATCAAAAGGTTATAAAGCGGGCAAAATTTGGAGAGTATTTCTACTCGGTTATAGCTATGGATAAAGATCGCCGCCATTTTGTCATCGGAGATGAAGGAGGCGAGGTGATAGTGGGCGAGGCTCCTACGCTTAAAAGGATCAAGCTTTTTAAAAACATCAACAAAGATAAAATTCTCTCTATAGATATCAATAAAAATATGATTGCGGCTGGCAGTAGAGCCGACAAGACATTGGCCATATACGATTGGCAGGAAAACTCCCATAAAGTGGTAAAAAATCCTGACTTTTTCATCTATGTGGTAGGTCTTTCTCCTAATAATCGCTATGTAGTGTATGGAGATAATGACAAATATATCTTAAAAATTTTAGACATTGGGAGCATGGAGCAAAAATATGAACTGGCTGGCCACAAAAATATCGTTAATGTGGTGCGTTTTGTAGATCAAGATACGATAATTACTGGAAGTGAGACCGGAGAAATTTTTAAATGGAGGCTCAAATGAATATTAGTAGCTGTGTGGTGCGATGTAATCCACAAGATTTAGAAGCTGTGAAGAAGCGAGTAGAAAAGTCGGGGGTGTGCGATATCCATATAGTCGATGAAAAGGGTTATATCATCGTAACAATCGAGGGTGAGGGGATCGAAGAGGAGATAAAAAAGCTAAAAACGCTTCAATTTTTAGAGGGTGTGCTCAGCGCCGAGATGGTATATTCTTACAGCGAGGATGAGCTTGATGCTTTGAGAGATGATCTGGAGATCCAAGAGCCGGTACCAGAAATTTTAGAGCGTGAAGATGTGCGAGCCGAAGATATCGTCTATCACGGGGATCTGAAGAAAAAATATATTTAAGGACGGGAGATGGATATCACATGGGATATGTTTGTCGAGACAGAAGTACCAAAGGATGAACTTATTATCTCCCGTACAGATCTCAAAGGCATCATTACCTACGCCAACGAAACTTTTGCCCATATTAGCGGTTACGAGCCCGAAGAGCTTATTGGCAAACCCCATAATATTCTACGCCATCCAGATATGCCAAAGCGTATTTTCAAAGAGTTGTGGGATACGATAAAAGCCGGTGATATTTGGAGTGGCTATGTCAAAAATATGCGCAAAGATAGAGGATATTACTGGGTTTATGCGGAGGTGAGCGGTGTGTATAAAGATGGGAAGCTCGTAGAGTATAAATCGATGCGCAGTTGGGTACCTAAAGAAAAAAGGATCCAGATGCAAAATTTTTATGATAAGATTCGTCTTGAGGATAAAGAAAATGTACGCGCAGTATGCTATTTGGACGTAGATACTTACGAGAAATTGATACAAAAGAGTCAAGAGCAAGGGAAAACGCCGGAAAAACTTTTAAAAAGTTTACTTGAAAAATAAAATTTCTTGACTTAAATCAAGGATTTGCAAGATTTTCTTACACTATAATAGTAATAACCTTAAATTATTAAAAGGAGAATAGATGAGAAAGGTGAGTTTAAGTTTAACAGCGGCTATGGTTTTGGCTGCAGGAATAAGCAGCATCGCCAACGCAGATACATTGGAAAATATTATCACCAATCCAAAAGTAAGTTTAGAAATTAGACCACGATATGAATATGCTGATGTAAAAGATAATGGAAAAGATAGCGCAAAAGCTTTTACGGTACGTACAGCTCTTGGACTAAACGCTCAGCTTTTTGGAGTAGAAGGATTAGGGGCTCAAATACAAATGATGAATGTGGCCAATTTTGGATGGGTGGATGAGTACTATCCAGCTCAACCGGGTTATGATACTATCATGGATCCATCCCAAACACGCGTGACACAAGCCAATGTGAGCTACTCCGCCGATGGATTTACCGGAATTGTTGGTCGAAAGATGGTAGTGCTTGATAATGCTAGGTTTATTGGTAATGTTGGTTGGAGACAAATGCCACAAACCTATGATCTAGCGGCATTGGTCTACAATGGCATTGAAAATCTAAGCCTCCTTGGCGCCTATGTCAATAGAGTCCATAGAATTACAAAGGATGGCGTGCTAGATACGGGTAGTGTGCTGCTCCATGCTTCATACAAAGTTATGCCAGAACTCACTATCACAGCATATGATTATATGGTAGAAAACTTTGCGGATCATATTGGTATCCGATTGACTGGAAAGACAGCTTTTAATGATGTGAAACTACACTATGCCGCTGAGTATGCGGTACAAAACGATCCATCTTTGACTGATAACGACGATCCGATTTTGGTGCCAGGTGTAACGGATGCGGACAAAATCAATCAAGATGCTGACTACTATAATCTCAATGTAGGCCTCAACTATGCTGGATTTATCGCCGGTCTTGGCTATGAAGTGCTCAGCGACAAGGGTGATGGTGATATGCCGTTTTGGACACCTTTGGCTACACTCCACGCTATGAACGGATGGGCGGATGTCTTCTTGAAAACGCCCGATCAAGGTCTTGAAGATTTTACCGTCAAACTTGGCTACAACTTTGGCGAATATGGCAAACTGATAGGTATCTATCACAACTTTACTGCAGATAAAGAGCTCAATGGTCAAGATGACCTTGGAGACGAAATCGACATAGCTTACAAATATAAAATTGCAAAAGGTCTAGGACTACTGCTCAAATTTGCCAACTACGATGCAGGAGATGCGGTCTTCAACAAACATGACACAACAAAATATTGGGTACAGCTCGACTACAAATTCAACGCCGAGATGTAATCCTCTCCCCTTCGGGGGATAGAGAGCAGCACAAAATTTTTGCCAGTTACTCTTTTTTTGTGCTGCTCTTTGTTAATATGTAGTCGACCCAGAAAAAGCAACCAAACCACCATCAAATGGGCTTTACAAAGCGAAAATTTGATGGAATTTCGACCAAAAAACGATTAATTTGGACCGATTTTTGGTCGAAATAGGTGTAAAAATGCTTCCTAAAACTCCTACCCATACCCAAGGCAATTTATTTCAGTCTTCTTTGCCAGATATGCTCGATATCCAAGATCCACTCATCATCCTGGCCGACAGCATCGATTGGCAAAAGATCGAAGAGCAAATTATTTCTTTTTATAGCGATAAGGGACGGCCTGCGAAACCTATTGCCTGATGGTTGGATTGGTGCTGCTCAAACAGTTGAAGAACCTCAGTGAGGAGAACGTGGTCTTGCAGTGGAAACGTAATCCCTACTACCAATACTTCTGCGGAATGGGGGAGTATCAACCCGTACTGCCCTGCCACCCGACCGAACTGGTCAAGTTTCGCCAACGTATCGGCAAAGAGGGGATAGAAGCGATTTTCGCCATGAGCGTAGAGCTGCACGGTAAAGCCGCCGAAGAAAAAAGTGTCATCGTTGATACGACCGTGCAAGAAAAAAAACGTTACCTATCCCACTGAGGGTAAACTGGCGATCAAGATGATTTATAAATTGCATAAAATCGCCAAAGAAGAGAAAGTGCAACTAAGACGCACCTACGTCAAAGAGATCAAAGAGCATCGTATCAAACTGCGATTTTTTCGCCATCCTAAAAAAGCCTAAAAGGCAAAAGCGTCCATGAGACGCCTTCAAACCATTGTCGGCATCCTCATGCGCGAACTTTTAAGAAAATTACCTCAAGATCATTTACAAAATTACAAAGAGATGTTTGAACTGTTTGAACAAGTACTCAACCAGCAACGAAACGACAAAAACAAGACCTCCTCCTTTCATGAACCCCATATCTACACCGTCGCCAAGGGTAAAGACCATAAGAAATATGAGTATGGAACCAAGGCTTCCGTCGTCATGACGAAAAAGAGCGGGATCATCGTCGGGGTTACCTACCGCCCACGAAAAAAACGAGCATGACTCCAAAACCTTGAAAGCGGCGCTTGAGCACGCAAAGCAATACCGAAACAAACCGATAAAGGAAGCAATCCGCGATAGAGGCTACAAAGGAAAAAAGGAGGTAGACGGAACGATCATCTCTATTCCCGGCAAACCGCTAAAACGGGACGCCAAACACCAAAAAGAATAAAAGCGCAAAAAGTTCAGGCGCAGAGCGGCCATTGAGTCGATTATCGGCCATCTCACAAGCGATCACAGGTTGGCTAGAAACTATCTCAAAAGATTCATAGGTGACGAGATAAATCTTCTGTTGGCGGCGGCTGCGTTTAATCTCAAGAAGTGGATAAACCACTTCCTTTAGTGGATTTTTTTCTGGAAATTAGGGATGGCGCTTTTTTATTTGATGCGTCAAGTTGCCAAAGAGCAAGAGAGATATCCTCTGATTCTCCACCCGATCTATCGGATAGGGTAGGTTGGGGATGCGCAATGGGGACTTTCGGCTCTAGAATGAGTTTTTCAGGGTCGACTATGTATTAGACTTATACATTGGTGAAAACTTAAACTCCTTTGACATACTCCCCACGCATAAATGCGGGGGATTCTGGCTTTAAGCGGGGATACCCGTAATTATAGGTCTTACTTCCCCTATACCAAAAGTTGATACCCCAACCTTAAGAAATTATATCAAAAGAGTTTTAAGGAAGATAAACTTCCCCTCAACTCTTTTATCGCCTTAATCCACTGAGCTAAAGCTCGGGGCTTTACGGCGCTTTTTTGATAATGGGTGGCTCAACCGTACGCTGTGCTGTGTAAAATATAGCTGACACTGTCAGCTGAAATGCAAGCTAATATCACAAATTTTCAGCTGACACTTAGTGAAGTTTAAGCTTAAAATGCCCGTAAAATGGGAGTTTTTGAAGAAATGGCTCTGGATGCAGGATTCGAGGGAGTGTTAGAAATTCCGTGTCAATCCGCTAGAATTAAGATAAAGAAAGGATTAACGATGGAAAGAGTAGATTTTGATTTTGAAGAAATAGTAAAAGAGTTTAGAAAAGGTAAAAAACTGACAGGAAAAGATGGGTTAC
>WGAT01000067.1 GCA_015494715.1 Campylobacterota bacterium
GCCAAAAAGCCAAGCCCGCCAGAATAGTTTTTGAGAGCTTGATCGATGGCGAACTCCATACAAAAGTAGGCTACTTTTTTGTCATATTTTGGATCTATGGGATAGTGAAAGAGCTCCATTATTTCGTGAACCTCTCTTTTAGGATTTTTTTACCCAGCTCCACGCCTGGTTGATTGTAAGTATGAATGCCAAGCATCGCTCCCGTGGCAGAGGTAAGAAGCTCGTAGTAAGCGATCAGCTCTCCAATCCCCTCTTCGCAAAATTTGGGTACTACGATGTGATCTATCGGAATTTTTTGGGATCGCACACTGCTCATCGTCGCCTTGCACTCCTCGTCCACGAGCCGCCCAAAGGTAGCTCCGTTGACAAAATCCGTTTTTTCCAAATAAGGCAGTGAGAGATTAGGAATGGCCAAGGTTTCTTCAAAATCTTCGATACACAAAAAGCTTACCGTCTTATCCCTTGGCCCTTCCATGATGAGCTGCAAAAAGGAGTGCTGATCCACTGGACCTATGTGGCCAATGGGTGTGGGGCCCACATTTTTACCATATCTATCCTTTTTACCCAGGGACTCTCCCCACAGCTGTACATACCATTTATTAAAATCTTCAAGCTCATTGGCATAGGAAAAGAGCACGTTCATTCGGTATGTTGGCCAGTTTTGGGCGATGAAAGCGGCTTTTTGCAAGATATGCTCCTCTTTTAAAGCAAAAAAGCCCTCTATCATCCCTTTGGCTCCTTGCAAAAGCTTTGGCGTATCGAAGCCGGCCAGCGTCAAAGGGACGATCCCTACGGCACTCAGCACCGAGAAGCGCCCCCCCACGTTTTTGGGGATGGCGAAGCTTTTGAGCCCAAACTCCTCGGCGAATTTGTGCAGAGGTGAATCCACGTCTGTGATGACGGCGATATGCCTGTTGCTTTCGACTTCTAGACTAAAATGTTCGATCGCCGCTTTGAAGATGGAGATAGTCTCGATAGTGGTGCCAGATTTTGAGATCACGAGAAAGAGGGTACGTTCTTTGTCCAATTTCTCGAAAGTTTGGCGAAGTTCCACGGGATCTGGATTTTCCAAAAAATAGATAGGTAGGTGCTTCTTTTTGGGTCCCAAAAAGGAGTGGAGCGCCTTGGTGCCAAGTGAGGAGCCGCCGATACCGATCACTGCGATACGATCGAAATCATCAAAGGGATGCTCCTTTTGCAGCTCTTCTACAAGCAGCAAAGAGTCCTCGGGCAGGTTGTAGTAACCAGTGACCCCTCGCTCTTTCTCTTGTAGCAGTGCCCCATAGGCGTTGGCCATCATATTTTTGGTATTATCGTCCATAACCAGCGGATAGTGCAGTTCATAGCTGTTCATATGATCTCCCTTACGATTTCTTGCGCTTCTTGCTGTAGCTGTTGTAGGTGCTCTTTGGATAGAAAGCTCTCGGCATATATTTTGTAGATATCTTCAGTGCCCGAGGGGCGTATGGCGATCCAGCCGTTTGGTGCGACGATCTTGACTCCGCCTACTGGCATACCGTTGATGGAAGTGTAGATTGTCTCGATCGGCTCGCCTGCGAGAGTATCTAGATGGAGCCGCTTGGGATCGATCGCTTTAATACGCTGTTTGGTCTTGGGATCCGTGGGGACGTCGATACGCTCGTAAAAGCTTTGGCCAAACTTGGCTTGGAGGTCTTGATAGAGTAGGGCTGGATCTTTGAGCTTGGCTTTGATCTCGGCGGCTAAGAGTCCCATGATGATCCCATCCTTGTCCGTAGTCCAGACACTGCCATCTTTTCGCAAAAAGCTAGCGCCTGCACTCTCTTCGCCTGCAAATCCGAGCCACCCCTCATAGAGTCCCTCGGCGAACCACTTGAAGCCTACCGGCGTCTCATAGAGCTCCACACCCAAATCTTTGGCCACTCTATCGATCATGGAGCTGGAGACAAAGGTTTTGCCGATCTTGAGCCCTTTGGGCCAAGAGCGATGGGTAAAAAGATACCAGATCGCTACACTTAAAAAATGATTTGGATTCATCAAACCCCCAATGGGCGTGACGATGCCGTGGCGGTCCGCATCGGTGTCGTTGGCAAAGGCAAGGTCAAAATCTTCCTTGATCTGCAAGAGCGAAGCCATGGCATAGGGGCTAGAGCAATCCATTCTGATCTTGCCGTCATGATCGAGGGTCATAAAAGAAAAGGTATAGTCCACCCAGTCGTGGCGAATGACAAGATCTGGCAAATAGCGCTCCTTGATAGC
>WGAT01000068.1 GCA_015494715.1 Campylobacterota bacterium
AAACTGCTCTATTTGGGCATACAAAATGCCCAGAAAAAGTGGACTATGCCCATACGAAACTGGAGCCTTACTCTCTCTCAATTGGCTATATTCTTTGAAAGGAGGTTGGATAAATATTTGGAAGTTTAAGTTGGAGGTGTAACAACCAAAAAGGTGTTACTAATAGGTACTTGACACGGAGTTTTGAACGGTTCCCAAATGTTAAAAGCGTTTGTATTTCTTCGTTATTATAGTTTTGTATAATATTTCTCCTTGCCATTTTATGTTTTTTCTCATCGAGCATTTCTATATTTTTAGCTTCGTTTTCGGAAACAAGTTTTCGCTTGACTGCAAAGTCCAAAAAGTTTTTTAAATAACTAATATGTTTATTTACACTCCGAGGACTTAGTTTCTTATCGGTGAGGAATTTTTGGAATTTTTCGTAATCTTCTAATTTTAACTGCTCAATTGGTTTGTCATTAAAAAACTTAATGAGATATTTAAAAGTTGTTAAATAAGCATTTATGCTTCCTTGCCCAACTTTTTTTGTTAATTTTTTAAATTCAATAAATTTAACTTGTAAATTTTGAAAAGTCAATGTAGGGATATTTTCAATAGCTTGTACTTTTCGTTTAGCTTCTCTATATTGCTCAAGTTTTCGAAATTTTTCAAGCTCATAGATTTTCTCTAAAGCTATTTTGAGTTCTTCTTCTGTTTCATATTCAAAGTATATTTTCAGGTCATCGTATTCTAATTGAAACATCTCTTCCTCGCTTAAAAGGTCTAATAGTTTTTTTCTTGCTAATGCGACTTTAAAATTCTTTGTACGAAGTGATATTCGAAACAATTTATATTTTATTCGCCGCCTATAGTAATAAATTTTACCAACTTTATAGAGCCTTTTCCACTGTTTGGAAGATGTATCATAGTTTTTTGGTTTTGTATCATAGTTTTTGGTATTTTTTGAATCAGAAGATTGACTCTTATCGAAGAATTGGGAGATAGATAAAGAAGTGGCTCCGGATGCAGGATTCGAACCTGCGACCAACCGGTTAACAGCCGGTTGCTCTACCACTGAGCTAATCCGGAATCTTGAGAGTTGCCCTTGATTTGTGAGTAGAATTATAAGCAAAAAAATTTTATTTGTCAAGAGTGTGTATAAGTCCAATACATATGGCACTCTTTGTAATTTTCAAGGAGATATTGTACCGAAGATTTGTAATTTAGGGAAGAGTGAGGGATTTTTGTGTTGTAATCGATAAGCCATTTGGCGAGATACTTGTTCAACTCATCCAAATCAGTAAAGAGGAGGTCTTCATAGTAATCGATAAACTGTTCTTGAATAGTTCTATTAAAACGTTCATTGTGGGCATTCATTTTAGGGCTTCTTGGATATGTCCAGTAGTGTGTGAGGCCTTTTTGCTCAATGAGTGCGTCAAACTCTTTTTTAAATTCGCTGCCATTATCGGAAAGGAGGTTGGATAAATATTTGGAAGTTTAAGTTGGAGGTGTAACAACCAAAAAGGTGCTACTAATAGGTACTTGACACGGAGTTTTGAACAATCCCCTATCTACTGCTTAACTGAATACCCTAAAATTTTTTCAATCTCCTCAAGCCTTTCTTCAAGCTTTCCTACCCTCTCTTCCAAATTTTTTTCGATTTCCATAAAAAAATCCTTTGTAAAACATAACAATTTTTTTTTCAATTGACTCAAGATTAGATTTAGTAACCAAACAGGAATTATCAAGATTAATCTTGATACTCCACCTCATTTACAGGGTGAAGTATCAATTTCAATAAATAAAGACCGCTTTTTTGAGAATAAAGGACTTGGTGGCGAGGGGATCTTTGATATTCAGCTTTTTGGCCAAAGGCGGTTTGACCAATCTATATCCAAGCAGAGCAATCACTCTATCACCAGACTCAAGTTTGAAATCGTAGAAAAAATCTCTCTTTTCGTTGGCTTTGAGCATCGTATCTTTGACCACTGCACGAGCGAGCCAAGGAGGGGTCGGTTTGCCATTGGCCCCAAGGATTCGTACCAGTTTTTCTACCTTTGTAAAGACCTTTTTACCTCCTCGCTTGACGATCACTTTCAAAAAAGCTACACGGGCAGGATGCAAAAGCATAGCGTGGGGAATGTGGGAGTTGAGTGAGATTTCAAAGCCTTTGAGATGTGGCAAAAATTCGATATCTACATATTTGGCCAACATTTTGGAGTGGGCGTGGGCCCCTGCAAATCCGTGAAAAGCGTGGGTGGCAGTTTTTCGTAGAATCGAGACACTCCCTTGTACTTGTGGCATATGGCAGCTCGTACAGCGGGTATTTTCTAGCTCTCCTTTTTCATTTGTGGAGCACACATTAAGGCCAAATTTGTTTCGTTTGTGGGAGTGGCATCCCATACAGACATTTCCTTGTAAAAAATTTGGATTGGAGGTATCGATCTGGTGATAGGGGGAGGCGATGTGATCCTTTCTAGCTCCAAAATATTTTTTGGGCTCTGGGCTGATGATATTCTTATTGGTTATAAAGCCTGATTTGATTTTTTTGATGCGGTGGCAATAAGCACAGGCGACGGCATCATTTTGGGTGGGATTTTTGGGATCGGGGCCTATGCCATTGGGCGCTATGAGCTCTTTCATGTTGTTGGCTGCGGGAGTATGGCACCTAGCACATCTGTAGGCCCCTTTTTTATGTAGAGGATTTTTGAGCCAGACTGCCTTGTGGATAGGATCTTTGAAGATCGTAGCATTGGCGTGCATACTACTTTGGTACTCTTTGAAGATTTTGGGATGACAGCTTTTACAATCGCTATTGGGAGCGAATTTGGCAAAAACGAGGGTAGTACTTAGTAAAAGTATCCATTTTTTCATCAGTTTTTTCAGCGTTCGCAGACTCCGCTATGGATGGCAGAAAGGAGAACGCCTACTTTCCTCCTATCTTTTTTTGCATAATGTATCTATGGAAGCAAGACGCACGCAAAGAAACCGCTTCAGACTAAAATGGAGGCTATCAAAGCGATGAGCCTTATTGGCAAAGCCAACAATCAAAACTTTGTCAATATTCCTTATTACAAATTCAAACAAAAGCGTACCTCCAAGCCTCCCCCTTTACGGGGAGGTAGTTGACTAGTAACCTCTTGCTTTTCTCTTTTTCTCAATCTCTTCGCGGCGTTTAAGCGCTTCGTTGGAGGGAGTGTTTGGATTGCTAAAAAGAGCCTTGCCATAAAGCACACACCCCTTATCTCCCGGATCACAGGTTTTTTTGAGTAGATCACAATACTCGCCTATTTGATGCGAACAGGTCCAGCCGCTCATGAATGCTCCTTTTTGTTATAATTTCGCAAAAAAGGATAAAGTATGAAAAAAGCGCTTCTTCTTGCTATTGTAGCATTTTTTCTAGCGGGTTGTACCCAAGAGACCCAAAACAAACTTGGACGAGCCATCGTCAATTGGACCGGTACCAACGGAATTTTGGAGATATACAGCGGCGGGAAAGTGGTCAGGCGCATAATGGATATCGACAAGATCTCTACCGCCTATGGTACGGATGACAATCGTCCCAGACCCTATCGTTACGGGTATGGTTATATCGATCTTAATCTTGATGGCAGGCTAGAAAAAGAGGAGAGACGCAAAAAGGTCTATTTTGAGTTTAGCGACTACTCTACGCAATATCTTTTTTACGAGCATCCTTAATGGAAATAATCAAGCTTTTTAAAAAATTGTTGAGCTTTCCCAGCATTACGCCAGATGATGCGGGCAGTCTTGATTTTATCCGAGAGTATTTGGGTGCGTATGAGGCTCTTTGGTTGAATAAAAATGGAGTAAAAAACCTCTTTTTGTACAAACAGTTTGGCGATGGGGAACATCTTTGTTTTGCCGGTCATGTGGATGTGGTGCCTCCGGGTGAGGGATGGCGTAGCGATCCTTTTGAACCGGTAGAAAAAGATGGCTTTATCTATGCAAGAGGTGCCCAAGATATGAAGAGCGGAGTAGCGGCTTTCGTACAGGCGGCCAAAGAGACCCAAAATTTCAATGGCACCCTCTCGCTTTTATTAACGAGCGATGAAGAAGGGGAGGCAAAGTGGGGAACGAGGTACGCTTTGCAAGAGTTGGAGCGTATGGATATGATCCCCGATTACGCCATTGTGGCCGAGCCTACCTGTGAGGAGCGTTTTGGCGATGCGATAAAGATAGGGCGGCGAGGCTCGATAAATGGCGTGATCGAAAAGATTGGCAAGCAAGGCCACGCGGCCTATCCCGAAAAAGCGATCAATCCCATCCACAAAGTGGCTCAAGTGCTTCCCCATATGGCTGGAGTGGATTTGGATGAGGGGGACGAATATTTTGCTCCGAGTAAATTTGTCATTACCGACATCCGAGCCGGGATGGAGGTGACTAATGTGACGCCTGGGAAGCTGAAGATGATGTTTAATGTGCGTAATAATACCCATACCACGATGGAGGATATAGAGCGATTCGTACATCGCTACTTTGATGGGATGAACTACTCGCTGCGTCTGAGCCAAAGCGCCAAACCCTTTATGACCGATCCAAACAGCAAGATCGTGCGCCTTATCGATCAAGCGATCCAAAAGGTTACGGGCATCACTCCAAAACACTCCACTGCGGGCGGAACGAGCGATGCGAGATTTTTGGCCGAATATGGCGTCAAGACGATAGAGTTTGGTGTCAAAAACGACACGATCCACGCACCAAACGAGCGTACAAGCAAAGATGAGGTGGTCAAGCTTTACGAAGTATTTAAAGAAGTGATTAAAGATTTTTAGGGGCGAGAGAGAAGCCCCCAATTATTGCAATGCGGAAGAGACGGCCTCTTGAGCGGAGGAAGCCATACCTTTGATTTGACCAAGAGCCTTTTGCGCTTTTTGCATCAAATTCTCAGAGCTAGAGCTTTGAGAGCTGCTAGTTGTCTGGCTGCTTGTTTGACTCTTTGTGCTTGAGGAGCTTTTTTCTTGTGCCACACTCGCTTGGCTGCTACTGCTGCTAGAGGCTTCGCTGCTGCTCGATACGACAGGAGCTTTAGTGGAGCTAGAACTGGTTGTACTTTTTTTGTTGAGGCTGCTCTTACAGCTTTGCAGCTCATCTTCTAGATCCATTATCTTATCGTCCATTACGCTGACGGCTTTGACATTGGCTCCATAAGTGTAAACAAGCTCTCCGCCTTCTTTGCCTTGTTTGAAAACAAAACCCAAGAAAACGGCCAAAACGATAATAAAGAAAAGCTTGGCCAACATACCTTGAAAAGCGGCGACGATAAGGCGCAGGATAAAAAGCGCTCCCATACCATAGAGCAGATAAATACCAAGCATCTTATGCTCTTTGAGCTCGGCTTTGCCGTCGGCATTTAGAAGCGAAAAAGTTTCGCTGCCATCGTGTTTACCCGTCATTACCGCAGCAAAATAGACGCCAAGGGCCAAAAGGAGTAAAAGGGTAGAGATCACGCCCACACATTTGCGTTTGGTAAAGAGATTGACGATCTCTAAAAGCATGACGATCACGGGGATCGCTATGGCAAAGTGTACCGTCACAGGGTGTAGAAGCAGTGGTATCTCCACCGGTAGTTTGATCGAGTCGATAAGTCCAATCAGATCCATCGTTGCATCCTTTCGTAGATGTTTCGATTCGATTGTAACATAAAAATTTTTTATCCCACCTAAAAAGGGCCTTTTGGTATAATTTTAGGCAAAAAGGAGATAGTATGCAAACTATTCATACCGATAAAGCACCAGCCGCCATTGGGCCCTATTCTCAGGCGATTTGTGTAGATTCGCTGCTTTTTACCTCCGGTCAGATCGCTTTAAAACCCGATGGGAGCGAGGAGATATTGTCCCAAGGAGTGGAGGCCCAAACCAAGCAGGTGCTGCAAAATCTAAAAAACGTGCTCGAAGCTGGGGGAAGCGGACTGGATAAAGTCATCAAAACAACCATTTTTTTAGTCGATATGGAGGATTTTGGGGTAGTCAATAGAATGTATGGTGAGTTTTTTGGCTCCCATCGTCCGGCTAGAAGCACCGTCGCCGTGAAAACCCTACCCAAAAACGCTTTGGTGGAGATCGAAGCTATAGCCAAAGTTTAAACAAACTTTAATAAGCCTTTGGCTATCATTCGCAACTAAAATCGGCAAAGGATCGGCTAAAATGTATGCAATTATTAAAAATGGCGGAAAGCAGTATAAAGTCCAAGAGGGTGATATCCTCAGACTGGATAAAATGGGATTGGAGCCAAAAACGAAAGTAGAGTTTAAAGAGGTTTTGGCCATCAACGATGGTGAGCTTAAAGTAGGAGCTCCATATCTTGAGGGAGCCGTAGTAGTTGGCGAAGTCATTAATGAAGGACGGGATAAAAAAGTCCTTATCTTCAAAAAAAGAAGAAGAAAAGATTCTAAGCTCAAGCGAGGATTTAGAAGAGATTTTACTCGCATCAAAATCACAGCGATCAACGCATAAGGAGAAGAAATGGCTCATAAGAAAGGTCAGGGGAGTACCCAAAATAACCGCGATAGTGCGGGTCGTCGCTTAGGCGTGAAAAAGTTTGGCGGAGAGTTCGTACGAGCGGGCAACATCATCATCCGACAAAGAGGCACCAAAGTCCATCCGGGCAACAATGTCGGTCTTGGAAAAGACCATACCATCTTTGCCCTCATCGATGGATTTGTCAAATTCGAGCGATACGGCAAAGATAGACAAAAAGTCTCCGTATATCCTGCAGAATAAGCCTTCTGGCTTATTCACACACCCACTTCTTTCTTCATTTTTTAAGGATTATTCCATGTTTATAGATAGCGTCGAACTCACCGTCCATTCAGGCAAAGGCGGCCAAGGGGCTGTAAGTTTTCGCAGAGAAAAGTTTGTACCCAAAGGCGGACCCGACGGAGGGGATGGGGGCAAAGGAGGGGATGTCTACTTTGTGGTGGACAAAAATACCCATACGCTATCCCACTATAAGGGAAAAAGAGTGCTCAAGGCCCAAAACGGCCGTCCGGGTGAGGGGCGACGCAAACATGGGAAAAACGGCGAGGATTTGGTACTCATCGTACCTCCGGGTACACAGGTGCTTGATGCGAATACGGGAGAGCTGCTGCTTGATTTGGTAGAAGATGGTCAAAAAGTGCTCTTTTTAGAGGGGGGGAAAGGAGGCAAAGGGAATTGGCACTTTAGAACCGCTTCCAACCAGCGCCCCACCTACGCTCAGCCCGGGCTTCCGGGCAAAAGCCGCCATATTAAGCTAGAGCTCAAACTCATCGCCGATGTGGGGCTGGTAGGTTTTCCCAATGTGGGCAAATCCACCCTTATCTCCACCCTCTCCAACGCCAAACCTGAGATAGCCAACTATGAGTTTACGACTCTTACGCCAAAGCTGGGTGTAGTGCGAGTCAGCGAGTATGAGAGCTTCGTGATGGCCGATATTCCCGGTATCATTGGAGGGGCCAGCGAGGGTAAAGGGCTTGGACTGCAGTTTTTGCGCCATATCGAGCGCACCAAGAGCCTTTTGTATATGATCGATATCTCAAGTTATCGAGATCCGATCGCTCAGTTTAAAACGCTTCAAAAAGAGCTTAAAAATTTTAGCGAAGAGCTGGCCAAACGAGATTTTGCCATCGCTTTGACAAAGATCGACACTTTTGATGTAGAAGAGGCCAATGCACGGATTCAACGCTTTATTGAGGGCCTTGGCTTACGGCCCGGGGGTGAAAATCGCTATGGACTGGATGAGCGCTATTTGTATTATCTGCAAGAGCTACAAAATTACGATCCGATCAAGCCCTACTTCATCTTTCCTATCTCCGCAGTGGCCAAGATCAATATCGAACCTTTGAAGTACGCTCTGTACGATCTGGTCAAAAAGGCGAGGGATGAGAAGAGTCGTTCTTAAAGTCGGTAGTGCGGTCCTGACGGAAAATGGAGGGCTGGCCAAAGAGCGGATGAGCAATCTGGTGGAGCTTTTGGCCAAGCTGGCCAAAGACAAAGAGGTGATTTTGGTCAGTAGCGGGGCGGTGGCGGCCGGCTACACCCTCGTACCTTTAGAGCGATCCAAAGTGGCCAACAAGCAAGCCCTTGCGGCTATTGGTCAGCCTCTTTTGATGCGCAGTTACCAAAAAAAATTGGAGCGTTTTGGCATTCCCGTGGCGCAAGTCCTCCTGAGCGCGGATGATTTTGATAGCCGCAAGCGCACCCATCACGCCAAGCAAGCGATCGAGGTATTGCTACAAAACAAGGTAATCCCCATCATCAACGAAAACGACGTGACGGCAACCGAGGAGCTCGTCTTTGGCGATAACGACCAGCTCTCTGCTCATGTGGCCTACTATTTTGATGCGGATATGCTAACGATTTTGAGCGATATCGATGCGCTGTACGACAAAGACCCCAATAAATATCCAGATGCCAAGCCCTTGCGAGTGGTGGAAAAGATTCCCCAAGAGCTTTTGGAGCAGCGCTGCAATCCCAACCACTCCTTTGCCACGGGAGGGATCGTTACCAAACTCAAAGCCGCCAAGTTTTTGACCAGACGGGGCAAGCCGATGTTTTTGGCCAGCGGGTTCGATCTTAAAGACGCTCAAAACTTTTTGCTTAAGGGCCGTCACGAGGGAGGGACGCTCTTTTTGCCCGAGCGGTGCGGATGAGAAGTTATCTCGTTCCTTCTCGTATCGACTTTTCTTTTCATCAAACCCCTAAAAGCTTTTTTGTCGAGGAGATACCGGCTAGAAATTTTGGACAAAAGGGGCGGTTTGCCATACTCAAAGTACAAAAAGAGGGACTCTCCACATGGGAGATGATAAAGATTCTAGGCTCTTTTTTGCAAGAGCAGATCGGCTATGCCGGGCTTAAAGATAAAAACGCCACGACAATCCAGTATGTGAGTTTCCCCGCATCTCATCTTAGACAACTTGCCAAATTTTCCCACCCTCGTATCAAAATCCTTCAAATACAAAGAAGCAATAGACCTCTTCGTATGGGAGATCTGTTGGGCAATCGGTTTGGTATCTGGATCGATAGAGTCGATAACAAAAAATTTGGCCGGCTTCAAAAAGCTTTGGATAAGATTGCGCAAAAAGGCTTGCCCAACTATTTTGGCTATCAACGTTTTGGGCAAAAGGCTCTTGAGCAAGCCCAAGCCTTGATTGAGGGAAAATTTTTCACAAGGGACAAAAAACTGGAGCGCATGCTGCTTTTTGCCTATCAGAGCGATCTTTTTAATAGATGGCTGGATGAGCGGGTGCGCATCAGCCAAGATGGGCGCTTTAAACTTTTACTCGGAGATGTATACCAAAAAGGATCCAAACTCTTTACCCCCACCCAAATTCCTCTGGAGAATTTCTTGGCCAAAAAGATTATGGTTACTGGACTGCTGCCCGGCTCCAAAGTCTATTTAGCTCAAGGGGAGGCGAGAAAAATAGAGGCGAAATATGAGGAGTTTTTACCTTTGCGGGGTCAAAGACGAGCCGCCCTTGTCTATCCTCAAGATGTAAAAATTCGCCATATCCAAGATCGAGCCTATCTTGAGTTTATCTTACCCAAAGGGAGCTACGCTACCATTTTGTTAGAAAACTTAGCCGGTACAACAATCGATCACAAAGGATTAGAATGAGAGTCGTTTTTATGGGAACGCCCGAGTATGCGACGAGGATTTTGCAAAGTCTGCTCAAAAGCGTTGAGATCGTGGGCATATTTACCCAGCCAGACAAGCCGGTAGGACGCAAGCAGGTCCTCACGCCTCCAGACGTAAAGCGGTTTATATTGGAGAATGGATTGGATATCCCGCTCTTTCAGCCTCCAAATCTCAAAGATCCACAGATTGCGCAAGAGATTGAGAAAGTACAACCCGATTTTTTAGTAGTGGCGGCCTATGGGCAGATCTTGCCAAAAAGTATCCTCTCCATCGCCCCTTGTATCAATCTCCACGCCTCTTTACTTCCCAAGTACCGAGGAGCGAGTCCCATCCAGCAAGCACTGCTTGATGGGGAGAAGATCACTGGAGTAACTGCGATGCTTATGGACGAGGGGCTTGATACCGGGGATATCTTGGCCTATTCGGCCTATCCAATCGCTCCAGAGGATACGGCGATCACTCTTTTTGACACACTTGCCGATCTGGCAGCCAGACTCGCTCCGCAAGTGTTACAAAGATACGAAAAGCTTCAAGCATTGCCCCAATGGGAGGTGGATACGAGCTACTGCAAAAAGATTAAAAAGAGCGATGGACTCGTGGCGTTTGAAGATGCCAAAAAAATCTACAACAAATACCGAGCTTTTATCCTCTGGCCCGGGATCTTCCTCAAAAACGGATTAAAGCTCAAAAAGATCGAGCTTGTCGATACCGCCAGCTCCAACACTCCTGGAGAAATTTTGGCAATCGAGCCAGATGGCGTAGTGATAGGATGTGCCAAAGGTCGCATCAAAGTGCTTCGCGTGCAGCCCCCCTCAAAAAAGGAGATGGCAGCACTCGATTACATCAGAGGCAAAAGGATCGGTGTTGGAGATACGCTGGTTTGATGTTTTGGATTCGACCCAAAAAAGACTAATCGAGGATATCAAAGCAAAAAACGCTCAACCGCCAATAGCCTACGCCACCACCCATCAACAAGCCGGTATCGGCAGTCGAGGCAATAGCTGGATAGGTCAAAGAGGCAATCTCTTTTTCTCCTTTGCCCTGCGGATGAAAGATATTCCAAGCGATCTGCCGCTTCAATCGGCAGCTTTGTATTTTATGTTTCTTTTTAAAGAGATTTTGGCGCAAAAAGGCTCTCAGGTCTGGCTCAAATGGCCCAACGATTTGTATATCGATCGCAAAAAATGTGGTGGATGCGTCACCCATACAATAGGCAAGACTCTCATTTGCGGCATAGGGCTCAATAGCCGTGGGGCTCCTGAAAATTTTGGAGTACTAGATATCCAAATAGAGCATCACGAGCTTTTAAAAGAGTATTTTGATCTCTTGGCCTCTCAAATTCCATGGAAGCAAATTTTTAGCAAATATAAGATAGAATTTCAAAAAAATAGAGGATATACGACGCATATTGGCGATCGGGTGGTAACGCTTCAAGAGGCCTCTTTAGCCGAGGATGGTGCTTTGATACTCAAAGGAGAAAGGATATATACCCTAAGATGAGAGAGATCATAGCCATAGCCAATCAAAAGGGGGGAGTGGGGAAGACGACCACGGCGGTCAATCTGGCGGCTTCCTTGGCCAAAGAGGGCAAAAGCGTGCTTTTGATCGATGCGGATCCACAGGCCAACGCTACAACGAGCTTGGGGTTTAGTAGAGCCGACTATGAGTTTAATATATACCATGTAATGATTGGTACCAAAAAGCTCTCTCAAATTATTCTTAAAACCGGCATGCAAAATCTCTTTTTGGCTCCTTCAAATATAGGTTTGGTAGGGATCGAGAAAGAATTTTACACTCAAAGCGAGAGGCGAGAGCTTATGCTCAAAGAGGCGATATCGGAGGTCATAGGAGAGTATGATTATGTCATCATCGATTCCCCTCCCGCCCTTGGTCCTATGACAATCAACGCTCTTAGCGCCGCCCATTCGGTCATTATCCCCATCCAGTGCGAATTTTTCGCCCTGGAGGGGTTGGCGCAGCTGCTCAATACCATACGGCTTATTAGAAAGACCATTAATCCTAGTTTAAAGCTCAAAGGTTTTTTGCCTACGATGTATAGCCGTCAAAACAATCTCTCCAAACAAGTGCTAGCGGATTTGACCCACCACTTTAACGATAAACTTTTCAAAGACAAAGAGAATGCCGCATATATCGTCATACCGCGCAATGTCCGGCTTGCCGAAAGCCCAAGCTTTGGTAAGCCCGTCATAGAGTACGACAAGAATTCTACGGGCTCTTTGGCCTATAGGACTTTAGCAAAAATCATTTTGGAAAATGCCCATGAGTAGAAAAAAAGGTCTTGGTAGAGGTTTGGGAGCTATTTTGGGCGAGGTGCGTAGCGCCTATGAAAAAGAGATCCCCAAAAAAGAGATGGTAGAGATCGATGTAGACGCCATACGGACCAATCCGTTTCAGCCAAGAAAGCATTTTGACGAGGAGTCGTTGCAAGAGCTGGCCGAATCGATCAAAAGCCACGGCCTCTTACAACCGGTGGTGGTCATAGAGGATTTAGACGGCTATGTGCTCATAGCCGGGGAGAGACGCTTACGGGCAAGCAAGATAGCCGGACTCTCTAAGATCAAAGCAGTGGTAGCGGAGATCGATAAAGCGAAATTTCGAGAGTTTGCCCTTATAGAGAATATACAGCGAGAAGATCTCAAACCCCTCGATCTTGCCCAAAGCTACAAAGAGCTGATCGAGGAGTATGGCATTACGCAAGAACAGCTCGCCTCGATCGTAAAAAAGAGCCGCACCCATATTACCAATACGCTGCGACTTTTGGGACTTTGCGACTATACCAAGAGCGCTTTGCAAGCAGGCAAAATTACTCCGGGCCACGCCAAAGTGTTGGTGGGGCTTAAAGAGAGTGAGCAAAAGATTCTCACCGATACCGTCGTTGACCAAAAATTGAGCGTCCGGGAGTTGGAGGGATTGATCCGAAAAATCAAAAAAGCTCGCACTGTTACAAAAAGTGATAATGCGACCCTCCTCTCCAAAGAGCTCCAAAGTTTGGTAGAAAGGCTTCAAAACCTCGGTTTTAAGGCTAAAGCGCTTAAAAACGGGGTACAAATACTTTTTGAGAGCGAAAAGGATATGGAGCTTTTTCGTAGCCATTTTTCATAATTTAATCTTTTTATATAGTTAAGTGTGATAAAATCCGACCAAATTTGAAGTAAGGGAGAGGTATGTTAGATATCAGTGTGGGACTGATGGTTTTTGTCGCTGTCGTCTTTTTCGTTTTGCTCTTTTTGCTCAACGGGTGGCTGTATCGTCCCCTTTTGCGTTTTATGCAAGAGCGGGAGGAGAGCATACGAAGAGATCTTGAGAATGCGCAAAGCAGCGAATCTGGAGCGCAAGAGCTTTTGGAAAAGGCCGAGAAAGTTTTGAGCGATGCAAAGCATCAAGCCTCTGAGATGAAGCAAAAGGCTTTAGATGAGGTCAAAGCCCAAATCGCCGAGCAGATCGAAGCAAAAAGAGCCGAATTGGCCAAAAAAGAGGAGGAGTTTTTACAACAACTCGCCCAAGAGGAGAAGAATATCAAGAGTGCCCTGATCTCTCAAATGCCGCTTTTTAAAGAGGCGCTCAAAGCCAAATTTAACAAACTATAAAAGGAGAGGGTGTGAATATTCGATTCGTCTATGTGCTCCTTTTCGCTTCGAGCTGGCTCTTTGCCAGTGAGAGCGGAGGGACCGATTTTGTACCAAGGACGGTGAATTTCCTCATTTTCGTAGCTATCTTGTACTATCTTGCGGCCGAGCCGGTCAAAAATTTCTTTAAAAACCGAAGCGCTTCCATAGCGGCGCTGTTGGAAGAGGTGCAAACCAAGCTCAAAAAAGCCAAAGAGGAAAAAGAGCTCGCTCAAGCTAAACTAGCCGAGGCGGAGCAGTTGGCCAAAGAGATTTTGGAGACAACCAAAAAAGAGATAGAGATCATGACCAAAGAGCTCAAACAGCACGCCGAACAAGAGATTGCCGTGCTCGAGCGCTCTTTTGAAGAGAACTTGGAACTCGAACGGCGTAAGCGGGTACGCCAGATCGTACAAGAGGTTTTGGAAGAGCTTTTTGAAGATAAACAGATGGCTTTGGATAAAGAGAAGTTTATCAACCTGATTGTGAAGAAGGTGGCGTAATGGAAGAGTTGATCGCAAAGCGGTATGTCAAAGCCTTGATAGAGAGCTGTGACGAAAAGGAGCTAGAGGAGATTGAAGCCTATTTGATGGCTTTGGCCAAGCTTTTTAAAAATTGGAAAGTCAAAGAGGTCCTTATCTCTCCTGAAGTACGCCAAGAGGAGAAGCTCAAGCTTTTGCTCGAACCTTTGCAAGGAGCGAACAAGAAGCTTGTCAATCTCATCAAACTTTTGGCTGAAAAAGGGCGTCTAAACATTATTCCGGCAATGGCTAGAGAGCTCAAAGACAAATTAGCCCTGATGAAAAGAAGCTTTGAGGGTCGGGTATATTCTGAGTTTGAACTCTCCAAAGATGAGTTGGCCAAGATAGAAGAGGCTCTTGAGAAGAGGTTACAAGCAAAAGTGACGCTCTTTCAAGGGAAGCAGAAGTATGACGGTATCAAAGTAGAAGTGGACACCGTGGGCGTAGAGATAGAATTTTCCAAAAGCAAGATCAAAAAACAGCTAATCGAAAATATACTCAAAGCAATATAGAAAGGAGAAAACGTGGCACAAAAGTTACAAGCGGACGAGATCAGTGCGATCATAAAAGAGCGTATTGAGAATTTTGAACTCAAAATCGATGTGGAGGAGACCGGGAAAGTCATCTCTTTTGGCGATGGCGTGGCGAAAGTCTATGGCCTGAACAATGTCATGGCCGGAGAGATGCTTGAGTTTGAAAATGGCGACAAAGGGATGGCTTTAAACCTTGAAGAGGCCGACGTGGGCGTGGTTGTCCTTGGCCGGGGCGAGGGTATTAGAGAAGGCAGCAGCGTCAAAAGGCTTGGCAAACTGCTCAAAGTCCCCGTAGGTAAAGAGATGGTAGGACGCATCATCAACGCCATTGGTGAGCCGATTGATGGCAAAGGGCCTATTGAAGCCAAAGAGTACCGATACGTTGAAGAAAAAGCACCTGGTATCATGGCCAGAAAATCTGTTCACGAGCCGCTCCAAACCGGTATTAAGGCGATCGACGCCCTCGTACCCATCGGGAGAGGGCAGCGAGAGCTCATCATCGGGGATAGACAAACAGGTAAGACTACCGTGGCGATCGATACGATTATCAACCAAAAAGGTCAAGACGTCATTTGTATCTATGTAGCCGTAGGTCAAAAGCAATCCACCGTAGCGCAGGTGGTCAAAAAACTCGAAGAGCATGGAGCGATGGATTATACTATCGTGGTCAACGCTGGAGCGAGCGAACCTGCGGCCTTGCAATATCTAGCGCCATATACCGGAGTAACTATTGGCGAATATTTTAGAGACAACGCTCAGCACGCTTTGATCGTTTATGACGATTTGAGCAAACACGCCGTAGCCTATCGGGAGATGTCATTGATTTTACGACGACCGCCAGGACGAGAGGCGTATCCGGGAGATGTTTTTTATCTGCACTCCAGACTTCTTGAGCGAGCGGCGAAACTCAACGACAAACTGGGCGCTGGAAGTTTGACGGCTCTACCTATCGTCGAGACACAGGCTGGAGACGTATCCGCATATATTCCAACAAACGTCATCTCCATCACAGATGGTCAGATCTTTTTGGAATCCGATCTTTTCAACGCGGGTATCCGACCGGCGATCAACGTAGGTCTTTCTGTCTCACGAGTCGGTGGTGCCGCTCAGATCAAAGCGATGAAACAAGTGGCCGGTACCTTGCGACTCGATCTGGCTCAGTATCGAGAGCTTGAGGCTTTCGCCCAGTTTGCGAGCGATTTGGACGAAGCGAGCCGAAAGCAGCTTGAGCGGGGTATGCGAATGGTTGAGATCCTCAAACAGCCCCCTTACTCTCCACTGCCTGTAGAAAAACAAGTAGTTATTATTTATGCCGGAGTCAACGGCTATCTAGACGATATTCCAGTCAGTGCAGTGAGTAAATTCGAGCAAGAGCTTTATAGTTTTATCGAGGCTAAATATCCGCAAATTTATGAGATGATTCGAGAAAGAAAAGCACTTGACGATGAGATTAAACAGCTTCTCAACAAGGCGATCGAAGAGTTCAAGGCGGGCTTTAGCGCCGAATAAGGATAGAGTATGGCAAATCTAAAAGATATCAAAAGAAAGATCGGTAGCGTCAAGAATACGCAAAAGACCACTAGAGCGATGAAGCTGGTCTCTACGGCCAAACTTCGCCGCACCGAAGAGGTGGCAAAAAGAAGCCGATTTTTTGAAGATGCGATCAATCAAACGCTCAGCGAAATTGCCGCATCGATCAACCAGTACAAGGTAGGCGGCATTAAGGGGCGCTATTTTGAAAAGCCCAAGATTCAAGGGGTGGTGGATATCGTCTTCATCACCGCCGATAAAGGGCTGTGCGGCGGTTTTAACTACCAGACCATCAAGACCGTTCGCAATCTTCTCCAAGAGTATGAGAAAAAGGGGACTAAAGTTCGTCTAAAAGCGGTAGGTAAAAAAGGGATCGAGTTTTTTAGCTTTCAAGGGTATGAGCTAGCCGATAGCGTCATAGGTCTAAGTTCTAGTCCCGATTACAAAGAGGCGGCTACTTTTATATCCCGCTCGGTGCAAGATTATCTAGATGAAAAGATTGATGGCGTAGTACTGGTGCACAACGGCTATAAAAATATGATCACGCAAGAGATCAAAGTAGTCCATCTCTTGCCTATCGATACGAGTAAATTTGAAGGAAGCGCTCCTTCTTCTTTGATTGAACTAGAGCCTGACGAGAGCGAAAAAGTGCTCGAGTCTTTGATTAATAAATATATCGAGTTTAATATGTATTATGCGCTTATCGACTCTTTGGCCGCAGAGCATAGTGCAAGAATGCAGGCGATGGACGCGGCGACCAAGAACGCCAAAGAGATGGTGGAATCTTTGACGATTTCTTACAACAAAGCACGACAAGAATCCATTACCACAGAGCTTATCGAGATCATCAGTGGTATGGAAGCAATGAAATAATAAAGGAGAAAGGTAATGGCAAACAAAAAGGGAACTATTATCCAAGTCATGGGTCCCGTTGTCGACGTGGATTTTGAAGATTATCTACCGGCGATCAACGAAGCCCTTGAGATGACTTTGGAGGTCGAAAACAAAAAGATAAAGCTCGTCCTAGAGGTAGCGGCGCACTTGGGAGATCACAGAGTACGAACGATCGCTATGGATATGACCGACGGATTGGTGCGGGGTATGGAGGTTGAAGCGACTGGAGCACCTATCAAAGTCCCTGTAGGCGAAGAGGTGCTTGGGCGAATCTTTAACGTCATCGGCGAACCTATCGATGAGGGCGGCCCCGTAGAGGCCAAAGTCAAATGGTCAATACACAGAAGCGCGCCCCCTTTTGAAGACCAAAGTACCAAACAAGAGATTTTTGAGACCGGTATCAAAGTCGTCGACCTCTTGGCCCCTTATATGAAAGGGGGAAAAACGGGACTCTTTGGCGGGGCCGGTGTTGGTAAGACCGTTATTATTATGGAGCTTATCCACAACGTAGCATTCAAACACTCTGGATACTCCGTCTTCGCAGGAGTTGGAGAGCGTACGAGAGAAGGAAACGACCTGTATTATGAGATGAAAGAGTCCAACGTTTTGGATAAAGTGGCCCTATGCTACGGTCAGATGAACGAGCCTCCGGGTGCGAGAAACCGAATCGCACTGACTGGTCTTACAATGGCTGAGTATTTTCGAGATGAGATGGGTCTGGATGTGTTGATGTTTATTGATAATATTTTCCGATATGCACAAGCTGGTGCCGAAATGTCTGCGCTTCTTGGACGAATTCCTTCAGCCGTTGGGTATCAGCCAACGCTTGCTAGTGAAATGGGACGGCTTCAAGAGCGGATCACATCGACTAAAAAAGGCTCTATCACTTCAGTCCAAGCAGTCTACGTACCAGCGGACGACCTTACCGACCCAGCACCCGCTTCCGTTTTTGCCCACCTTGATGCGACGACGGTTCTCAATAGACGGATTGCAGAAAAAGGTATCTATCCGGCGGTAGACCCATTGGATAGTACTTCACGAATGCTCGATCCCAATATCGTAGGAGAGGAGCACTACAACGTAGCTCGTGGAGTACAGCAAGTACTGCAAAAATATAAAGACCTCCAAGATATCATCGCCATTTTGGGTATGGATGAGCTCTCCGAAGAGGACAAGCTTATCGTAGAGCGAGCCAGAAAGATCGAGCGATTCTTGTCTCAGCCTTTCTTCGTCGCAGAGGTCTTTACCGGATCACCCGGAAAATATGTAACGCTCCAAGAGACAATTGAGGGCTTTAAAGGCATTTTGGAAGGAAAATATGACGATCTTCCAGAAGCCGCTTTTTATATGGTCGGTAATATTCAAGAGGCTTTGGAAAAAGCAGAAAAATTAAAAGCCAAGTAGTTATAAACTCTTGGCTTTCTAGTCTATAAAGGATAGGATGGATGGATACTTTAAAACTTGAAATCGTTACGCCCGAGGGTCTTATCTTCCAAAATGATGTCAAAAGCGTAACGTTTCCCGGAGAAGAGGGAGAGTTTGGCGTACTGCCCAAGCACGCCTCGCTCCTCTCCTTGCTCAAACCCGGGGTGATCGAAATCACTCTCCCCGATGGCAAACAAGAGTCCATCGTCATCAACTGGGGCCATGTAAAAGTAGATGAAAACAAAGCGGTCGCATTGGTCGAGGGTGCTATTCCTTTAGCTGGCGGAAGTGAAAGTGAGATCGCAAAACGTATAGAAGAGGCGAAAAAACTGCTTGAGAGTGCGAGCGAGAGCAAAGCGGCCTTGGCGGCGGTGGAAGCTAGAATAGAAAAAGCGGCGAAAATTATTTGATGAACCGATCCTTTGCACTACTACTTGATTATATCGACAAAAGTAACGCCATTACGATAGGAGTTTTGATTCTCCTATCGTTGTATTTCATTTTGGTTAATTCGACATTTTTGTATCGTTATCTTCTGCTTCGGATGCGTTTGCAAAGAGAAAAGCTCTCACTAGAGACGATCCAGATGGGAAGTAAACAGCCTACCATGAACTCTTTTTTACATCGATGCTTGGCCAATATAAAGCTTGATGCCAAAGGTGCTGAGTACTGCATTTTTAAAGCCACTACGGAAAATACCAAGGGGCTTACTTTTTTATCGATCGCCGCTTCTACATCCCCTTTTATTGGACTTTTTGGCACGGTCGTCTCCATTTTGGAAACCTTTTTTGTTATGGGCTCTTCTCAAGCGAGTCTAGCCACTATCTCCGCTTCCATTGGCGAGGCGCTCATCGCTACGGCCGCAGGCATATTTGTAGCCGTTTTTGCTTATACCTATCATCTGCTTTTGAAAAGAAAAGCTTTTGAGCTTATCTCCTACCTGCGTATGCAGCTTGATCTTTTAATGGGATGAAGATGCTGTTTGACTGGGAGGAAAAACCCGAGCTCAACATTACTCCTTTGGTAGATGTGATGCTGGTACTTTTGGCGATACTGATGGTGGCTACTCCGGCTATCGTCTATCAAGAGGACATCAATCTTCCCCAAGGCTCAAAGACTAAAGCCTATGAGAAGCAAGCGAGTATCAAAATAAAAATTAATGCCAAAAAAGAGATATTTATTGGGAAACAGCGCTTTGATTTTACCAATTTTGCCGATAGTTTTATCCTGTACGCCCAAAGTATGGATAGGAAAACCCCTGTCTATATCAGTGCGGACAAAACGCTTTCGTATGGCGATGTAATGTATATCCTCAAAACCATCAAAGAAGCGGGATTTTCAAGGGTTTCGCTCATTACCAATGGATAGATTGTATAAATTTCTTTCGTTTTTCGTATCGTTCATTTTCTATTTTGCGATAGTAAGTTTTCTTACCGCCCATTTTACGACCAGCCAGTCTATTAAAAAAATCGAATGTAAGGCCCAATCGATCGACGTTTATTTGAGCCCACCTACTCCAAAGCCCCAAAAAGTACTCCCCAAAAAACCTCCCAAGCCAAAGCCAAAGGAGAGGATAGCGGCAAAAAAAGAGGGTTCAAGTACACCAAAACAAACCCCCTCTTTGAAAGATCTGTTTGCCTCTATCGATACGAAGCGTCTAAAAAGTCATAAAACGCCACGGAAAAAAAGCGTACGGCCAAGTAGACTAAGAGGAGAAGGCTCGAAAAAGGCGCAAAAACTTTTGGATCAGCTTCGTCTCAAAGAGTACCGGCCCTCTGCGAAACGATCCATAAAATCGATCCAAGGGGAGAAAGATCCATATTTACAAAAAGTGTACAAAATATTATATACGTACTGGATCCCATCGCAATTGAGTGCGGGCAACAGAGCAAAAGTTAAAATTACTATCTATCCAAATGGGCAGATGCGCTACAAAGTACTGCGCTACTCCTCTAGCGAAATTTTCAATCAAGAGCTGGATCGGTATTTAGAGATTATGCGGATGCAAACATTCCCCAAGCCGAGTCGACCAAGAGAGTTCGTAGTCTATTTTGAAGCAAAAGAGTAGGTTAATTTTTTTATGTTACAATCTATTAAAAAAGAGGTGCCATGCGTCTATTTATTGTAATTTTGTGTATGACTCTTTCTCTTTTCGCCTCAGATCTGACTTTAGAAATCGTAAAGGATGTGGGAAATCTCCCAAAAATCGCTATCGAAGTATCTCCTGAGAGTATTGAGGGGAAAATTGGCCAAAAATTTTTTAAACTGCTACTTGGAGATCTTAAAGTAACATCCCATTTTGATACGATTTCCTCCTCGATAGAATATGCAAAAATTCTTGATCCCATCGATTATGCAAAGTATAAAGATGTAGCGTATCTTTTGCGCTATAAACTCTTTTATGATGATTTTGGCGATTTAGAGGCTAAAGCAGTCGTCTACGATATCAAAACCTCCGAGCCTCTTTTTCAAAAGCTCTATCGTCTTAGGGATAAAAAGCGCTATCCTTTCATCGCGCATAAGATCGTATATGATCTAAACGAGGCTCTCCATTTCCCCGATGTGGCTTTTTTGAAAAGTTTTGTCATATTTGCCAAGTATATAGCTCCAAAGCGTTCGGATATTGTGCTAAGCGACTATACCCTTACGTACCAAAAAACTATCGTGCACGGAGGGCTCAACATCTTTCCAAAATGGGCGGATAAAGAGCAGCGATCCTTTTACTACACCGATATGCAAGGGCGTCCTACTTTGTACAGAGTCGATATCTACAAAGGGGTGCGCACAAAAATTTTAAGCGGCGATGGGATGCTGGTCTGTTCCGATGTGAGTGCGGACGGGAGTCGATTGCTTTTGACTATGGCCCCTGACGATCAGCCTGATATCTATGAGTACAACCTCCATACCCACACTTTGCGACGGGTGACGAGATATCCGGGGATCGATGTCAATGGCAACTATATCGAAGATGGGTCGAGGGTAGTGTTTGTTTCCGATCGTTTGGGCAATCCCACCATATTTGCCAAGCGCATAGACTCCGATGCGGTGGAGCGGATCGTCTATCATGGCAAAAACAACAGTGCCCTAAATAGTTTTGATCACTACATCGTCTATTCAAGCCGTGAGAGCGATAACGCTTTTGGCCCAAATACCTTTAATCTCTATCTTACCTCCACTACGAGCGATTATATCAGGCGTCTTACGGCTAATGGAGTCAATATTTTCCCAAGATTTTCGAGTGATGGCGAGACGGTACTTTTTATCAAGGAGTTTCAAAGACAAACGGCTCTTGGCGTAATTCGTCTTAAATACAATAAAAGTTATCTGTTTCCTTTGTATACCGGTAAGATTCAGTCGATTGACTGGTAATTTAGGTATGTTTTTGATAAAATAGATAAAATTTGGTAAAAGGATGGATTAATGATAAACAAAAAAAATTTATGGTTTGGTTTATTTGTAGCGGCTTTTTTGATTACAGGATGTGCAAAAAAAAGCGTGGAGATAGAAGCTCCTCAAGGCCACGCTCCTACTCAGGAGCAGGCTAGCGAAGTGAACGAGGGGTCTGGTATCAAATCGGTAGGGGAGATGTCGGAGGAGTCTATGACGCAAGAGGAGAAATTGCGACAGATGAAAATGATCGAATCCCAAGCTAAAAAGATCTACTTTGATTTTGACAAATACAATATCCGGCCCGATCAGATGCCCCGAGTAGAGTATGATGCGCAACTTTTTAACAAGCCCGAGGCTAAGCCTTTTGGTATCAAAGTAGAGGGCAACTGCGACGAGTGGGGGACGGATGAGTACAACTACGCTTTGGGACTCAAGCGGGCAAAGAGCGTACGGGATGCGTTGGAGGCCAAAGGGGTCGATCCTAAGCGTATGAGCATTATTAGTTATGGAGAGAGTAATCCAGTATGTACCGAACACACCAAAGAGTGTTGGGCCAAAAACCGACGGGTCGAGTTTGAACTTATTCCATAATAGATAAGCGTTATTTATGAAAAAGCTACTCTTTATAGGTATTGCCTTTGCTTTTGCTCTTTTTGCCTCTGAGCCCTCGGCTTTTGAGGCGGGCGATATCAACGCCCCCAATCCATATGGATTGACCAAAGACGAAAAGGCGATTTGGCAAAATAGACAAGAGATAAAAGAGCTCAAACAAAAACTCTATCTTTTGCAAAACAAAACCAATACTTTAGAACAAAAGCTCTTGGGACTGCAATCGGTAGTAGAGGGCGTGGATGAGCGGTTGAGAAAGATTGAAAAAAATCTCTCCAATCCTCAAGAGGATCTCAAATTCCAAGTAGCTCGCATGCAAAAAGATCTCAACACCACTATCAGCGTCCAAAAAGAGAATTTCACCCAGATTAAAAAGATACTCAAAGAGCTCTCTTCAATGATCGACAAGATCAATACCAGCTATGTTTCCAAATCAGAATTTCGCTCCGAGTTAAGAAAACTCTATGGGATGATAGGGAAAAAAAGGCTCTCCTCCAAAAGCGGGGCCCAGCTTTTCAAAGAGGCAAGAGGGGCATATCGAGCCCATAGATACGATAAGGCCAAAGAGCTTTTTGAAGCCACTCTTGCAAAAAGATACAAACCGGCTTCTAGCCATTTTTATTTGGGGGAGAGCTGCTATTATACCAAGCAGTATCAATGTGCGATAGAGCACTATAAAAAAAGTGCCTCTTTATATGCAAAAGCTTCTTATATGCCCACGCTTTTGTTACATACGGCTGTTTCTCTTGAGCGGCTTGGTGATAAGAAAAACGCTAAAAAGTTTTATGAAAATCTTCTTAAGCTCTATCCCCACTCCAAATCGGCCAAAATTGCCAAAAAGCATCTTGAAAAGCTAAAGTAAGTTGTTAATAGTAGTACAAGGTTAATTTGTTAAAATCATCCTACAAATTCACAAAAAGGTAATTTTATGGCAATTGCAGACAACAACGTAGTGGGCATCGAGTACACCGTCAAAGATGCCAAAACCGGCGAAGTGATCGATAGCAACGTAGGTCAAAAGCCCCTCAAATTCATTATGGGCAAAAATCAGATCATTCCGGGTCTTGAGAAAAAAATCAAAGAGATGAATGTAGGGGAAAAGGCTGATGTGCTCGTTCCTGCCGAAGAGGCTTACGGCCAAAAAGATGAGAATGCGGTACAAACTCTTCCAAGAGAGCAATTTGCGGGGATCGATCTACAAGAGGGGATGACTCTGTATGGTCAAGGCGAAAACGGCGAAACCGTACAAGTGAGCGTTAAATCTTTCAACGACAAAGAGGTAACAATCGATTTCAATCATCCTTTAGCCGGTAAAGATTTGATGTTTACCGTAGAGGTCAAAGAAGCTAGAGAAGCCACTCCTGAAGAGGTGATGACCGGACAAGTACAAGAAGACGAACACTGCGGCAGCGGCAACTGCGGTTGTAGCCACTAATTTCTTGGGCCTTTGGCCCATCTTTTTCCTCCAATCCAATCTTCAAAACCAAACTGCTATAATACTCCTTAAAAAAGGAGTTTTGATGAAACGCATCGTACTGCTGTATCCCGGTCAGGGAAGCCAAAAAGTTGGTATGGGAAAAGATTTTTACGATAACTCCCCTTTGGCCAAAGAGATGGTCCAAAAGGCGAGCGATAGACTCGACCAAGATATGACCAAACTGCTTTTTGAACCAAACGATACTTTGAACCAGACCCAATGGACCCAGCCCGCTATTTTGCTTGTGAGCTCTATTGCCACGGCACTACTCAAAAATGGAGTGGATGTAAATGCTCAGTACGCTTTGGGGCACTCTTTGGGAGAGTTTAGCGCCCTTGTGGCCGTAGGGGCTTTGGAGTTTGCCAACGGAGTCGAGCTGGTGCACAAAAGAGGAGAGTTTATGACCCAAGCGGCTAGAGGCGAAGACGGAGGTATGATGGTGGTAATGGGTCTTGGGGATGAGGAGGTAGAGCAAATTTGTACACAGGCGCGCAATGAGGGCAAACGGGTCTGGCCGGCGAACTATAACAGCGATGGTCAGATCGTTATAGCTGGAGTCAAAGCGGACTTAAAGGATATGGAGAGCCATTTTAAAGAGCGAGGAGCCAAACGGGCGATGGTACTTAATATGAGCGTAGCAAGCCATTGCCCCCTTATGGAAAAGGCAAGAGAACCTTTACGAGACTATCTTGAGCGTTTTATCCAAGAGAGCTTTCAAGCCCCTGTTATCTCCAATGTGAGTGCGAAACCTTATAAAAGTAAGAGTGCGGCGGTAGAACTCTTGGATCGCCAACTCGTAGAGCCGGTACGCTATAAGCATTCAATCAAAAATATTGAAAAGGATGTAGACCTTTTTATCGAACTGGGCGAGGGTAATGTCCTCAAAGGCCTCAATCGCCGTATCACGAAAGTGCCTACCATCAATATCTCGGATATGAAAAGTCTTGAAGAGGCAATGGAGACAATTTATAAGTAATGTATAAGAGGAGTTGTAATGAAAAAGATAGCCCTATCTCTTTGTGCGGTAACGCTGCTTTTTGCCCAGATGCAGCCAAAAGAGGCTTTCGAGTATATGAAAAAGGTATTGCCGGGCGTCTGGACCCTCTCGCCAGCCAGCAAGCAAACAGGTACCACCGGTGCTCATAACCATCCAGCCGTTAAAAGATTGCTTGGCACCGATAGGACGGGAGTAGAGTATCAAGTCATCGGCCGGGGATCTGCCATCAAAGAGGAGCTTTTACCCCATACCGTGCGTTGGATGGTGACGATGTACCATTGTGATGATTATCATCAATGTAAAGAGCTTCGAGCCACCCACTATTGTGCTAAGCAAAATCAGCCAAGTTTCATCTTCAATACCAAAAAGAGTACAAAGCATAGATTGGTTTTTGATTGTGACGAAGAGCGAAGCGAAGTGTGCGACAGCGATGAGCCCCATGTACACCATATCATTTTGGAGCTCTCCAACAATGCCCGCCATCTCAAATCCTCCTATATCGTCTACAAAAACGGCGAGCGGGCTACGCATCATTCCATCTACCATTTTGACAAGAAAGAGCCTTAAGGCACACTTGGGTATAATTGCCCAAAACGCCAAGGAGAGGGGATGAAAATAGCGATTTTGGGAGCAATGATCGAGGAGATCGAGCCGGTTTTGGCCAAAATCGAACAACTCCCGCCCCATAGTGAACTCGATTTTATTTTAGAGCATATGGACCACATTCAACTCCACACAATTGCCAACAATCGCTACTTTGAGGCCAAATACAAGGGTGTGGATGTAGTGGTGGCCTATAGCAAGATTGGCAAAGTCTATGCGGCGCTGAGCGCTTCGGTATTGATCCAGCACTTCAAAGTAGACCGACTCCTTTTTAGCGGGGTGGCTGGCGCGCTGAGCGAGGAATTACATATTGGCGATTTGGTATCGGCTACGAAACTATGCCAGCACGATCTAGATATTACCGCCTTTGGCCATCCGCCGGGTTACGTGCCCGAGGGTAAAATCTATGTCCAGACCGATCCTGCGTTACGGCTTTTGGCCAAAGAGGTGGCTAAAGAGCAAGGAGTAGAGCTCAAAGAGGGGATCATCGCTACGGGAGATCAATTCATTGCCGATCCCAAGAAAAAAGAGTGGATAAGAAAAACTTTTGGAGCCGACGCGATAGAGATGGAGGGGGCGGCCGTAGGTGTGGTGTGCGATGCTTTTGACGTCCCCTTTTTCGTGCTTCGCTCCATTAGCGATGCGGCCGATATGGATGCCTCCTTTGATTTTGACGAGTTTTTGCGACACTCTTCCAAACGAAGCGCAGATTTTATCATGGCGATGGTGGACCGGATCATTCGATGAAGCGAGCGGAGCTAAGCAAGAAGCTGATCAAACAAGTAGCCAGAACCAATGTGGAATTTGAGCTGATAAAGCCAAATGATAGAGTGCTTGTGGGTCTAAGCGGAGGCAAGGACTCCTTGACGCTGGTGCATGCGCTCAAACATATCCAGCGGGTGGCTCCATACGATTTTACTTTCAAGGCGGTTACGATCGTCTATGGTATGGGAGAAAATTACGACTTTTTGCGGCGCCACTGCGAGGAGTACGGGATTGAATATGATGTATACGAGACCGAAATTTTTGAGATTGCAAAAGAAAAAATTCGTCAAAACTCCTCCTATTGTAGCTTTTTTTCCAGGATGCGACGAGGAGCGCTCTATACCTATGCCTTGGAGAAAGGCTTTAACAAGTTAGCCCTTGGGCACCATCTAGACGACGCCATCGAGAGCTTTTTCATGAATATGTTTTATAACGGCACGATGCGCTCCATGCCCCCGATCTATAAGACCCAAAAGGGATTGCACGTAATCAGGCCCCTCATCGAAGTGCGGGAGGCTCAGCTGACCGGATTTGTGAAAAAAAACGGCTTTATGGCCGTAGGGGACGAGGCCTGTCCGGCGATGCGTTTTGATATCAAAGAGCCCTATGTCAGAGAGGATATGAAGCGCTTCGTCAAAGAGCTGGAGGGGCGTTTTAGGGATGTGGTCAAATACATCAAAGCCTCCTTTCGCCATATCCACGACGATACCTTTTTTGATAAAGAGCGCCTAAAGGTCTGATGGTATGAATCAAGCCCGCTTTTTTTGTTGTCAAACTATTCTTTTTTCTATACAATAAAAAAATTAACCTCTAAGGAGAGTCGATGGGAATTATTAGTGTTAAAGGTGCCGCTAAAGTGGTGCGTTTGTACAACGTGACCAACATGCAGATTGAGGGACTAGATGTAGAAGATTACGATCTAGAATCAAGAGAAGATGTACGAGAGCTCTTTGAGCGGGTAAGGGAGTTTGTGGAAACGGGTGAAGTGGAAGCCTTTGAGCCGCCCATCGAACTACAAGGCGTAGATCCTGAGGAGTGTAGCATTAAAGTGGGGGAAAAGACGCTCTATCCCGACGAGATCACCCTTAAAAACCAAAATATTATCGATTTACTTCCACAAATCCAGGAGAGTGCAGAGGGGGAGATCTACTATATTGAGTCCTTGGAGGGCGATGGTCTTTGGGATATTGATGCAGAAGAAGAGGATATTGATCCATCTAGCCTGAGTATTGGGTATGTGGACTGCTCGGTTTTGTTTGATCAGTACGATATTTTGCGAGAGGGGTATTTGGATGTGATTTGCGATACGATTTTGCCGCCTACTCTTGAAGCCGGAGACATTGCAACGGAAGTAGAGGATTTTGTTTTTCATCCCGTACAGGTCTACGCACAGCTCTACGAGGTCAAGAGCGATCCCGTGACTGGAGTGAAAATTTTGCAAAAGGTAGATTTTGGTGGACGATTTCTTGCCGGAGCCGACTTTTTGGTAGACGATTTTGAAGAAAATTAAGAGGGATTAGAGTCCCTCTTGCACTATTTGCCACAACGCCTCTATCTCTTCATCCTCCAAAAATTGCCCATCGCCAGAGCGCATCAAATAAGCAATCTTTTTTTTATCGAAGCTTCTTTTTGGAATGCAAGAGCCGTGTGCGCTCAAAAAGGCCCGTACCAAAACCGGATTCTCTTGGATAGGGGCTTCGCACACGAAGCACTCAAAAGAGTCGTGTAAACGTCCCTCAAATCTTAAAAGCTCTATGTAGCTCTCGACCAGTACCCGTTTGGCATCTTGTTTGGTAAGTTTTTTGGCCATTTTTTGCAAGAGCTCAAAATAGAAAGGATCGATCCTTTCTATACCCTCAAGATGGGAAGCTAAGAGAGTGATAAACTGCTGCCATAGCAGCGCCTTGGGTAAAATTTTGAGCCAACTATATCCTAGATGGGTGATACGGCGAAGTTTTGGCATATTGCCTAGCGTGTATTCGATCTCAAAATCTATCTTGTACCCAAGATTGATGGTGCTGTGTCTTGCTCCATAAAAGCGGTAGAGGGTGTGGATAGCGTTTGGGGTAAGGACTTTGACGATGAGATCTTCCTCTTTTAGAGGCGTTATCTTAAGAATGTATCCTTGCACGATCCACTCTTTATAAGTAGATATTAACGAAAAAGTGGATAAAATACAAAATCTTATACTAAAAACAATATTAAAACTGGTTTAAAAGCCTGAGAAAGGGTGGATTCAATGGATCTCTTGACAAGCTATAAAGACAACTGCGGGTTTGGATTGCTCGCTAGCATCGACAACAAACCCTCCCACCAAAACGTGGAAGATGCAATCCGTTCTCTTGAGCGGATGATGCACAGAGGCGCCATCGCCGCAGACGGAAAGAGTGGAGACGGGAGTGGGCTCCTTTTTTCCATGCCCCATAAGTTTTTCAAAAAACTCTCCAAAAAAGAGGGTTTCGTTTTGCCTTCGATCTACGCCGTGGCAATGGTCTTTTACAAAAATGATTCAAATCTCGAAGTTTTTAAAGAGCAGTGTCTTAAAAACGATTTGCGGGTACTGCATATAAGAAAGGTGCCCGTAGATACGAGTGCCCTAGGCGAGCAGGCTTTGCAGACATTGCCCAAGATCGCTCAGATTTTCGTCTCCCCAAACTCCCTCATCGCCACCAAGCGCTTTGATGCACTGCTGTATTTAACAAGAAGAGAGATCGAAAAGGCGCTAGAGGGGGACGAGGATTTTTATATCCCAAGTTTTTCCAGCAAGACCATCGCCTACAAAGGGCTTGTGATGCCCACCTACATCAAGCAGTTCTATCCCGATTTGCAAGATAGGGATTTTGAAGCGAGCTACGCCCTTTTTCATCAGCGCTTCTCTACCAATACTTTGCCAAAATGGAATCTCGCCCAACCTTTTCGTATGATTGCCCACAATGGAGAGATCAACTCCATCGCCGCCAATCGCTACAATGTTTTGGCCAAATGCGAAGCTCTTAAGAGCGAAGTGTTTACTTCCGAGGAGTTAGATCGGATATTGCCCCCTTTGGAGCCAGAAGCCAGCGATAGCAAGAGTTTGGATAATTTCTTTGAGTTTTTGATCGTCAATGGCGTGGAGTTTTTCAAGGCGGCCCGTGCCTTGATCCCGGCACCTTGGCAAAACGCTCCCCATATGGATGCGAAGCTTCGCGCCTTTTACGAATATACGAGTACCTGTTTTGAAGCGTGGGACGGCCCGGCTGCGGTGAGTTTGTGCGACGGACGCTATATTGGATGCGTACTCGATCGAAACGGATTGCGGCCGGCCAAATATATCATCACCAAGGACAAGCGTCTCATTATCGCTAGCGAATATGGAATCTTGGGCGTGCCCGAGGAGAATATCCTAGAGCGAGGCCGTTTGCAAAGCGGGGAGATGATCGCTCTGGATCTTAAATATGGGGTAGTGCTCAAAAACAAAGATATCAACGACTACCTCAAAAACTCCAACCCCTATGACCAGTGGCTCAATCAAAACATGGTCTACTTGCAAGAGCACATCGAAACGCCTTTTAGCGGTCTAGAGGAGTATGAGCTCGAAGACATCGTACATAAGCAGCGCTACTATAATGTTACGCACGAGCTGATCGAACAGGTCATCGAGCCGATGATCAAAGAGGGCAAAGAGGCCGTAGGCTCTATGGGCGATGATACTCCAATGGCCGCTTTTAGCGACAAACAGCGGGCTTTTACCGATTTTTTCAAGCAAAAATTTGCCCAAGTTACCAATCCGCCCATCGATCCCATACGAGAAAAGATCGTCATGAGCCTCAACACCGGTTTTGGCGAGATCCACAATATTTTGGACGAAAATCCCGATCACGCCATTCGTCTCAAAGCGATCTCCCCAATTTTGATCAAAGAGAAGATGGATGTGCTGCGCTCTTATGGGGACGAGAAACATCCACGCTATCGGGCTTGTTATAAAAACAAAACTTTCTCCACCGCTTTTGAAAAAAATCTCAAAAGAAGTTTAGAGGAGCTTACCGACGAGATTGTACGCTCGGTCAAAGCGGAGGGTGTACGCATCGTCTTTTTGGATGATAGACAGCTTAGTCCCCATCGCAAGACGATACCTATGGCTATGGTCATAGGGCGGTTGAATAAAAAGCTGCTTGATGCGGGGGTGCGTCATCTCGTCTCCATGGTAGCCATCACCGGTGAGGTACACGACTCCCACTCTGCGGCGGTGATGGTAGCGTATGGAGCCAGTGCGGTTTATCCCTATTTGCTTTTTGCCACGGTATACGAAAAGCTCAAAAAGCAAGAGCTCACCTCTTTTGAGTTTCGCAATCGATTTAAAAATGTGATCAACGCTTTGAATGGCGGATTTTTAAAAATTATGTCCAAAATGGGAATTTCCACTATCGCTTCGTATCGAAACTCCGGGCTTTTTGATGTATTGGGGCTGGATAGAGAGCTTGTGCGTGAATGTTTTGCCAACTCGCAAGCCCTGCTACCCGGACTCACCTATGAAGATATCGAGGAGCGGCTGGATCGCTACCACAAAAAAGCGTACGAGATCGATCTTGAAAAGCGAATCTTCCCACTAGAGCTTGGAGGCTACTACAAATACATAGATGGCAGCGAGTACCACGATTTTGCTCCAAACACCGTCAACCAGATCCACAAGGTTTCCGTAACTGGAGATGAGCGAGACTATCAAGAGCTCAAAAAGATGGTAGATGGCAGAGGTCTTAAATTTATCCGTGACTTTCTTGCCCTGCACAGCGACAAAGAGTCGATCCCTTTGGATGAGGTAGAGCCTGTGGAGGATATATTCAAACGCTTCGACTCGGCGGCGATGAGTCTTGGCTCCATCAGTCCAGAGGCCCACGAATGTATCGCCGAAGCGATGAACAAGATCGGAGCCAAAAGCAACTCCGGCGAGGGTGGTGAGGATCCAAGACGATTTGGCACTATCAAAAACTCCAAAATCAAACAAGTGGCCAGCGGACGCTTCGGTGTGACGCCCGCGTATCTTAGAAGCGCCGAAGAGATCCAGATCAAGATCGCCCAAGGGGCAAAACCGGGTGAGGGTGGACAGCTACCCGGTCACAAAGTCACCGCTCTTATCGCCAAGCTTCGCCATACGATGCCCGGAGTCACCCTCATATCCCCGCCACCGCATCACGATATCTACTCCATCGAGGATCTGGCTCAGCTCATATTCGACCTCAAACAGGTCAATCCAGAAGCCAGAGTGGCGGTCAAGCTCGTATCTACCGCAGGTGTAGGCACGATTGCCGCGGGCGTGGCCAAAGCGTATGCGGACAAGATCATCATTAGCGGCGGCGAGGGCGGTACGGGAGCCGCCCCTTTGACCTCCATCAAATTTGCTGGAAATCCTTGGGAGCTGGGACTCACGGAAGCCCACAACGCTTTGAAGCTCAACCATTTGCGCCAACTCGTGGAGCTGCAGACCGACGGCGGACTCAAAACGGGTCTGGATATCGTCAAAGCGGCCCTTATGGGAGCGGAAAGCTACGCTTTTGGTACGGGGGTGCTTACGATTTTGGGATGTAAGATTTTGCGAGTTTGCCATCTCAACAGATGTACCGTCGGGATCGCTACACAAAACGAATTTTTGCGAGAGCACTATGTAGGGACCGTGGATCGGCTCATCAACTATTTTACTTTGGTGGCCGAGGATGTGCGAAAGATATTGGCCCATCTTGGCTATAAGCGGCTCGAAGATGTGATCGGGCGTACCGATTTATTGGAGGTAGTCAAAGCCGATTTGGCCAAAAAGTTCGATTTTTCCAGCATTTTGCGCAGAGTCGATGGAGTCGATACTTGCCAAGTGCCTTTTAACGAACCTTTTGATAGTAACGAGTATGAAAAGCAGATCCTCAAAGAGGTCTACCCGGCTATCGAAAATCCAAACCACTCCGTGATCGTCAACAAACAGATCGCCAACATCAACCGAAGTTTTGGAGCGCGTATCAGCGGCGAGATCGCCAAGTATTACGGCGATAGCGGTCTCAAAGACGACGCTATTCGTATCAATCTCAAAGGCGTGGCGGGACAGAGTTTGGGCGCCTTTCTCATCAACGGAGTAACCATCAATCTCGTAGGTGCGGGCAACGACTATGTGGGCAAAGGGATGAATGGCGGTAAAATCATCATCACCTCCAAAACCGGCAAAGAGAACTTCAGTCTCGCTGGCAACACCTGTCTGTATGGAGCAACCGGTGGGACACTCTTTGTAGCCGGAGAGGTAGGCGAGCGTTTTGCCGTGCGAAATTCTGGGGCGTTGGCCGTGGTAGAGGGTACGGGCGATCATGCCTGTGAATATATGACCGGCGGTATCGTAGTAATCTTGGGCAAAACGGGTATTAACTTTGGGGCCGGTATGACGGGCGGTCTTGCTTTTGTTTATGATGAGGACCACACCTTTATAGAAAAGATCAATCAAGAGCTCATAGAGGCTAGGCGTATCGATATCGACGAATTTGACGAAGCTCGCCACTATCTTAAAAAACTTTTGCGCACCTATTACGATGAGACCGGCAGCAAAAAGGCCAAAGAGTTGTTGGATAACTTTAGAATGCAGATCAGAAATTTTTGGATGGTGCGGCCAAAAGAGCTTCGCAAAGTGCCTTTGAATCTAGAGGAGGGGGAATAAGATGCAAAATTTCATTTTTAACGAGCGTATAGAGCCAAGAAAGCGTGCCGTCAACGAGCGGATAAAGGATTTTAGGGAGATTTATGAGATATACAATCCCAACGAGGCTTCTATCCAAGCCGATCGTTGTGTGCAGTGTGGGGATCCTTATTGTCACAACGCCTGTCCCTTGCACAACTTCATCCCCCACTGGCTAAAAACCGTGGCCGAGCGGGATTTGGAGCTTGCCTTTCGTATCTCCAACGAATCCTCTCCCTTTCCCGAAATTATGGGAAGAGTCTGCCCACAAGATAGACTTTGTGAGGGGGCATGTACTCTCAATGAAGGGTATGGAGCCATCACTATCGGGGCTATCGAGACTTTTATCAGCGAAGAGGGGTTCAAAAAAGGGCTGCGACCACAATACGAGGAGAAGAAGACTGGGAAAAAAGTGGCAATCATCGGAAGCGGCCCGGCGGGGTTGAGTTGCGCTACCTATCTTTTGCGCTCAGGCATTGAGCCCCATGTCTTTGAGCGAGCCGATAGGGCCGGAGGATTGATGACCTATGGCATTCCCAACTTCAAACTGGATAAAAAAGTGGTCCAGCGCCGCATCCAATGGCTCGAAGAAGCCGGTATGAAACTAAACACCAATATCGAGGTGGGGAAAAATCTCGATTTTGAAGAGCTTTTGGAAAACTACGACGCTATTTTTCTTGGGATAGGCGCTACGAAACCACGGCGTGCCGGGATCCCCGGTGAGGATGCCAAGGGGGCGATGTTGGCGATGGATTTTTTGACCAATATCCAGCATAAACTCTTTGGCGATCCGTATAATAAAGACAAAGAGGTCAAAGACAAAACGGTCATCGTCATCGGAGGCGGCGATACGGCGATGGATTGCGTGCGTACCAGTATCCGAGAGGGGGCTAAAAAGGCGATTTGTGCCTACAGGCGAGACGCCGCTAGTATGCCCGGTAGCCGCAAAGAGGTCAAAAACGCCGAGGAAGAAGGTGCGGAGTTTGTCTACAATGTAGCCCCTACGAGAATTATCACGGGTGATAACGGCGAAGTAGTCGCCGTGGAGTTTGTACGCACCATCTCCACTATCGCAAAAGATGGCACGAGAAAGCTTGAAATCGTCAAAAATAGCGAATTTACGATGGAAGCGGATGTTGTGATTTTCGCTTTGGGTTTTGAAAACACTCCCTTGGAGTTTCTCTCCAAACACGGCATAGAAACCAATAAGTGGGGAGCGATCAAGGTAGATGGCAATTACGAGACTACCAAACCCGGCGTCTTTGCGGGAGGGGACTGCTACCGAGGGGCCCATTTGGTGGTAACGGCGGCGTATGACGGCAGGGAAGCGGCAAAATCGATCGTACGAAAGCTTATAGGATAGTGGAAGAGTTTTTCAAAGATCTCAAAGCCTGCTGCCAAGAGATCTACCATACCATACACTCTGGGATGAAGAAGAGCTTTTATAGCTATGAGGGGCAAGGGGCGGGCGGCGATCTCTCCTCCAAGATCGATCTTTTTGCCGAGAAGATCTTTATGGATAGACTCCGCAAATATGGCTGCATCAATTCCGAAGAGAGTGGAATCGTAGGGGCGGGGGAGCGTACCATTATCCTCGATCCCATCGACGGCAGCGACAACTTGCTCTCCTCCTTTCCCTATTACGGCGCCTCGATCGCTCTTAAAGATTCAAAGACGCTTTTTTCTTGTATCGTCAATTTTGCAAACGGCGACTTTTTTGTCAAATGGGATTCTTTATACAAAAAAGGTTCCTTGCTGGATGATCGATTAGAAGACGTACAGCCAAATCCGTATAGCAAAATCGGTATTTTTGAAAAAGCCTACGCCAATCCTCTCATCGTCAAAAAACTCCAAGAGCATAAACTCAAGTTTCGCAGCCCCGGAGCCGTCGCGCTCTCCTTGGCTTATGCTAGGTATGTGCGTTATGTCCTTTTTATAGGCAAACTTCGTCCTTATGACATAGAAGCGGGTCTGCATCAGTGCGAAGGGCTCTTTTTGTATTTGGATGAGTCGACGATACTCGTAAGCAAAGAGCGTCAAATTTTTGATATGATACAAGATATCCTTATAAAGGAAAAAGATGGGTCTAAGCGATCTGTTTAAAATTAGAAAATCCCAACCAAGTACCACCCAAAAGCCCAGCCACTGGGTCAAGTGTCCCAGCTGCAACGCTTTGATGTACTACAAAGAGGTGCAAAACCGCTTCAATGTCTGTCCAAAGTGTGGCTACCACTTTCGCATAGGAGCGCAAGAGCGTATCAAGATACTTTGCGACGAGGGGAGTTTTATCGAGTATGACGCCAATTTGGAGCCCGTGGATCCTTTGAAGTTTGTGGATAAGAAAAGCTACAAAAAGCGGGTGGAAGAGAATAGAAAAAAGACAGGTAGACCAAGTTCGGCCATCAGTGGAGAGTGCACCATAGAGGGGACGCCTACTCAGATCGTGGTGTTTGACTTTGCCTTTATGGGCGGAAGTCTTGGCTCGGTAGAAGGAGAAAAGATCGTTCGGGCGGTACAGCGAGCCATTGAAAAACGTCAACCTCTCGTGATCGTAAGTGCCAGCGGGGGGGCGAGGATGCAAGAGAGTACCTTTAGTTTGATGCAGATGAGTAAAACATGTGCGGCTTTGGCCAAACTGCACGAGGCCAAACTTCCCTATATCTCCGTACTAACCGATCCTACGATGGGAGGTGTGAGCGCCTCTTTTGCGATGATTGGCGATATTATTATGGCCGAGCCCGGCGCTTTGATAGGCTTTGCGGGACAAAGAGTCATCAAGCAGACCATTGGCGCCGATCTGCCCGAGGGGTTTCAAAGAAGCGAATTTTTGCTTGAGCATGGTCTTATCGATATGATCGTAGACAGACCCCAGATGAAAAGGACAATAGGCGATCTGTTAAAAATTTTGCTCCCCGGGCCCGTAGACGCTCTAGAGCCACAACCCGAACAGGGGCAAGGGGAAGAGCATGATTGAGGATATTTATGCGCTTTGCGATATGGAGCTGCTCAGGCGCTTTGATTTGACGCTGGAAGATTTTGTGCGCATTGCAAAAAGATTTAACGCCTCGATTTTGCAATATAGAGATAAACACGCTTCTCCAAGAGAAAAAAACGAGCGCCTTAAGCGTTTGCGAGCATTGTGGAAGAGGACGCTGATTATCAATGACGAAATAGCCTTGGCCAGATTTTGCGACGGGGTGCATATAGGGCAGGAGGATCTTCAAAAGGTGATACTTGGATTTGGAGCAAAAAGCAAAAGCGAGGCGATCGTAATCATCAAAAAACTGACCGGCGCTAAGATTGTGGGGCTTTCTACCCACACCCTCCAAGAGATACAAGAGAGCAACGGATTGGATGTGGATTATATCGGTCTTGGGGCCTATAGAGCTAGTCAAACCAAAGAGGTGGAGCATGTATTGGGATCAGAGCTTAGCCGTTTGGCAAAACGATCAAGACATAAGGTAGTCGCCATTGGCGGGGTACAGCTTTTTGACCATATAGAAAACGTCTGGAAAAAGGCGATTGGCACCGATCTTGTGATCAAGGCCCTCACCTATGCATAAAATTGCCGTGTATGCCATTGGCAAAAAAGAGAATAGATGTTATGAATGCGTCTATGAGGAGCTGATAAAAAATGCTAAAAAGTACGCCACCATCAAAATGGTGGACATTTTCAATAAAAAGATCAATCAAGCGCAAAGTAGCGGCCTAGCCAAAAAATCCTATACGCTCGCTTTAGAGCCCTATCTTGCTCAAGACTATTTTACGATCGCCTTGCATCCCAAGGCCAAGGAGCCCGATAGTTTCGAGTTTGCCCAAATTTTTCAAGAGCATAGTAAGATCGCTTTTTTTATAAGCGGAGCCTATGGATTTGAGGAGGAGTTTTTGAGACGCTGCGATAGGAGCGTTAGTCTTAGTCGTCTTACTATGAGCCATAAAATCGCCAAGATCGTGCTTTTGGAGCAGATATTTCGAGCTCTTGGCATCTTGCACAATCATCCATACCATAAATAGGAGAGAGCATGCGACTCAAACGCTATATATTTTTGAGCATTCTTTTGATAGCTGCGGTGGGCGGACTGGTCTATCTCAAAACAGACGCTACGTACACGGTGGAGATTTTGGGCATTCCGGTGACGCTTCCTATTGCCGTATGGGTGGTGTTGCCGATGTTTTTGATGTTTTTGGCCTCCTTTTTTCATATGGCCTACTACTCTTTTATCAACTACATGAAACTTAAGCGGTATAAAAAAGATTATGATACTTTAGTGACATCTTTTGCTAATGCTTTACTCAGGGAACCTAAAAACTGGCACTACAAAACCCGTGAGGCAAAAAACTTGGGTCACATTACCGACAAATCCCATCTCATTCCCCAAGATTTTCGTATCGATACCAAAGATGAACGGCTCAAAAAGCCTTTGGAGTATGTCAAAGATATCCAAAACGGCATTTATGTAGAGATTGAGGGATTTGAGCTCTCGCCAAAAAATCCTTTACTCGTCCAAAATCTGCAAAACAGACTCAAAAAAGAGCCCACATTTAGCGGCGTGATCTTGAAAAAGTGTCAAGATTATCCTAAAGATTTGTGTCAAAAGGCTTTGGAAGTTTATATGGATTTTAGCGATATCTCCAAAATCAAAGAGTACGCCTCCGTTTTTACTTTTGAGACACTCTTAAAGCTAATCGATAAAGCGGCACAAAAAAGGGAGCATATCCATTATCAAGATCTTTTGTATATCTTGCAAGAGGCAAAGATGGAGTTGGGGCAAAAGGAGTATATCGAGCTTGCCAAAAAGATCAAAAATATCATGGCTCCAGATGATAGACTGAGATTTTTTGAGCTGCTCAAGGAAAAAGATGAAAGAAGCGAGGCGGGCTATGTGTATACTTTGTTGGATTTAGAGATGGTGGATAAGGCGAGGGACTTTTTGGAAACAACGAATGAGGAGGAGCTGCAAAATTTTAAAGCCTATTTAGAGCTTAAAGATTGCGGCAAAAACTATCCTTTAGATCTGTTTGCGTAATGAAGCTCGATTTTTCCAAGCCGCTGTATGTTTTGGCTCCCTTAGCCGGGTATACGGATCTGCCCTTTCGCAGCGTAGTGAAAAAATTTGGAGCCGATTTGACCATCAGCGAAATGATTAGCTCCAACGCTTTGGTGTATGATAGCCAAAAGAGCTACAAAATGCTTGAAAAATCTGCCTTGGAGGATCCCTATTTCGTCCAGATTGCCGGAGCCGACGAAGAGATTGTGGCCAAAGCGGTCGAGCGGCTCAACGAAAAAACAGGGATCGACGGGATTGATTTGAATGCCGGATGTCCGGTGCCAAAAGTGGTACGCCAAGGTGCCGGAAGCGCTTTACTCAAAGATCCGGAACATTTGGCCAAAATTGTGCGTACAATCAAAAAGCACTCTACCAAAACCTATACGAGCGTTAAGATACGATTAGGTTTTGAGCGCAATCAAGTGGTGGAGCTCGTCCAGGCTGCCCAAGATGCCGGAGCCGATTTTATCACGATCCACGGCCGCACCAGAAGCGGAGGTTTTAAATCTCGTGTAGATTACGATGCGATAGCGCTTGCCAAGCAGAGCGTCTCTATCCCCGTAATCGCCAATGGTGATATCACCGATTTTACCAAAGCCAAGTGGGTCTTAGAGCATACCAAAGCCGACGGGGTGATGATAGGCAGAGGAGCGATAGGCAAACCTTGGATCTTTTATCAGCTCAAAAACGCTCAAGAAGAACTCGCCGATGCCATCAAAAAAGAGGTGATACTAGAGCATTTTGATCAAATGATCCATTTTTACGGGGAGCGAGGGGTAGTGCTCTTTCGCAAGCATCTGCATACCTACTCTAAAGGCTATCCGGGTGCCACACAGTTTCGTCAGCGTATTAACGAGTTAGAAGATATCCAAAAGGTGCGAGAGCTAATTGGGACCTTTTTTGCCCAAACCACAAAGCTCTAAATTTTTGCTGATTTAAAAATTTTTTATGGTATAATCTTATTTCAAAGCGGACGTGGCGGAATTGGTAGACGCGCCAGATTCAGGTTCTGGTGGGAGTGATCCCGTGGAGGTTCGAGTCCTCTCGTCCGCACCACGGCACCACGGCATTATACTTTTTTACTGCTCTTTTTGTTTTGGATAGAATGGAGCACTATCAAATAAACTTCCTTCGTATTAAAACTCATATTTAACCTCTTTAATTTTGATGATTTAAAGATCGCTTTCAATGAAATCCACACCCCCTACTTTAATCTTTTTAAGCTTCTTTTCTTGTTCTAGTTGATGAATGATAGCTTGGCTTTGCTCATCAAAAAGACAAGCAATATCCTCTTGGCTCAAAGGTCTATGGGCAAGGAGATCCAAAATCTCCCTTTCGCTCAGATTGGTAAAGTATTTTTGGCCAAAATTGCGCGAGACGATACTAATAGGCAAAGGGCCAAGTTCAGATGAGAGCTCAAAAAGCCGCTCATAGCTTACTGGTTCTACTTTGTATGCGGGCGGTCGGTCAATCGTCCCCACATCTATCCTGTCGGGTCGGATGTGGCGTAGTATCTCGCCAAGTTTTGCAAACTCCTCTTTTGTATCGTTGATCCCTTTGACAACCAGTATCTCTACTACCAATAAACCGCCGTACAGCCTGCTAAATCGCTCCATGCCCTTGATGATTTTATCTAGCGAAATACTTTTTAATGGTCTATCGAGTCGCTTGAAACATCTTGGAGTCGCACAATCTAGCGAGAGTTTGACGATATCAAGCTTGGCCAAACTTGTTTGGATTTGGGGTTCGTGGATACGACTGGCATTGGAGAGGATGAGGAGCTTTTTGTCTTGCTTGATTTTGTTCAATGCATCGATCAGTTCGTCAAGATAAGGATAAAGCGTGGGTTCCCCATTAGCAGTGATGGTAATGACTTGGGTCTGTGGAAATTTTCGGAGTGCCTCTTGGACTTTGGTAATTACTTCTTGTACCAAAGGGGGATGTGGAATGCGATCCGTTGGCTTGGCTGGCTCAAGTTCGCAGTAGAGGCAATCAAAATTGCAAGCTTTGGACTCTGGGCTTAGATCTATACCAAGAGAAAGCCCAAAGCGTCTAGATGGGACCGGGCCAAAGATGACACTCATCGTCTGGTTAGGTCGTGGACCAGTTCTACGAGATATTTGGCATTTTCTACGGGGAGGTCGGGTAGCATTCCGTGACCGAGGTTGAAGATGTGGCCAGGTTTTGCGCCCATGACCTCGATAATCTTTTCGACCCCTTCTTTAGTCGCCTCTTTGGAGTAGAGTCTTGTTGGCTCCATATTACCCTGTAGTACATAGCGCTCGCCCAGTTTTTCTTTGGCTAATTCCATTGGCGTTCCCCAGTCTACGCCAAAAACATCGAATCTGCCATAGATATCGTCCAAGTATCCCGCTATTCCTTTTGGAAAAAGAATAACGGGCACTCCCGGATAGCGCTCTTTTAAAAACTCGGCAATATCGATCATATAATCCCAACTAAACTCAAAAAACTTATCCTTTTCCAGTGCGCTGGCCCAGCTATCAAAAATTTGCACGGCGTTTACTCCAGCTTCTATCTGTTCGACAAGATAGGCTTTGACCGCTTCTGTAATTTTAATCATAAGAGCGTGCATAAACTCGGGCTCGGTGTAGATGAGTTTTTTGATAGCGGCGTAGGTCTTGGAGCCGCTCCCCTCGACCATATAGGTAGCCAGCGTCCAAGGCGCTCCGCTAAATCCTATGAGAGCCTTGTCTTTGGGGAGTTTTTTGCGGACGATTTTGATGGTTTCATACACATAGGTAAGGCGCTCTTCGGGAAATTCGTAGAGCTTCTCCATATCCTCCCATGTGCGTATGGGATGGGAAAACACAGGCCCCTCTCCCTTTTCAAACCGCAGCTCCATCCCCATCTCCAGAGGAATGACTAAAATATCGCTAAAAAGGATCGCCGCGTCCACATCCAAAATCCTTACTGGCTGGAGTGTCACCTCTGCGGCGAGTTCTGGATTTTTACAAAGACTCAAAAAGTCTCCAGCCTTTTGGCGCACTTCCATATACTCAGGCAGATAGCGGCCCGCTTGGCGCATCATCCAAATAGGAGTGTAGGGGGTCTTTTTGCGAAAACAAGCGTCGATAAAAATCATAATCTATCCTTAATGTGTTTGTGAACCTTTATGCATGAAAAAAAGAGCCAACCCAAGGGCTAGAATGGACAAAGAGAGATAGAGCATCTCCAAAGGCCCGTGGTACTCCATATTGATCACCCGCTTAAAGAAGCTGACGATAAGTACCATAATGATCACTTTGGCCAACTTATCCTTGAGCTGATCGAGGTCTTTTATCTTTAAGATACCGCTTGACTCGCTATTTTCGGCAGGGTCGATCTTTGATATGAAAAGCTCATACAGCCCAAAGCTAAAAAGTAGCATCACTACGGCAATGAGATACAAATCCACCGCACCGATAATATCGCCTACGATCTTTTCATGGAAATTGGTAGGATGCTGATGGCTGCTCATCACCCCATAGGTATAGTGCGCCACCTCATAGATATCTACGCTTGCCACGACAAAAAGGATGATCGCTCCAATCATCCCAAAAATGACGGCTGTAAGGATAAAAAGCCGCCCTTCCCATAATAGCCACTCAAAAGCTTGCTCTATATATTTCATTGGCTCTCCATCTCCAGCCACTTTTGCGCAATCCGCACTGCGTTGGTCGCGGCTCCGACTCTTAAATTGTCCGCTACGACCCACATGTGGAGCACATTGTCTTTGTAGATATCTTTTCGTATGCGCCCTACGAAAGTCTCGTCCTTATCCACTACCATTACGGGCATGGGGTAGAGCTGGTTGGCCGGATCGTCTACGACTAGGATGTTTTTGCCATTTTCCAACGCCCGCCTGGCTCCCTCGGCATCCACATCTTTTTCGCACCACACCGTCACCGCCTCGCTGTGACCTCTGAGCACCGGCACACGCACACAGGTGGCCGAGACCTCGATATTTTTGTGCATAATCTTTTTTGTCTCATTGACCATCTTCATCTCTTCTTTAGTGTAGCCGTTGTCTAGAAACTTGTCTATTTGGGGAATAACATTCAAAGCTATCTGATGGGGGAATTTTTCGTGTTTGCTCTCATCAAGTTTAAAAGCAAAAAAGTCTTTCATCTGCATGACCAACTCTTCCATAGCACTTTTACCGGCTCCACTGGTGGCTTGATATGTAGCCACGTCTACGCGCTTGACCCCATACGCATCGTCAAGGGGTTTGAGGGCTTGGACCATCTGGATTGTAGAGCAGTTTGGATTGGCGATGATACCTTTGTTGTGCCAAGCGGCGATATCCTCTGGATTGACCTCTGGCACGACCAAAGGGACCTCAGGGTCCATACGAAAATGACTCGTATTGTCGATCACCACGGCTCCAGCTTCTACCGCATAGGGGGCGTAATGTGCCGAAACGCCCCCACCGGCGCTAAAAAGGGCGATCTCGACATCCTCTTTTTCAAAAATATCTTCGGTAAGCTCTTTGACTATAACTTTTTGCCCTTTAAACTCTATCTCCTTGCCTGCACTTTTGGCACTAGCAAGAGGGACCAGCTTATGAACGGGAAAACCCACCTCTTCAAGGACTCGTATCATCTCCTCGCCTACGGCACCTGTGGCACCGACTACGGCTACGTTAACTCTCCTCATTTTTCTCCTCCTCTTTTGGACATTTTGCGATACTAACGACCCTATCCCCACTCTCTAGGCGCACGATCATCACGCCACTGGTATTTCGGCCTGCTTTGCGGATACTTTTCATATCGACTCTGATCATCTTGCCGCTGGATGTGAGTACCATAAGATCTTTACTCTCCTCCACCGTTACTACGCCTACCACATCGCCGGTTTTGTGGGTGAGCTTCATGGCAATGACCCCTTTGCCGCCGCGGGATTGCTCTCTATACTCTTTGGCTTCGGTGCGTTTGCCAATCCCCTTTTCGCTGACGGTCAAAAGCTCTTGCTCCTCGCTTTGGATCGTCTCGGCTCCCACTACCCTATCGGCCTCATTTTTAAATCGAATACCTCGAACGCCTCTGGCCGTTCGTCCCATTTCCCGAACATCTTGGACCGGAAATCGGATACACATCCCTTTTTTAGTGATGATAAAGAGCCATTTGATTTCTGGCTTGATGATTTTAGCCTCTACCAGCTCGTCGTTTTCATCGAGGGTAATGGCTCGCACGCCACGGCTGCGGATATTGCTAAACTCGGCTAGATTGGTGCGTTTGACAATCCCATTTTTGGTAAAAAAGGCTAAAGATTTATCTTGGCTAAAGTCGGTAGTGGGGATGATCGCTTTGATCTTTTCATTTGGCTCTAGCTGCAGCAGATTGACCACCGCTTTGCCTTTGGCCGTTCGGCCCGCTTCTGGGATTTTATAAACTTTGAGCCAATAGAGCTGACCGCGATCGGTGATAAACATCAGCGTATCGTGGGTGTTGGATATGAAAAAATCCTCGATAAAATCATCCTCATAAGTCGTTACGGCCGTTTTGCCTTTGCCGCCTCTTTTTTGTTTTTCATACTGCTTTAGAGGTACCCGCTTGATATAGCCTCTGTGGGTGATGGTCACGACCATCGGCTCGTTGGGGATCAGATCCTCGATATCGATCTCTTCGTAGCTCTCTACGATTTGAGTTAGCCTTGGGGTCGAAAATTTCTCCTTGACCTCAAGAAGTTCTTCTTTGATGATCTCGTTGAGTTTGGCTTCGCTTTTTAGTATGGCACTCAGTCGATTGATCTCTTTACGGAGCGCTTGGTATTCATTGTCGAGTTTTTCACGCTCAAGACCTGTGAGGCGCTGGAGCTTCATATCCAAGATGGCATTGGCTTGGATTTCGCTGAGCTCAAACTTCTCTACCAAGTTGACACGTGCGCTCGGGGTGTTTTCACTCGCCTTGATCGTTGCAATCACTTCGTCGATATGCTCGAGGGCTTCGAGCAGACCCTCTAGAATATGGGCTTTGGCTCTCGCTTTTTCCAACTCGTGGATAGTACGGCGGATGACGACGGTGCGTCTATGGTTTAAAAAGAGGTGCAAAAGCTCCAAGAGAGTAAAGACTCTTGGCTCTTTATTGACGATGGCCAAAAGAATAATCCCAAAGGTTACTTCCATCTGCGTCGATTTAAAAAGATTGTTCAGCACAATCTCGCTCATTGCATCTTTTTTAAGTTCGATCACCACCCGAATCCCCTCTCTGTCGCTCTCGTCTCGTATCTCGCTAATGCCCTCGATCTGCTTTTCGCGTACGAGCTGGGCTATTTGTTCGATAAGTCGGGCTTTATTGACTTGGTAGGGGAGCTCGTCGATGACGATCGCCTCTTTATTTTTAAGCTTTTCCGTATGCGTTTTTGCTCTGATTTTGATACGCCCCCGTCCACTTTTGTAGGCGTTGAGGATGCCTTGCTTGCCAAATATGATACCGCCAGTAGGAAAATCGGGCCCTTGGATATGACTCATCACATGAGCGAGCGTAGCTTGGGGATTATCAATAAGCAGCAATAAAGCCTCAACAAGCTCGTCTAGACGATGTGGCGGGATATTGGTCGCCATCCCCACGGCAATACCGCTAGAGCCGTTGAGCAACAGATTTGGCACTCGGCTTGGGAGTACATCTGGCTCTTGGAGGGTATCGTCGTAGTTTGGGATGAAATCAACGGTATCTTTGTTGATATCTTTTAACAGCTCCTCCGCCAAAGGGGTCATACGAGCTTCGGTATATCGCATCGCCGCCGCGCTGTCTCCGTCTATGGAGCCAAAGTTGCCCTGACCATCGATGAGGGGGATACGCATACTAAAGTCTTGCGCCATCCGTACGAGGGCCTCGTAGACGGCCGTATCGCCGTGGGGATGGTACTTACCGATAACATCCCCTACGATCCTCGCACTCTTTTTATACGGAGCTCGACTGCTCAGTCCTAGTTCATTCATAGCATAAAGGATACGCCTATGCACTGGTTTGAGTCCATCTCTCGCATCGGGGAGAGCTCGGCCGATGATGACGCTCATAGAGTAATCAAGGTAGCTATCCTTGACCGACTCTTCTATATCTATCTCTTGGATATCTTGATTTTTTTCAAAGAGATCTGCCATCGCTTCCTCATACTTTTAAATTTTTGGATATTATATCTTTTTTAGACTTGCAAAGGAATTAATATGGAGCTTGAAAAAAGAGTTTTGCTTTTGGCTTTATATAAGCATCCAAACCTATCAAAACAAGAGATTCTTACAATGTTGGCAAACGCCAAACTTTTCACCCTCAAAGAGGGCAAAAAGCTTTTAAAAGAGCTCAAAACACAAGAGTACATCTCCTCTTCTCTTACGCCAAAAGGGGTGGCTTTGGCTCAGAGTATAGAAGAGGAATTTCGCCTATAGGAGCATAGATGCAGAGCTTTATCGCTAGATCCCAAAGCAGTAAAAAACTGCTCAATACCTTACGCATCTCGGCAAATCTGCCCGTTAATATTTTGATAGTGGGCGAAAGGGGCAGCGGCAAACGCACATTGGCCAAAGAGGTTTTTGGGGAGCTGGAGTTTTGCACTCCCCATCAAATCGAGCAGATGCAAAACTATCCCGCCACATTGGGAATAGAGGGGATAGAAAAAGTAAAAAATCTATCCTCTTTATTTACAAAACTCCAAGGACATCGCGTCATAGCGCTGGGCGAAGAGCTGCATCCAGAACTTGAGGAGTATTTTCCCGTGATTTTACATCTGCCGCCTCTTTCCCAACGCCCCGAAGATTTTGAAGCCCTCAAAAGCCACTACATCCACCAAGCCCAAAAGGATTTAGGCCTAGAAGAGTTTAGCTGTGCCATAAGTAATAATCTCAATGCCATCGAGCTGCGTAAAGAGATCTATAAAAAAGCGGTGATGCAGACGCTGACAGATAGGGAAGTGATGGAATTTTTAGAGGAGTTTTTTGACCAAAAGCTCCCTCAAGAGTATAAAACTTTTATGCAATATCTTGACATCCCTTTGCTCAAAGCCGCCAAAAAGCGCTACGGCAGCGTATTGGCTATGGCTAAAGCTTTGCACCTCAATCGAGCGACTCTAACAACCAAGCTCAAAAAGTACGGCCTAAAGGATAAAAGGTAACTCGATATGCACGCCCTTTGGCGTCGCCGATACCAAAAACTCCTTTTCATCTTTTATAAGCGTATGCAACTCTTGGGGCTTTATACCCTCTGGCTCGATGTCTACGGCTACGACGGGATACTTTTTAGACTCTATTTTGATATAACGGCCAGCACTAAAGACCACCTTGATAAAAATCGTGGGACTTTTTTTGATGGAGCGAAAGATTTTATTGAGAAGTTTTAAAAAATGGTCGATATCGATTTTGAATTCGGGAATGGATATGTCATACTCCAATCGCAATCGAGACTCTTCTACCATATTAGAGTTTATGGCGATATCAAGCAGCGTAAAGATGTCGGCTTTTTGAAGCTGATCGGTGATCGTAAAGGTTTGGCGACAGATGTTTTTGTGCAAAGTTATGGCTATTTTTTCATCATCCGCATAGCCTACGCTAATGGCGCAAAAACTTGCCTGCGGAAAATTAAGATCTATAAAGGTGTGCTTAAATCCTCGAAAATAGGCGGCATTTTCGAGGGCTAGCTGGTAGATCTGTTCTTTTGGCACGAACGAGAGCAAAAACTCCGCCTCTTGATTGTAGTCAATCAGCTCCCCCTCGTTATCAAAAAGAAAAAAGGGATTGATCGAGTATTCGATACTTTGATAGTGGATATCTTTCATATCGATATTATAGCCAAAAAGCGAGCGTATCAAAGATTGCCTAATTTTTAAACAATTACGATCTCATTTTTCCTTTGATTTGTCGTTATAATGTGATGAACACAAATCAAAAGGAGTGTAGATGAAGAAGTTGAAGTATTTGCTCTTCTTGCTGCCGAGTCTGTTGTTGGCGCAAGATAAGCTCAACAGCGGGGATACCGCGTGGATGATCGTGGCGACCGCTTTTGTCATGCTTATGACGCCTGCGGGTCTTGCCCTCTTTTACGGAGGAATGACAAGAGCCAAGAATGTACTCAACACCTATATGATGGTCTTTATCGCCTATGTCATAGGCTCGATCGTATGGGTCATGTGGGGATACTCCCTAGCATTTAGCGGCAACGGCGCAATTATTGGGGATTTGAGTAAAATCTTCCTCAAAGGCGTGACGGTCAATAGTCTTAGCGGCACCTATCCAGAATTTGTTTTCATCGCTTTTCAAGGGACTTTTGCGGCTATTACTCTAGCGATTGCCAGCGGTTCGGCGATTGAGCGTATGAAGTTCTCTACTTGGGTGCTTTTTTCCATCTTGTGGGTTACTTTCGTCTATGTACCCATCACCCATATGGTATGGGGCGGAGGATTTTTGTACAACGCCGGAGCCTTGGATTTTGCCGGTGGTACGGTGGTGCATATGAACGGGGGTCTTGCTGGTTTGATCCTAGCGCTCTTTCTTGGTAAAAGAAAAGGTTTTCCAAAAGAGCCTATGAAACCCTCTTCCATTATCCTGACCGCCCTTGGTGCGGCAATCTTGTGGTTTGGATGGTTTGGATTTAACGCCGGGAGCGAATTTGCGGCCGACGGCGTAGCGGGAAGCGCTTTGTTGATGACAAACTTCGCAGCGGCCATAGCGGCTTTGACATGGGTAGTGATCGAATGGATCGTCTATAAAAAGCCGACCCTCCTTGGTGCCGCTACCGGTGCAGTGGCTGGACTCGTAGCGATCACTCCAGCAGCCGGTTTTGTAGATGTGCTTGGCGCTTTGGTCATTGGCATTGGCGGCAGCGTGGTAGGCTACTTTGGCATTATGCTGATCAAACGGGTATTTAAAATCGACGATAGCCTCGATGCTTTTGGCGTACACTTTACCGCAGGACTTTGGGGTGCTTTGGCTACCGGACTCTTTGCCCTAAAAGAGCTTGCGTGGGATGGCAGCCCACTCAAAGATCACGGCGACCGGATGGGACAAATGATCGTCCAAGGCGAGTCCGTGCTTGTCACTATGGTCTTTACCGCAGTAGTAACGGCTGTGGTCTATTTTGTTGCCAGCTTGCTCACAGGCGGCGGACGAGTGGACGAAGAGACTGAGACTATGGGTCTAGACGAAGCGGTTCATGGTGAAAGAGGATTTAATCTATAAGGAGTAATGTATGAAAAAGATCGAAGCAATCATCAAGCCTTTTAAACTTGAAGATGTCAAAGAAGCTTTGACCCAGATCGGCATCACCGGTATGACGGTGACCGAGGTCAAAGGGTATGGACGCCAACAAGGCCACAGCGAGCTGTATAGAGGAGCGGAGTATGTGGTCGATTTCTTGCCAAAAATCAAGATCGAGCTGGTCGTGAGCCAAGAGAACGTAGATCCTTGTATCGAAGCGATAATGAACTCAGCGCGCACCGGCAAGATCGGAGATGGCAAGATCTTTGTACTGGATGTGGAACGAGTTGTTCGTATCAGAACGGGAGAGGAGAACGAAGAGGCCCTATAAGCCTCTTCGAGCTCTTTTGATTTTTGGCCAAAAGGCCCAAGATCAAAGGATCTCCACCTCTTCGGCTGGAGTTTCGTCCAAGATCTCTTTGGCTTTGTTGACGATCTCCTCGTCGGCGTGGACAAGTAAAAGATATTTGCCTTGTCGTACAAGATCTTCGAGTTTTTTAGCCTCTATCTCATCCATTCCCCATTCGATCAAAGCGTCGGCTAAACTAAAGACCGCTCCGCCAGTGAGCGCTCCGCCTAAAGCTCCGCTCAAAGCCGCGGCGATTGGGCCAGCACCCACGATGGGTCCAAATCCCGGAACGATAAAAAAGATTCCTCCGGCCAAGGCTCCAAGGATCGCTCCCCAAAAAGCGCCTTGCGCTCCCCAAAAAAGGATATCGCTATCCTCTTTTTCCATTTCGTACTTCTCTATCGCCTCTTCGTGGCCCTTGGCGATGACGGAGATCACTTTGCGATCGATCCCGCTCTGCATCAGTTTTTTTACCGCCTCTTTAACATCTTCTTTTTTGTCATAGACGGCTACGAGTAACTCTTCTCTCATATTGGCTCCTTGATGTGTTTGTTTGAATACTCAATGATAGCAAACAAGACCTGAAAGTTTCAGGCCTTGAAGAAAAATTAAAGGTGGATATCCATAAAAATTTCGCTAAAACGCTGGTATCTGTTTTTAGGAGCCACCATCTTGTAAACGATATTCGCCAGATCTTTGGGCAAAGAGGGGTTGAGTTTGCTTGGATGCTGTGGGATTTTGGAACCTACGGGCTGGAAATCGTGTAACTCCAAGTAGGCTGTATCGCTAGTGAGATGGCGGTAAATCTCATTACCGAAGTCAAAAATCTCCAAAGGCTCGAATTTGCCTATTGGTTTGTGTTTGGCCAGACTGAAGCGATAGTCCTGCACGCCTTGGCGTTTGAGATATGTGTTAAAAAGCATCAAAAAGCCGATGGCCCCTTTGGAGAAGGGTGCGAGCACCCTTGCATAAAAATCCTCGAAGTGCTCTTTTGGTTTTTTATGCTCTTTGTATTCGATCATTAGCTCTTTTACAAGCTCCTTGGCGTAGCGCAAAGGGACGGCTTTGAGGATCGTCTGGGCCTCTTTGGCTTTGGCAAGACTCCCTCCTAGCAATATATCGGCTCCATCGACTACTTTGCCATCCTCTTTGGCCTTGGCCCCTACGAAGCCAATATCCCCCCACTCGTGGATACCACACCCTTTGACGCAAGCGCTCCAATACATCCGCACTTTTACATCCTCCAAAGGCACCTCTTTGGTCAGATACTCCGACATTTTGATGGCATCTGGCTTGTTGGGGATGACGCCGTAGCTGCATTCATTCTTACCGGCGCAGGCGACGAGATTGTTGAAGTAGGGGGAGTTGACATTTTTGTATTTGGCGAAAAATGGATGCTCTAAGACTTTGGTTCTGTCCGAAATATTGGTGATATAGAGATTTTGCTCTACGCTGAGACGAAGCTCTCCATCGCACTCTTTGGCGATAGTGGCCGCCTCTATCATATCGCTGCCGCTAAAGATGCCTCCGGGGACTATCGCATGCAAAGCAAAAGAGCCGTTTTTGAGCTGGATGCTGCCTTGATTGTTGTCGAAGTGCTCCATACGGCACAAGGTCTCACCGGCTCTTTTGAAAGATTGTCCTGCAAACTCTTCCAAAGCGGCCCGAAAACTCTCCATTCCCACCGATTCGATCAAAAAATAGAGGCGATTTTTGTTGCGGTTGTCCCGAAAGCCATACTCCTTGTACAGCTCGATCAGCTTTTCATAAAAGCCCACCACTTCATCGGGCCGTAAAAATATATCGGCGTTTTTGGCAATTTTTCCCACCTTGCCGCCCAGATAGACGTTGTAGCCCACCACTCCTTCTCCCATCGCCAGTACGAAACAAGCGTCGTGTCCATAGGCGTTACAGCGGTTGGTGATAGAGGAGGTGATAGCGGTGTTGAATTTTCTAGGCAGTGAGCCGATCCACTCCTCCTTTTTCAAAAAGAGCTCTTGCATCTGTCGCAAGATCGGAAAACTTTCAAAAAAATTGTCATAAGCCAAGCCATCAAGAGGATCACTTACGATGTTTCGTAGGTTGTCGATCCCCGTTTGGTAGGTGGTAATTCCCACACTCTCCAGCCGCTCAAAGATTGTGGGTACATCCTCTATGTGGATGTAGCGCAGCTCCACCTGCATTCTGGTGGTCAAATCGATATAGTCGTTGCCAAACTCCTTGGTCACCTCCCCCAAAGTCTTGGCTTGCTCGGGAGTAAGGCGACCACCGGGGATTCGCACCCGCAGCATAAACTGCTTTGGCGTAAATTCATCTTTGTCAAAGAGTCCAAAATATTTCAAAAAAACCGCTTTGTCCTCTTTGGTGAGGCTCTCATACCCTTTTTTGCTAGCTTCCAAGAGCCGCTCCCACGCCTCTTTGGGCGAGAGGGTCTGCTTGATCTTTTCGACTTTATTGAGTTTTTTGCTTCGTTGCTCTTTTACTTGGCGCAGTTTTTCTATCATTCTTGCTCCTGTTTGATTGTGAAAGTACTTTGTCGCTCCTTTGTCGCTCTTTCATACTCCAAAATTCCAGCGATCGGCTCGTGCAAAGAAATGCCTGCCGGATAGGCCTCGGAGTGGAGCTGGACGGCTGTTTGTTTGTAGTTTGGCTCGCCGCTGATGGGATCGAAAAGGCTTTGGGTGACCATGTTGATGAGCTGGGTATTGTAATGGAAAGGGACAAAAACGGTACCGGGGGCTACGAGATTGGTGACCCGCACCACCAGATTTTCCACCTTGCCCCTAGGACTCGAGATTGCGATACGGTCGTAGTTTTTGACTCTTAGGCGTTTGGCGTCTTTTGGGTTGATATCGATCCAAGCTTCTGGCGCCAGGTCGTCGAGGATCTTGATCTGGCCCGTTTTGGTGCGGGTATGGAAATGCTCCACCGTTCGGCCCGTATTGAGGATGAAAGGATATTTTTGGCTTGGCGGCTCTTCGAGGGGTTTGTAGTGGGCGCCGATAAATCTGGCTTTGCCATCTTCATGCTCAAAGCGCATATCTTCTCCATAGAGCCGTTTACAGCCATTGGGGTACTTTTCGTTGCAGGGCCACTGGATCCCGCCTAGCTTCTCAATTTTTTCGTAGCTCATCCCGCTATAGTCACAGAGTCTATTTTTGCTGATCTTTTTTATCTCCTCAAAGGCGTCTTTGGGCTCGCTCCACCCTCCAAAGAGCTTGTCATGTCGATCGAAATGTTTGGCGAACTCCAAAATGATGTCAAAATCGCTTTTGGATTTGGCCGGCGGCTCCACCGCCTTGTTGGCCTTGTTGCAGCGCCGCTCGCTGTTGGTGTAGCACCCCTCCTTTTCACCCCACGTAGCGGCGGCAAAGACCATATCGGCGATCTTGGCCGTATCGCTCATAAAGGCGTCTTGGACCAGTAAGAAGTCAAGCTTTTGAAGAGCACGTCGTAGCTTCTTTTGATCTGGGAAGCTGACCAGCGGATTGGTGCAGACCACCCACAGCCCCTTGATCTCGCCTCTATCGATAGCGTCGACGATGTCGGCATATTTGTAGCCTCGATGGTCTGGGATCCACTCTACAGGCACATCGATCAAAGAGGCGAACGCTTCTCTATCCTTTTGGCTCTCAAACTTTCTGTATCCGGGAATCGCCGAGGTAAAGCCAAACTCCCTCGTCCCCATGGCGTTACACTGGCCCGTGATGCTAAAGGGACCAGTGCCTTCCTTGCCGATGTTGCCCGTCATCATGGCCAGGTTGTTGATGGCACTCACCGTATCGGTGCCTTGTGCCGACTGGTTGACTCCCATAGTCCAGCAGATGAGGGTTTTGTTGTTGGCCACAAGCTGGGCGAGGCGATAGAGGGTCTTGGTATCGATGCCCGTGATATGAGCTACTTCGCCCGGCTTGTAGTGCTGGATATGTTTGACAAAATCGCTCCAGCCGTTGGTGCGGTTTTTGATGAACCGCTCATCATACCACCCTTGCTCCCAGATGATGTAGGCTAGAGCATTGAGCAAGGCCAGATCGGTTCTAGGCTTGATGGGCAGATAGATGTTGGCCAGTTGACTCGTTTTGGAGCGTCTGGGGTCTGCTACGATGATGGTTTTGTTTTTTCTGTTTTTCATCAGATGATGGACGATGATGGGATGGTTGTCGGCCAAGTTGGCTCCAATGACAAAGACCACCTCCGCTTTTGCGATATCCTCATAACTGGCCGTAGGCCCGTCGCTGCCAAAGCTTTGCTTGTAGCCGCTCACCGCACTGGCCATACAGAGGGTGGTGTTGCCGTCATAGTTTCTCGTATCGAGCCCTAGCTGGACAAATTTGCCAAGGGCGTAGAACTCTTCGGTCAGCAGCTGTCCCGTGGAGATGACGGCAAAGGCGTTGTTGCCGTGCTCTTGCTGGATCTTTTTGATCCTTTTGGCCGCTTCGGCGTACGCTTCCTCCCAGCGCACATCGGTGAGCTGGCCCCCTTTTTTGATCTTTGGATACAACACCCGGTTGGAGGCGTAGAGCATCTGGTGCTCGCTCAGCCCCTTTGGGCACAGAGTGCCGATATTGACATCGTGGGCGGGATCGCCTTTGGTGAGAGTCGCTTTGCCCTCCTTGACACCGATATACAGTCCACACCCCACGCCGCAGTAGCCACAGGTCGATTTGACCCAGTGCTCTGGCTTTTTGGCTCTGGGCAGTTTACCAAAGATTGGATCGTCTACCATCTCGTTCTCTTTGAGCTTGACGTCAAATCCCAAAAAATTTTTTATTTTTTCTAGCATCTTCGCTCCTTATGGTCGTTGGGAGCCGGCGAAGAAGTTGCCCGGCATCCCCGTCTTGATGGCGGTGGAGTAAAAGAGCAATCGTCCGACAAACTCGCTGGCAAAGCCCAGTACCACCGCCAAGAGGGTAAACAAAAACCCAAAACCCACAGAGCCGGCGTTCAAAGCGACGATGGCCAAAAGGGGCAGAGCCAGAGCCGCCAGCGGGAGGCTTCTTTTGCGAAAATCGTAGAGGCTTTTGAAATTTTCTCTTAGCAGTCTGGCCGAGCGCTCGATCTGATAGGCAAAGGGATTGTCTGGATCGATTCGCTCGTAAAACCTTTGAGACTCCCAAAAAAGATAGAGCTGGGCGGCTCCAAGAAGTATGGAGATGGCCAGCAAGATATTGGCCACGTTGACTTGATGCTGGGCGATGGCCAAAAGAGCTAAAATGAGCGTGCCGATATAGCCCGTACTAAAGAATCGATAGGTGGTGGTGACTCTGTTCCATGTGGGTTTGGCCGGTACTCGGTAGATCATCGACTGGGCGTAGATGCCATAGATCCCGATAGCCAAAGTCACAGCCTCTACCATTATGCGCAAAAAGCCGTCGATCCCTAGATAATAGAGCAAGGCCACGACACCCATGCCGGCCACGAAAGCCCCCAAAGCGGCGGCTTCACGGCTTAGCCAAGAGGTTTTGAGATTTTTCATAGCCGTTATCGCTTTGAATGGTCTGCCAAGATGCAAGGCCGAAAGTGGCAGACCGATGGCGGCCAATGCGAAGATGACAAAGGCCATGAGAGGGCTTGGTTTTGGCAGATTGGTAAAGTGTGCGGCGATATCGCCTAAAAATAGAGCCCCAAAGCCTATGAGGCTCACTTGTGTGAGCACCGTCATAAAGACCAGCGGCCACTCTTTGTGGGCCGGTTTGATGAGATCCTCGTCCATTGGATGCAATGCTTGTGGCATATTTTTAGGCAGGGTGATGCGGGTAGTGGAGTTGGTGAGTCTAGCATCTACCAAGAAAGGAGCGTTGCCCTCCTTGTCGATATCCTCTTGAAGCCACTTTTTGGTATCGACCACCTCGATCTCGATAGCACCCTCAGGGCAGGCCTGCACGCATGCCGGCGTCTGACCCGCTTCGATGCGATCGTAGCACATGTGGCACTTGGTGACGATGTGGCGGCTCTCATCAAAGACCGGCACGTCGTAAGGGCAGTTCCACGTACAATATTGGCAGCCGATACAGGCTTCGTCGTCGTGGAAGACGATGCCGTTGTCAAATTTGATATAGCTGTTGGTAGGACACCCGATCAAGCAGGCTGGATCGATGCAATGGTTGCAGCTAAGGGATAAAAACATCTGCAATACGTTGGGAAACTCGCCTCCCTCCACTTCGCCCACTCGCCGCCATTTGATTTGGGCTGGATTGTTGTTTTGCTCGTTGCAGGCCACCTCGCAGCAGTGGCAGCCGATACATTTGGTAGCGTCGAAATGGAATCTATACTGTTGATTTTCTTTAAGAGGGGGCAGGTCGATACGATAACTTCCACACTGCATCCCCGTTTTGGCTTTGTACTCTATAAAGCTCTCTACCGCACTCATCTACTCTCCTCTTTTTGTAAGTCTATCCCAGTAACATCAAAATCAAAATAAAATTAAGCACCGCCGAAATCGTAAAAGCCGCTTTATAGACTTTGAGCGGCTCTCGCTCTATCAGTGAAGCACTAGGATCGAAATAAGGCTTGACTTTTTTTGGGTTTTCCAGCTCGTAGAGCATCTCGCTGTAGTGCTTGTAGCGTCTGTTTTTATCCCGCTCGATGGCTCGCATAATGATCGATTCTAGCCACAAAGGTACCTTTTTGTTGTAATGGGTCACCGGCTTTGGCTTTTTGAATGTGGGCTTTTGAAAAGGTTCGATCTCGCCATAGGGGTAACGGCTTGTCAGAGCCTGGTAGAGGGTCACGCCAATGGCGAATATCTCGCTCCCTTCGCTGATGGGCTCGCCCACGAAACGCTCAGGAGCCAAGTAGCTAGGAGTCCCGGCTCTAGAGGCTATGGAGAAGATCTCGACGATGGAGCCAAAGTCCACGAGCTTGAAAACCTCTTTGTCTCTTCGTTTGGTGATGAGAATGTTTTGGGGTTTGATGTCGCCATGCACCAGATTGAAGCCTAGCAGGTACTGGCTGCTGCGAAGCAAAAATTTGGCCAAATCCACCGCCTGGTCGATATGGAGTGGATGCTTGGCGATCCTTTTTTCTAGCGTATCCCCCTCAATATACTCCATCACATAGTAGCGAAGTGTCCTATTTTTGGGGATCACGGCCTTTGGGAAAAATCCAGCTTTGAGCCGTTTGGCGTTCCACGCCTCTTGGACGAAGAGATCGAGCAGCTGAGTATCCTCGGCCGCCTCTTTGGGAGGAAATTTGAGCACATATTTTTTACCCTTATTAGTGGCGAGCCATGTGCGCTCGTTTTGGATGAGGGGCCGCTCGAGGCGATAGCCATCGATCACCTGAACTTTTGCGAGGCTTTGGGGGATAGGGAGGTTTTGCTGTTTGAGGCGGACTCTTTGGTCGATCTGCTTGATCTGTATGGTTACCGCACTCGTGTCGTCTGGCAAATCATCCCCCACTTTTTTGCTGGCATATTTGACCAGATTGGAAGCGCCCAAAGGGAGCTTTTGGGCGATCTCTTGCTCCTTGAGTACCGCCGTGAGCCCATCGCTGCACAACAGGATATGATCCCCCGCCTTTACGAAGTTTTCAAAAAAGTAGGGTTCTACCTTTTCGCTCATCCCTATGGCTTGTGTGAGAATATGACCCTGTTCCTCGGTGGTATGGTCCATCGAAAGCTTTTGGAGCTTGCCATCTCTTAGCAAAAAAATTGGGCTATCGCCCACATTGGCCCCATAGAGCCTCGATCCTTGGATGACGATGATACTAAGAGTTGTGAGCATCTCTGGACGCTCAAACTCCAGCAGTGACTCTTTATAGAGGATCTCGTTGATGTTTTTGATAAAAGTGGCGAGGCTCTTTTCGATATCCCAGCTTTGGGGTCTGGTTTTGAAGTTGCCAAGCATATAGTTTAGGGTTCGCTGGGCGGCTTCTCGTCCAGCTTCGGCGCTGCCCACGCCGTCACAGACCACACCTACCAAAATATCCTCAAACAGCCGCACGCCATAGGCGTCGTCGCTTTGGAGCTCGCTGCCTTTTGCCAGACCAAAGGCGGCCGTTTTGTACAAGGAGTGCATCGCTTAGATCTTTCCTCCAGCGTGCACGCCCCAAGTGGTGCGCCATCTGGTCTTGACCATACTCAGTCCTACAATGGCTAGCGCCGCAAGGGCCGCAAAGATAAAAAATCCCACGCTATAGCTATTGAAAGCCGCCTTGCTCCATCCAAGCGTTTTGACCAATACCGTACCGCCAAGCCCTCCGGCACATCCGACGATTCCGGTCATAATACCCATATCTTTGCCAAATCGCTGAGGGACGAGCTGAAAGACCGCCCCGTTGGCCATACCCAAAAAGGCCATGATGAGAAAGAGGATCAAGATAGCTATATAAAAATTGTTGACGAGCAAAGTGTTGAGGGTAGCGAGCACGGCTACACCCCCAAAGAAGATATACAAGGATTTGACACCGCCCATCTTGTCGGCGATCGCTCCGCCAACGGGACGCAGCATCGCTCCAGCGAAGATACAGAGTGCCCCAAAATATCCGGCCACTACCTGCACGTTTGGCTCGTGCAGCAGCTGCAAACCGATCTGGGCCATCTCGTCTTTGTACACATCCATTAAGTAGACTTTCATATAGTTGGCAAAGCCCACGAAACCGCCAAAGCTCACCGCATAAAAGAGGCTAAACCACCAAGTATCTCTATCTTTCAGTAATTTAAGGTAGTCCGAGAGCCTCTTTTTGCGTGGCTGGTAAACTGATGGAGGAGCGTCTTTGGCCAAAATAATGTAGGTAGCCAAAATGATAGTAGAGAGGATGCCTCCCACCAAAAAGACCGTAGGCCATCCCCAAAGCTCGGCGATCTTTGGAGCGAAGATATAATCGATGACCACTCCGATATTCCCAGCCCCAGCAAGTCCCAAAACCAGCCCTTGAAGCCTTGGGGGATACCATTGGCCAGCCTGCGGCAGTGCCACGGCGAAACTGGCCCCGGCAAATCCAAGACCAAAAGCCACGGCCAAAAGCTCGTAGTAGGTGATGCTCTCTCCTCGAAAGTAGGTGTAAAAGAGCGAGGCGATGACGATCGATTGGGCGATGATGGCGGTTTTCTTGGGGCCGATGTTGTCCACCAAAAATCCCAGCACGATTCTAAGGATCGCTCCACCAAGGATCGGGATGGCGAGCAGGGTCGCTTTTTGGTTGGCATCTAAAATGTAGCCGTGTTTGGCTAATGAAGCGCTAATCTCCGTAGCTAGAGGTCCCAGCATCGTCCAGACCATAAAACTAAAATCAAAATATAAAAAAGCGGCTATTAGCGTAGGGAGGTGCCCAGCACTCTTGAGCTCTCCTAATTTCATCTACTCTCCTTTGGGTTGTTTGGGGAATTATACAAATAACATGACTCTCTTTTAGCATAAAAATTGTACAAAAATTAAGCATCAACTGGCTCAAGCAGTTTTGTAGTACAATTATAAAAACCCAAAAAGGAGAGAGTATGAAAAAGATTGAAGCAGTTATCAAGCCATTTAAGCTTGACGATGTAAAAGAGGCGCTCAACGAGATCGGAATTGCCGGGATGACCGTGAGCGAAGTCAAAGGATATGGACGCCAGCAAGGCCACAGCGAGCTGTACAGAGGAGCGGAGTATGTGGTGGATTTTTTACCCAAAGTCAAAGTGGAGGTGGTCGTACCGGCCGATAAAGTGGATGAGGTGGTCGAAGCGATCACCCAGGCGGCCAGAACCGGCAAGATCGGCGATGGTAAGATCTTCGTGATGGATGTGGAAAAGGTGGTGAGAATCAGAACCGGTGAAGAGGATGAAGAGGCGATTTGATGTATTCGATCTTTCGTGAGTATGACATCAGAGGGATTTTTCAAAAAGAGCTGAGTGAGGATCTGGTCAAGAAAATCGGCTACTTCTTGGCCAAAAGAGTCGATGGCGACTACATTGCGGTAGGATATGACGCGAGACTCTCCTCACCCACACTCTTCGCGTGGCTTGCCAGCGGTATCAACCATGCGGGCAAGAGGGTGCTGGATATGGGGATGGTGCCCACGGGAGTCAACTACTTTAGCAATTTCGTCACTTTCGAGGTGGATGGTAAAGAGGTAATGCCTGCAGCTTCGGTGATGATCACGGGCTCCCACAACCCTCCAGAGTACAACGGCTTTAAGATCACTGTGGACAAAGCCCCTTTTTTTGGAGAGCAGATCTACAAGCTAGGAGAGGAGGTGCTCCAAAGCCACATAACCATCCCTGACAATCCCGATTTTACCCCTATCCCGGCCAAAGAGCGCTATATCGAGTATATGCTCCAAAATTTCGCTCATCTGCGAGACCTCGAGCAGCCAATCGTGGCCGATTGCGGCAACGGCGTGGCGGGAATAGTGCTTGAGCCGATCATGGGAGGGCTGGGACTTCGCTACAAAGGGCTCTACTGCGAGCCAGACGGCCGCTTCCCACACCACCATCCTGACCCAAGCGTGGAGGAGAACCTCAACGATCTCAAAGCCGCTCTAAAAGAGGGGGATCTAGGGTTTGCCTACGACGGGGATGGGGATAGATTGGCCGTACTCACACCAAAGCGCAGTATCAAAGGGGACGAGCTTGCTATTTTGCTGGCCAGACGGATGGAGAATCCCGTAGTGATCGGGGAGGTGAAATGCTCGCAAGTTATGTATGATGAGATCAACAAGATCGGCCAAGCCATCATGTACAAGACAGGCCACAGCAACCTCAAGCAAAAGATTGCCCAGACAAATGCCCATATGGCGGCGGAGGTGAGCGGACACCTCTTTTTCAACGACCGCTACTTTGGCTTCGATGACGCTATATACGCCACACTTCGAGTGCTGGAGCTCGTGGCCAAGGGCGTGGATATCGTGGCTGAGGTAGAGGCTTTGCCAAAGGTGTACAACACTCCCGAGCTTAAAGTCCCCACGACGGAAGAGCAGAAATTTACTATCATCGAAGAGCTTAAAAAGCGGCTCCAAACCACCAAAGAACTACCTACAATCAAGGAGATCATCGATATCGACGGAGTGCGGATAGAGTTTGAAGATGGGTGGGCGCTGGTACGAGCCAGCAACACTACGCCGGTACTTGTGACCCGTTTTGAAGCCAAAACCCCCCAACTTGCCAAATATTATGAAGAGGCAGTCATGGGACTTTTGAAAACGATTATGGAGAAGATATGAGACTCATACTCTGTTCACCTATGGATATGCACCTACATCTTAGAGACGGGAATATGTTGCGCGCCGTTGCACCTTTGAGCGCCAAGAATTTTTCGGCCGCTATCGTAATGCCAAATCTCATACCGCCCGTAACGAGCGAGCAGATGGCACAAAGCTACAAAAAACGTATTTTGGAAGCGACGAAAGGGGAAGATTTCGAGCCTCTTATGACACTTTTTTTCAAATCGGACTATAACTATGACTTCTTGAAAAGAGTCAAAGAGGATATCGCCGCCATCAAACTCTATCCAGCCGGTATCACCACAAACAGCCAAGGCGGAGTGGAAAACTTCAGTCTGGAGGCTTTGGCGCCTACGCTAGAGGCGATGAGCGAGCTTGGGATCCCCCTATGCGTCCACGGCGAGACCAGCGGATTTGTGATGGATAGAGAAGCGGAGTTCATCCCAATATACGAGCGCATAGCCAAACGTTTTCCAAATCTCAAAATCATTATGGAGCATATCACCACCAAAGCGGCGGTAGAGGCGCTTTTACGCTATGAAAACCTCTACGCTACCATAACGCTGCATCACCTCTACATTACCCTCGATGATGTAATCGGGGGACTGATGCGCCCCCATCTATTTTGCAAACCCGTAGCCAAACGCCCAGAAGATAGAATGGCTCTAAGAAAAGTGGCTTTCATGGCCCATGATAAGGTAATGTTTGGCAGCGATTCGGCTCCCCATCCAAGAAGCGCCAAAGAGGCTCCCGGCTGTGCGGCCGGAGTCTTTAGCGCTCCTGTGGCACTGCCGGCGCTTGCTCAGCTTTTTGAGGCGGCGGACGTGCTGGAAAATTTACAAAAGTTCGTTAGCGACAACGCCCAAAAAATCTATGGCCTCACACCCCCGGCCAAAAAGGTCAAACTTATCAAAAAGAGTTGGAGAGTCCCTGATCGTTATGGGAATGTAGTGCCGATGTTTGCGGGAGAAGAGCTTGGATGGAGAGTGGATGAAGATACTGCTGCTTGAGGACGACAAGCTTTTTGGCGAGACGATCGAGGAGTTTTTGAGCGACGAGGGCTACAGCGTGGACTGGGCCCAGAGTCTAAGCGAAGCGATGGAGTTTGGCTACCACAAGCGCTATGATCTCTATCTTTTCGATGTGAAGCTGCCAGATGGGGATGGTTTTGGATTTTTAGAAGAGCTCAGAAATATCGACGACCAAACGCCTACTATTTTTATTACCTCCAAAAATCAAAGGGAAGATATCATCGAGGGGCTTAGTAAAGGAGCAGACGATTACTTGACCAAACCCGTGGATTTGGAGGAGATGCTGCTGCGCATCAAAGCGGTGCTACGGCGCTGCTATGGCGAAGAAATAGCGCAAATAGGCGAGTTTCGCTTCGATCTAAAAAACCTCCAGCTCCATCGTGCTCAAGAGCTCATAGAGCTCAATCCAAAAGAGCTCACACTTTTGGCCCTTTTCCTTAAAAACCGCAAAAAAATAGTGCCAAAAGAACGCATCTACCAGCATTTATGGAAACCCGACGAGATAGTCAGCGATGGGGCTTTGCGAGTCTATATCAACGCTTTGAAAAAGATCTTTGGCAAAGAGGCGATCACCAATATCCGAGGAGTGGGCTATCGGTTTGAAAAGTAGCGATCTAGCCGCTTTCGTGCTGCTCTTTTTGATAGGGGTGGGGATGGTCTTTTATGTTGGGTATTTGTGGGTGGATACGATTGGCTGGAGGCATTTGTGGCTCTTGGCTTTTGTGCTTTTGGGTGTGGCGGTAGTGGAGGGGATACTCTTTGCCAGATACGCTTTGCACCCTTTGGCCAAACAGTCAAACGAGCTGGAGCGTCTACTCAAAGATACGCTGCATGAGCTCAATATCCCCGTAGCCACTATCAAAGCCAATGTCTCCATGCTCAAAAAAAGAGTCGACGACCCAAAGGATATCAATCGACTGGATAGAATAGATAGAGCCGCCGATCAGCTGCTTGAGCTTTACAAAGAGGTGGACTACACTATCCAGCAAAATATCGATCGCATCCAAAAAGAGCGTTTCGATGCGGCCAAGCTCATCGCACAAAGGGTCGAGATGCTTGCGGATCTGGCCAAGGATAAAAAAGTGGAGGTAAAACTCGAGCCCTTGTGGATAGAGGTATCCAAACAAGGATTTGCCAAAGTGATCGACAACCTTTTGTCCAACGCTTTGAAATACACACCTGATGATGGCTTGATAAAAATCATTGCCAAAGAGGGCAAAATCGTGATAGAAGATAGTGGGATTGGCATAGATGAAAAGGATCTGGTACGGATATTTGAACGCTACTACCGGGCTACGGAGCAAGGCGATGGGAAAGGAATAGGGCTTGATATCGTCAAAAGCGTGTGCGATAGGGAAGGCATCGGTATCCGTATCCACTCTAGAAAAAACGAAGGAACGAAAGTGGTGCTAGATTGCAGCAAGGTGGCCGTATGAACTGGATGGCCCATCTCAAAGAGATTATAGATTACGGGATTATCGGGACGCTGCTTTTTATGAGTTTTGTGAGCGTCTGGCTCTTTATCGAGCGGTGGTTCTTTTTTCGTAGTGTGGATGTGCGCAAGTATCGGCACAAAGAGGAGCTAGAGATCGATTTGACCAATCATGTCTCCATCATTGCTACCATCGCCTCTTCGGCTCCGTATATCGGGCTACTCGGAACGGTGCTGGGGATCATCCTCACCTTTTACACCATGGGCCAAAGCGGCATCGTCAATACCAAGGCGATCATGATAGGATTGGCTCTGGCTCTCAAGGCCACGGCGATGGGACTGGTGGTGGCAATACCCGCTACCATGATGTACAACTATCTCGTGCGGCGCATCGAGGTGCTGTTGGCACGGTGGGATATTGCCCATGAGGCGTAAGCCTTTTGATCAGATCAATGTGATCCCTTTTATCGATATTATGCTCGTACTTTTGGTGATCGTGCTCACCACCGCCACTTTTATAGCCAAAGGAGTCATCCCTCTCGATCTGCCCCAAGCCTCCAGCGCTACCGAGCTGCCTCTTAAAAAGATTACCATCACCATCACCAAAGAGGACAAAATCTATCTGGATAAAGAGCCGGTTACTTTTGATATTTTAAAGCAAAAACTTCAGGCAATCTCAAAAAAGAGCGCCATCTTGATCCGCAGCGACAAAAACAGCCGTTTTGAGCTCTTTATCAAAACGCTCGATATCCTAAAAAGCCAAGGCTTTGCCAATATCTCCGTCGAAACAAAAAGATGAAACGCTCCTTTTTTCTCGCTTTGGGTCTGTATCTGCTGCTGGTAGGAGCGATATGGACGCTCTATGAGCCTTTGCCGCTTCCCCAAAAAAAGGCTATTCAAATTGCCAATATCCATATCCTCAAGCCAAAGCGGTGTACATGTGGCTGCCAGCAAACGCAAAAACCAAAGAACCCGCCCAAAAAAGAGCCCAGACAAAAAGTCAAACCAAAACCAAAAATACAATCCCGGCCTCGCCCAAAACCAAAAATAGGGCCAAAAGTACAATCCAAATCCAAAGTAAAACGAAAAATCAGAGCAAAAAAACATAAACCAAAAAGAGTCCTCAAAAACAAAATCGCAAAACACTCTACTCCCAAACCCAAAAAAGCGGCTCTAGTCCCCGCCCCCAAACCATCACCGCCTACACCCCAAAAAGCGACACCCCAAAAAACGAAAATTTCCCAGCCAACGCATCCCCCATCCCCCTCTCCTACCTCCAGCAAGCCAAAACCCTCTTATCAACACCTCTATATCCAAAGCTTTTTGGATCGTATCGAAGCGGCCATCCGCCGTCATACCCACTATCCTAGGATCGCCAGGCGTACCCATCAAGAGGGGGTCGTGGAGATCTGTTTTACTTTACAGCCCAGTGGAGAGGTAACGCATCTGCACATCCTAAAAAGTAGCGGCCACAAGATCCTCGATCGTACCGCCCAAAAGACGATCCTCCAAGCCGCAAAAGAGTTTCCCCCTCCAAAAAAGGCGGTAGATCTGCGTATCCCTATAGAGTATCGTTTGAGATAATTAAGGCATAATTAACAAAGCTGCTCTATAATCAAAAGAAAAAAGGTGGCTCCATGCGTAAGTTGTCGCTTCTGCTTTTTTTGGCTCTTCTTGCTTTTGCTTTTGACAAATCGGTAGAACATCCAAAGCTTTTGCAGCAAGGGCCTGCGAAGATGTGGTGCAGTGTGTGCGGGATGAATCTGGCCAAATTTTTCAAGACCAACTATGCCGCCCTCTTGGATGACAACAGCACCAAAGAGTACTGCTCCATGCACTGCTTGGCCGCGGATTATCCAAATATTAGAGTCCGCCTCACAAAGCTTTTGGCGGTGGATGCCAAAAGCGGCAAGTGGATCGATGCTAGGAGTGCTTGGTATGTGGTGGGCTCCAAAGTACCCGGGACGATGAGCAGGGTCAGTAAGCTCGCTTTTGCTACAAAAAAAGAGGCCGAGGAGTTCGCCAAGCGGTATGGTGGAAAAGTGACGGGCTTCGAGGAGGCTTTTGCCCTAGCCAGTAAGAGTCTGGCCAAAGAGGAGCGTATGATTAGTGCCAAACGCCACAAAATGGCACGCTTTGGCCATCTGCTCTACCACAAACGGTGTCATCCAATCGATCAAAACTTCACCAGCGTGGCCAAAGCCAAAGCCTATATCAAGAGCTCTGGTGCGTGCAAAGGGCTTAATCCCAAGCAGCTCCAAGCCGTGGCTTTGTATCTGGTGCAAAAAAGCAGCCATCGCATCCATGTGCCCAAAAACACCAAATGTCCCGTGTGCGGTATGTTCGTGGCCAAGTATCCCAGATGGGCGACGATGATCGTAGATAGTACGGGGCGAAAAGTCTATTTCGATGGCGTAAAGGATATGATGCGCTATATCCAAAATCATCCATTCAAACGGGCCTATGTGAGCGATTATTATAGTGGCCAGACGATCGACGCAACACGGGCTTGGTATGTGCTGGGTAGTGATGTCACCGGTCCTATGGGCAAAGAGCTTATCCCTTTTGGCTCCAAAGAGGAGGCTTTGCGTTTTATGAAAGACCACAGGGGACAAAAGGTGCTTGGCTTTTCGCAAATTACCCCAGAGGTGCTCAAAAGTCTTGAGTAAGCGACTACTCTTTTTGGCCGTGGCTGGGAGCTTTTTGGCGGGAGCAGCCCTTTTTTTGGCCTTCTCTTTGTCCACTCCCTCATTAGGACCCAAAAAGGAGGTGGTGCGAGTTTTGACATTGCCAGATCTGGGACTTAGCACCGAAGCCCTTTTTATCCGTCACAGAAGCCACAGCGTGCTGAGCGACGCTTTTGGACTAGGGCCCTCGCTGTTTCCATTTTTTCCCAGTGATTTCACCTACGCTCCGCCCCCTTTTGCCCATGCCTTGCAGGAGATTCGATGAATTTAAAGATGTTGGCTTTTGCCGTACGCTTTTTACAGCGTCGCATATGGAAAAATATCGCCGTCTTTTTTGTCTTTTGGGCTCTGATTTTTTTGGTCTCATCTGCGTTTTTGATCGCCGCCTCTATCAAAAAGGAGCTTTTTGCAACCCTAGAGGAGTTGCCCCAAATCTTTGTGCAGCGTACCATTGCCGGCAGACTCGTACCCTCTCCGGCTAGCCGAATAGAAAAAATAGAGCAAATAGCGGGGGTAGAGGCTGCTTATGGCAGAGTGTGGGGCTACTACTATTTTCCAGCCGCCGGGGTCAACTTCAGCGTCGTGGGGCTGGATATGGATATGGCTGGTTTCACGCCGTGGATGGATGAGATTTTGGCCAGCGACAAAGAGGGGATGGTTGTAGGCGAGGGGGTCAAGCGGGTGCTTTTGAACCACTACTATAAAGACTATTTCAACTTCATCACTCCATCGGGCGATTTTTTGAAAGTCCCTTTGGTAGGTACTTTTCCAGCCCATACCGAGCTTGAATCGAGTGATACCATTCTTTTGCCGATGCAGGTGGCTCGTACAATCTTCGGTATGCCACAAGACCAAGTGACCGACATCGCCGTGCGGGTGGACAATCCCAAAGAGATCACCACGATCGCCGCAAAAATTCGGGTGCTCTATCCAGACAGCAGGGTGCTCACTCGATTTGATATCCAAGCGGCCTACCAAAATGTGTTTGATTATAAAAGTGGGCTCTTTTTGGCCCTGATGCTAGGAGCCTTTTTTGCTTTCTTTATTCTGGTTTTTGAGAAGATGAGCAGTGTGGGCAAAGAGGAGCGCAGAGAGATCGCCATTCTCAAGGCTCTTGGCTGGCGTATCGGCGATGTGCTAAGACTTAAATTTTTGGAGTCTTTTCTTATCGCCATATTCGCCTATGGATTGGGCGTGGTGGGGGCGTACTTTTTTGTCTACTACCTGCAAGCTCCACTGCTGCGCAATATTTTTACCGGCTTTTCTGTGCTAAAACCCCGATTCGAGCTGATCCCGGTTTTGGATATGGGGCTTTTGATGAGCATCTTTTTTGCCACCGTGCCTCTTTATCTTGCCGCCACCATCGTGCCCACATGGCGCTCAAGCGTCATAGACCCAGAGGAGGCGCTGCGATGATCGAGCTACAAAACGTGAGCAAAATCTACAACTACGGCACTCCAAAGGCGGTAGTAGCGCTAGAGGATGTAAATCTGCAGATCGAAAAAGGGGAGCTTGTCCTTTTAATGGGGCCTAGCGGCAGCGGCAAAAGTACGCTCCTCTCTCTTATCGCCGCCCTGACTCGACCCACCAAAGGTGTAGTCAAGGTCAAAAACCGCATTGTCTCCAAGCTGCCTGACCACTTTGCCGCTTTGTATCGCAGGGAGTGGATCGGCTTTATCTTTCAGCGCTTCAATCTCATCGAGGAGCTCAGCGTCCTAGAAAATGTGCTCTTGCCCCTCGTTCCCACATCTTGGTCTATCGCTAGAAGCGAAGAGAGGGCGTGGGAGGCGATGCGGCGCTTTGCCATAGAGCACAAAGCCCACACCCAAGTCTCCAAACTCAGCGGTGGCGAGCGTCAACGGGTAGCAATCGCTAGGAGTTTGGTGCTCGATCCTCCAATCCTTTTAGCAGATGAGCCGACGGCAAATCTCGATAGCGCTTTGGCCGAGCAATTTTTGCAGCTTGTACAAAAGCTCCACAAGCAGGGTAAGACCATCCTAGTGGCCACCCACGATCCCCGATTTGAGAGCTTTGGGGCCGATCGAAGAATCAAAGTGGAAGCGGGTCATGTTTTTTACGCCTGAAATCTTGATCGTACTGCTTATAGATATGCTCAGTTTTCTCTTTTTGGCGATTGCTGTAGTAGTGGCGATTCGTATCTTGTTGTGGTTCGATTACGGCTCGGACACGCCACGCCAATACGCTTTGGAGCGCCAAAGCTATCTGGCCTCCACTATCCTTGCTTTCGTGCTTGGCGTCAAAATTCCGGCCATTTTTTATTTTATCTACACCCTCGATCGCCTGAGTAACGTGATACCCGGAGCCATGTGCGCAGCCGGAGTGGTGACGGCCAACAAGTATGGGGTGTGGCTTTTTATGATCAAGATCTTAAACATCTATCTCTTTGGCCTATGGCTAGTGCTTCATATAGCCGATCTGCGTACTCCAGATTATCGCTACACAAGGGCGAAATTTGCCTTTTTTCTTCTTATATTTATCCTCGTTTTAGTTGAGTTTGTGCTCGAACTCCTCTATTTTGGTCATCTTGATATCAGCCAAGTGGTTAGCTGCTGCGGCACACTTTTCAACAGAGCCGCCCACTCTCCATTGGCTTTGGTGGCCGCAATCGATCCCAAGATGATCGCTGGCGTTTTTTACACACTTTATGTCGCTCTTTTGCTCGCCGCTTTGGCCAAAAAGGAGCGGCTCTTTTCTCTTTTGAGCCTGCTTTTTTTGCCAGCAGCGATTGTTGCGGTGATCTTTTTCTTCTCTCCTTATATCTACGAGCTTCCTACCCACCACTGCCCCTTTTGTATCTTGCAGCCAGAGTACTACTCTATTGGCTATTTGCTTTACGCCCTTTTGTTTGTGGGGTCTTTTTTGGGGATCGCTAGCGCCTTTTGGCCAAAATGGTTGGGCAGACCTCTTAATCTTTGGATCCCCTTTGGCTTCGATACGCTCTTTGTGGGTATCGTGAGCTTTTATGTGCTATATTATTACTATCAAAACCATGTCTGGCTATTTTGACATACTCCCCACGCATAAATGCGGGGGATTCTGGCTTTAAGCGGGAATGCCCGACCATTGCTCTAAACAATGGTCGGGTCTTACTTCTCCTATGCCAAAGGTTGATGCCCCAACCTTAAGAAATTATACCAAAAGAGTTTCAAGGAAGACAAACTTCCTCTCAACTCTTTTGCCACCTTATATCCCCATTGATAAAT
>WGAT01000069.1 GCA_015494715.1 Campylobacterota bacterium
AAGTTTGTGGAGTTTCTTGAATACAAATGCAAGTGGTATGGAGCAAAACTCATCAAGATAGACAAATTCTATCCAAGCTCTAAAACTTGCAATGTGTGCGGATACAAACTTGATAGTTTGCCACTATCTAAAAGAGAGTGGATATGTCCATCTTGTAACGCAAGACACGATAGAGATATAAACGCAAGCAAAAATATTCTCAACATTGCCTTATCAGGGCAGGGACTGCCCGTAGAGCCTGTGGAGGTGCGCCACGAGGTGACCGTTGAAGCAGGAAGCTCCCGCTATAATCTTTGATTTAGCGGGAGCGGTTCACTGTGATCCAGGCATAGAAAGCTATCAAAAAAGGCTCGAATCTGGCTGCGTAGTTGATCAGAAAATCTTTGATGGCGCAGAGCAGCTCGCCGGCTACGAAGTGCTGATAGATGTAGTAGTGTATATAGGGATTGACGGTGGTGATCGCTTTGATGGTGCATAGAGCAAAGAGGAGCATTGACGCCATGTGGAGCAAGAAAAGCAGAGCGATGCCGGTGAGGAAAACCTCCCATTTTCTTTGTCGGGGGACTTTGGCTATGAGGATGATGGCAAGGAGGATAGAGAGGGTGAGGGGGACATTGAAAGTGACCGCCTCCATATCGATAGAGATATCGAACTCAAAATCGTGGCTTTTACCGTTGATATCTCGCAGTGGGATCTCGTTTTTGATAGTGAAGACCACCTCCTTGCCATGGACACTGCTTTTGATGGGTATGAGCTTATAGTAGGAGGCTGCGAGATGAAAAGTGGAGGAGGTGATGAAATAATTGTAGTATTCTTTGAGATAGATCCAGCCCACCAGTACGGGGCCAAAGAGGAGTAAAAAGGCGAGAGTGAGCTTGAGGATGCTACTTCGCACCGCTCACCCTTTGGAGATAGAGCAAAAAGACCAAAAAAGCCAGCACGATCATGATGCTTTGGGTGATGTAGTTGTGCATCAGATCGAACTGCTTGGGATAGTGCTCGATCACCCAGGCTAGCAGTGCGATGCGCAGGATATTGATGATTTCCAGTACAATCGTGCCCAAAAGACCGTAAAGGAGCTTTTGGCGCCAGGTAGCTGGATAGGCCAGGACGCCCGCTAGATAGATGAGCACCGCCTCTAGGCCATTGCAGCCAAACTTGATGATCATATTGGCATGCGGAAGCTGGAGAGTGTCGCGATGGGCAGTGACCGGGATATGCAAAAGGGAGATGAACCAAGCCGAGATGGAGGCTATCAGGTCGTTGTAGAAGCTCTCGATGTGCAAAAGCTTCCTCATCGGCTCGTAATCGATGAGAAAAAAGGCGATGGCGAGATAAAAGGTATAAAGAAAAACGAACTTTTTCACACTAGCTCCAATGCCTTTCGCATATAGCTAGAGATTTCCTCTTTTTCATATCGAAAATCGGTGAAAATCTCAAAAGCCAGCACTCCTTGATAGAGGAGCATTTCGGTGCCATCTTTGGTGACTAGGTCGTAGGATTTGGCCAAAGCCAAAAATGGCGTGAGCTTGTTGTAGATCACATCCACGGCATATTTGGCCTGGGGGAGGATGGTATCCAGCAGCTCCTTGGGAGCTGGAAAGCTGTTATCTTTGAGGCCTGCGGAGGTGGTGTTGATCACCAGATCGAAGGCTCTTGGCTCGAACTCATCCCATGTATAGGCTTTGAAACCCTTTTCCCAAAAGTAGGTGAGGCGTTTGCCGCTGCGGTTGAGGATCACGGGATCATAGCCTTTATGACGCAGATACAGAGCGATCGCCTTGGCCGTGCCGCCGGCTCCCAGGATCAAGACACTCTTGAAATCGAACCCTTTGATACTCTGGTAAAATCCGGGCGCATCGGTGTTGTAGGCGTAGATCTTGCCATCTTTATGGTACCATGTGTTGACGGCTCCGATCTCTTTGGCGATACCCAGCACCTCGTCGGCCTGCTTAAAAGCCTCTTCTTTGTAAGGGACGGTGATATTGACACCCGTGAGTCCCAGCTCCAAAAATTTATCTCTCAGCAAAGGCTCTTGGAGCAAAATTTTGGTGTAGCATCCATTAAATCCCAATTTTTCAAAAGTGTAGTTGTGGAGTATTGGAGAGATGGAGTGGGCCACGGGGTTTCCAAAAATAGAGTAGAGTTTCATTTAGCAAGCTCCTCCAGAGCCTTTTTCAAGGCTCCTAATTTGTTGTTGACTTCTAAGTACTCAAGCTCTGGTTTGCTATCGGCCACGATACCGGCTCCTGCTTGAAATACCACTCTATCTGACAAAATCATAGCAGTGCGGATGGCGATAGCGCTGTCCATATTGCCATCAAAGCCAAAATATCCCACGCTTCCGCTATAAAATCCACGCTTGAGCCCTTCAAACTGGGCAATGAGCTCCATCGCTCTGATCTTTGGGGCTCCCGTCATGGTACCGGCGGTGAATGTGGCCATAAAGAGATCAAACATATCGTACTCTTTATCTAAAATACCCACAACATCGCTGACCATATGCATTACATGGCTGTAGCGCTCCACCCGCATGATCTCAGGGACTTTGACGCTGCCGGGCTTGGCCACCCTGCCTACGTCGTTGCGTCCAAGATCGATGAGCATCACATGTTCGGCTACTTCTTTGGGGTCGCTGAGCATCTCGAGCTCCAGCTCCTTGTCCCTCGCTGGTGTGCCTCCTCGCTTTCTAGTGCCGGCAATGGGACGCAAAAGGATCTCTCCATCGGTGAGGCGCACCATCACCTCCGGACTACTGCCGGCTATGGCGAAGTTTTCGTGTTCGAGTAAAAAGAGATAGGGCGAGGGATTGAGCGTACGAAGTTTTCGATAGAAACTAAATCTATCGACAATCGCTTGCTGAGTGAGGCGGTTGGAGATGACTATTTGAAATACGTCGCCGCTTCGTATCATACGCTTCGATTTGGCTACCATCTCAAAAAACTGCTCTTTGGAGTGGGCGAATTTGGACTCGCCTAGGATTTTGGCTTTTTTGAGCGGGGTGTAGCGATAGGTGCCTTTGATGGATCTTTCCATCTCTTCAAAGCGATCGGCTACCTTTGGATCGGGAGTAAGCAGGGTCAAAGTGGCATTTTTATGAGAGTAGGCAAGAGTAAGTTTGGGACGCAGCATGTAAAAGTCTGGCGTATGGAGCTCGTCTTTGAGATTTTGCATAAAAGGCTGGAGTACGGGCTCAAACTCTTTGACCATATCGTAGCCGATATAACCAATAAAGCCATCCACAAAGTCAACCCCCAATTTTTTGGAGAGCTCTTTGTAGTACTCAAAATCCACCTCTTTGTAGTATCGTTTCATAAAAAGCAAAGGATTAGACTCTATTTGGTGCACTTTACCTTGGGTATCTTTATACAAACTTTTGCCATCTATACTCCAGACGGCCTCATGCTCCCCACAGACGATGAAACTAAAATTCCCCTCGCTCGTATTGACTACGCTCTCAAACAGATAGGATTTTTGTGTAGGGAAAAATTCCTTTGCTTTTTCGTACAAAGCGATGGGCGTAAATTCATCCAGAGCAAACTTTTTATAATACAGCATCATTCCACCTTGGTGATAAAAGCGTTTTTGCTAATTGTTTTTCTAATTTTAGGCAGATATTTTGTTGCCTCTTGTCTAGAAGCAAATGGGCCGATATAGACCCGTTTGATCCTTTTTCCGTTGATAACAAACTCTTTGATCTTATACTCAAATCCACTCTTTTTGATCTTTTGTAAAAAGGCGCTGTTAGGATCGTAATGTAAAAAGGCGCCCACTTGTATGTAGATATTGCCGCTATGATGGATTGTAGGGGCGGGCTTAGGTTTGGGTTTGGGTTTAGGTTTATGGACGGGTTGGGGAGGGGGTGTGTGGGTGGGGGCTTTTTTGGTTGTTGATTTAGGCTTTGGTCTTTGTGTTGTGGGCGTTGCATGGGAAGCGGCGAGGTGTCGTGCGGGTACGGCGGCGTTTGGAGCGGCGGCCCCTTGGCGCATCACGTCATCTATTACTTTTTTAAACTCCTCGTCGCTTTGTTTCTCCTCTTCTTTGGAGACGATGGGCACCTCTTCAAAATTATCCTCACTCGATACCTCGCTCATAGAGGAGCTCTCCATTTCTACAAGGGCCTCTTGAGGAGTGGAGGAGGAGTCCGTGACGATTTTGACGATACTAATGACGATGATAAAAATCAAAAAGATAGAACCACCAATCAAAAGGTATCGTTTGATCTTATTCTTCTTTTCGTACTTTTCCAAAACGATATCGTTTAGCTCATCGTCGTGCAACTCCTCCAGATCCTCTAAAGTTTCATTGAAGTGCTCTTTTTTCATAGTAGGTCCTTGTTACGAGGTAGCATAATTATAGTTAAAAATAATTGAAAAGGAGCTTCAAAATTTCCCCTGAGAGGGGGAGAAATTAGTAGGTAGGCTGGGTATAAAGGACAAAGTTGCGGGCAAGTTGTACCATCTCTTCTTTAATCTTTTGGTGCAGATTGATATCCTTGATGTTATCCAACACATCGGCGATGCGAGTGGCGATGAGTTCGAACTCTTTTTCTTTCATGCCTCTAGCCGTCAATGCGGGGCTTCCTATACGGATACCGCTGGTGACAAAGGGGCTTCTGGTTTCTCCCGGGACCGTGTTTTTGTTGACGGTGATGCCGGCACGCCCGAGCGCCTCATCCGCATCTTTGCCGCTAAAATCTTTGTCCAAAAAGCTCACGAGTACCAAATGGTTGTCCGTTCCGCCGCTAACGACATTGTAGCCTCTATTCATCAGCACGGTGGCCAAAGTCTCGGCATTTTTTCGTACCTGTTTGGCGTACTCTTTCCATTCGGGCTTTAAGTTTTCTCCAAATCCTACCGCCTTGGCGGCGATAACATGGACAAGAGGCCCTCCTTGGATACCGGGGAAGATGGCGCTGTTGATCTTTTTGGCCAAATCTTGGTCGTTGGTCATGATCATACCTCCTCTTGGCCCTCGAAGAGTCTTATGGGTAGTAGTGGTGACAACATCGCAGTATGGAAATGGGCTAGGATGTTCGCCGGCGGCTACGAGTCCTGCGATATGGGCGATATCCGCCATCAAAAAAGCTCCGACTTCGTCGGCGATCTCTCGAAACTTTTTGAAATCGATCACTCGTGGATATGCGCTGGCTCCACATATGATCAGCTTGGGTTTTACGATCTTGGCGATATCGAGGACTCTGTCATAGTCGATCCATCCCTCTTCATTGACGCCATAAAAAAAACTTTGGTAGATCTTGCCGCTGGCATTGACCTTGGCTCCATGGGTGAGGTGGCCTCCGTGGCTCAGATCCATCCCCAAAATTTTATCGTAGGGTTTAAGCAAAGCCAGATAGACCCCTTGATTGGCCTGGCTGCCCGAGTGGGGCTGGACATTGACATACGCACAGCCAAAGAGCTTCTTGGCTCGCTCGATGGCCAGCTCCTCGATGGCATCGGCATATTCACATCCACCATAGTATCGTTTGCCAGGATATCCCTCAGCGTATTTGTTGGTGAAAATGCTTCCCATCGCTTCGATGACGGCTGGGGAGGTGAAGTTTTCACTGGCGATCATCTCTAAATGGTCGGTCTGGCGCCGTAGCTCCTTTTCCAAAATATCATACACCGCCGGGTCTTGATTTCTCAAAAAGTCCATCACTCTTCTCCTTTTTCTTCTTTTGTTTGTGGTCGCATGGCCGGAAACAAGATCACATCGCGGATGGAGTGCTGGTTGGTCAGTAGCATCACGAGTCTGTCTATCCCGATACCTTCACCAGCTGTTGGAGGCATCCCGTATCCTAGTGCCCGCACGAAATCCTCGTCCATATGCATCGCTTCGTCATCCACTTCTTTGGCAGCTACCTGGGCTTTGAAGCGCTCGTATTGATCCAGTGGGTCATTGAGCTCATTAAAGCCGTTGGCGATCTCTTTGCCGGCGATGAAGAGCTCGAATCGCTCGGCTATCTCGGGATTTTCGTCGCTTCTGCGTGCTAGCGGACTGATCTCGATAGGAAAGTGGGTGATAAATGTCGGGTTGATCAGTTTTTCTTCTACGAAGTTGTCGAAGAGCTCCGCTTGGAGTGCTCCTAGCGTCATCTTGTCCGCATCTTTTGGCTCCAGGCCATGCTCTTTGAGATAGGCTATGATCTTGGGCTTATCTTCGATCACCTCACTTGGCACGCCTCCGATCTCCTCGATGGCGTCTTTGTACTTGATTTTGCTAAAAGGTGTGGAAAAATCGATAACCTCCTCTGCGTAGGGGAGCTCTTTTGGGAAGCCCAGCTTTTCAAAAAGATACTCAAAAAGCTCTTCGGTGAGCCGCATCAAATCCTCATAAGTGTGGTAGGCCCAGTAAAATTCGATCATCGTAAACTCGGGATTGTGGGTGGCGTCCATCCCCTCGTTTCTAAAATTTCTGTTGATCTCAAAGACCGCCTCGAAGCCTCCTACGATGAGACGCTTGAGATAGAGCTCGGGAGCGATGCGCAGATACCTATCCACGCCCAAAGCGTTGTGGTGGGTGATAAAAGGTCTGGCGTTGGCGCCTCCGGGGATTGGATGCATCATCGGAGTCTCCACCTCCAAAAAGCCGTGGCTTTCAAAGAATTCTCGAATGAGGCTAATGATGCGGCTGCGGAGAATAAAGACCTTTTTGACTTCTGGATTCATAATAAGATCGAGATATCGCTGGCGGTAACGCAACTCTTTGTCTTGGAGGCCGTGGTATTTCTCAGGTAGCGGGACGATCGCTTTGGTGATGAGACGAAGCTCGTTGGCGTGCAAGGTCAGCTCTCCGGTACGGGTGACGAAAGGGTAGCCTACGGCTTCTATGATATCGCCCACTTCTATGAGCTTTTTGACCTTTTTGAACCACTCTTCTCCTAGAGAGTCTTTATTAAAATAGATCTGGACTACGCCGCTTTCATCTTCAATCTTAGCAAACGCCGCCTTGCCCATAAGGCGTAAAAATTTGATGCGTCCGTTGAGTTTGACGCATGCTTTCTCATCCTTTTTGGTTTCAAGCTCTTTGACATAGGCGTATTTTTTTAGAAATTCGTTGTTTTTTATCTCTTTGCAAAAGCCGTGGCCATACGGGTTGACACCCATCTCTTTGAGCTCTTTGGCCTTTTGGATGCGTTGTTGTTCATATTGGTTATCAAATATCAATTTTGTTTCTCCTTTGTTATTTGTTTAACGAGATTTTCTTGAGCGCTTTGGATGACGCTTTGCTCCACCTCTTTAGACACCTTTTGACCGGCTTTGGCGCCTTGCTGCGTTACCTTGGGCGCAACGAGGTCTTCGGGTTTGAGTTTGATAATATAAGCGCCCGTTTTGAGCAAAAGGGGGTAAAGAATAGAGTCTTTTGTATATTTTTGCAGTACACGCTTGGTAAGTTCCATACTCGAAAGAGCGTAAATGATGACAGAAAAGATCAAAAAGATTTTTGCCCATCCAAAGAGTGCTCCAAGGAGCTTGTTGAAAAATCCCATACCGCTGGCGTGAACGAGTCTGGTGATGAGTTTGCCCAAATAGACCATTACAAACCAGATGCCAAAAAGTCCGGCCAAAAAACCGATAAAGACCATAGCCGCTTCATTGTGTATGGGATAGATGGTTTGGCTAATCCACTGGCCTATGGTCTGGGCGTACCGAGAGCCGTAGTAGATACCTCCGATAATGCCGGCTAATCCAAAAAACTCCTTGATAAACCCATCAAGCAAACCTTTCAAACCCAAAAAGAAGATAACCAGCGCTATAACAAGGTCAAAAGTGGTTATATGATCGATATGTCCCATCACTTATCCTATAAGTGTCTAATAAAAGTCATCAGCTCATCGGGTTTATTGGAGTACTTCAGAGCCGTGGATTTGTCTATGATACGGCTAAGCAGCAGTTTTTGGAGAACTTTGGTCTGGGTCTGCATTCCGGTTTGTTGCTGATTGAGCTGCATTTGGGAGTAGAGTTGGTGGATCTTGTTCTCTCTGATGAGGTTGGCTACTGCCGGATTGTTGATGAGGATCTCGTGTACCGCAATCCGCCCCCCGCCGATTTTTGGTAAGAGAGCTTGGGATATGACGGCTACGAGACTAGTGGAGAGTTGGGCGCGTATTTGAGGTTGGGAGTCGCCGGGAAATACGTCGATGATACGGTTGATGGTACCCGGGGCCGAGTTGGTGTGCAAGGTGCCAAAGACCAGATGGCCCGTCTCGGCGGCGGTGAGAGCGGCTTGTATGGTCTCTTGATCTCGCATCTCCCCAATGAGTATCACATCCGGGTCTTCGCGTAAAGCATATTTCAAAGCGTTGGCGTAGCTTTTGGTATCTAGGCCTAGTTCTCTATGGGAAAAGAGGGATTTTTTGTTTTGATGGATAAATTCTACGGGGTCTTCGATGGTGATAATATGTTTATGCTCTTTTTCGTTAATCTCGTTGAGCATAGCGGCCAGAGTGGTCGATTTTCCGCTTCCGGTGGGCCCTGTGACGAGAATGAGCCCTTTTTCTCTTTGGATTATGGTTTTAAATATTTCAGGTAATCCCAAATCGTCGATGGAAGGGATTTGACCGGGGATAATCCGAAAAGCGGCGGCTACATTATCGAGCGTGCGGTAATAGTTGGCTCGAAAGCGTCCTATATTTGGAACGTTAAAGGCAAAGTCGAGCTCAAGATTTTCTTCAAACTCTTTTTTTTGCTTTTCGGTGAGTAAGGAGTAGCAGATCTCTTGGACCTCTTGACCTGTGAGTTTTGGTAGGTTTAAAGGTACGAGCCGTCCGTCGATGCGTACTTGCGGCTCGCTATTCATCACCAAGTGCAAGTCTGAGGCGTTGTGGGCTACGACGGTCTTGAAAAGGGAGGTCATATCTAGTTGCATCTTTAGCCTTGTCGCTCGATATTACTCGATGATCTTTGGTACGATAAAAAAGTTGTCCATAGCTTTAGGGGCGTGTCGCAAAACTTTTTGCGCAATGGTTGGATCAAGATGTGGCTCGTCTTTTCGTAAAGGAGCGCTTATGTCGATGGGACTAAAAGTGGCTTCTAAGGAGCTCAGGTCAAGTTCATCAAGAATATCCACAAATTCCAAAAATTTATTGAGCTCTTGCAAGGTATGCTCTTTTTCTTCTTGGGATATGCTAAGCATACTGAGATTTTGCAGGCGTTCGAGCAGGGTCGAATCGATCTTTTGCATCGTGGTGCCTTTTTGTTTTTTCGCTATTTTACCATAAAATAAAGTTTTGTTTGATAAGATTAGTGCACTATAATGATGAAGGAGAGGGTTTGGGTACCAAAGAGAATATCGAGTATATCAAACAAGAGCTCAGCAACGAAGAGAAGTTTCTCGAATCGGTTATAAAACTCGAAAAATTTTATAAAAAGTATAAAAAGGCTCTTTTGAGCGCTTTGGTCGCTTTTGTGCTTTTCGTAGTTGGCTATATGGGATATGCGTGGAAAAAGGATCGGGATGTAAGAGTTTCCAACCAACTTTTTCAAAAACTTTTGGCCAATCCTAAGGACAAGGAGGCTTTAGAGCGTTTGCGCTCGCTTAATCCAAGACTATATGATCTTTATCTCTACCAAAGGGCGATGCGTACCAAAGACGCAAGGCTGTTTGAAAAACTTGCCTCCGCCCAAGATCCGATACTCTCAGACCTCGCCAAATACCATTTAGCGGTTTTACAACAGGACAAAAAGGCTTTAGAGCGTTATGGGATGCAAGAGGGAGCTTTGTTACGGGAGATGGCTTTGTTGGACGAGGGCTATCTTTTGATGAAAGACAAAAAAATCGCCCGGGCCAAAGAGGAGCTCTCTAGCGTACCAAAAGAGTCGCCGGCCTATCCGTATAGTTTGTTGCTAAAACATTTTGGTACAAAGGTGAGCAAATGAGAAGAGCAGCGCTTGGAATAGTTTTTTTGGTATTGTTTTTTAGCGGCTGCAGTACCAAAAAGTACTTTATGCCTCAAGAAGTGGCCGGGGCTGTGGATTTTGACGGCAAACTGCCCGCTCCTATTATAGATGTGCTGCGCGAAGGGGCTACATTGCAAAATGGCCAATTCATAAGCGAGCAAGGTTTGGAGCCTTATAGATTGCCCAAGGGATATCTTTTTATCAAGCGGGCGGGGAAGTATTATCTCGCAGCCGATAGATGTCATAGGGTAGAGGTCATCGACGCTACGACGAAAAAAAAGATATTTCAAAAAGATTTCAAGATGAAAGCCCCCGTAGCGGCTAATTTCAAAGATGGTATACTGGCTTTGGTATTTGATAACAACTCGTTGCTGCTGTTAAATACCGCTACGGGAGAAAAGATTTACTCTTCGAATCAAACGCCAGATATCGCCGTGGATACGAAGATAGCAAATCCTTACTTTTTGGGCAAATTGGTACTATTTCCCACTTTAGATGGCAAAATCATCGTCGTAGACAGCCGGAGCGGGAGAGAGCTTCGCACTCTTATTGTAGGAACGCACAGATATTTTAACAATGTGATCTTTTTGGATGTGATCGACGAGAAACTTATCGCCGCTACCCCTAACAAGATCATCTCCGTTACTCCCCAGTTTACCAATTCGCTGGATGTGGAGCTTAGCGATGTACTCTATGTCAAAAATAGGGTCTATTTGCTTACCAAGGATGGACGCATTATTTTAACCGATCCCGAGCTTAATCCCTTAAAGGAGCGAAAGTTCAATTTCGCCCACTTTACAGGAGCGATCTATGGAGAGTTTATCTATATCATCGAAAAAAGCGGCTATATCATCGCCGTAGACAAGGACTTGCGCGTAGCCAATGTCTTTGAGCTCCCTGAAGAGATTGATAACTATATTTTTACGGCTCACGATACGCTCTATTATGACGATAAATATTTTAAACTTAATAAAGTTCGATGAAAGAGCTGGTGGAATTTTTCAAACAAAGTGGTCTGCTGTTTCGCTCTTTGGAGTCTCTTGAGCCAAAAGCTTTCGGGATCAAAAAGCGTGTAGAGCTTTTTAGGGGGTTAGATACCCAAAACTTTTTTATCTTAGTGGTACGCGTAGCCAAAAAGAGCCGAATTTTGCAAAAAGAGGTGCAAGAGCTAGAAAAAATGGCCAAAAAGATCGAAGCAAAACTTGGCCACGGTTTTAAGCGGCGCTTTTTGTTGATCCAAGGGCCTATTTGTTCCAAAGCGAAAAAAGAGTTAGAAGAGATTGGCTGGAGCGTTCATGCTTTTGTGTGATATTGGTAATAGCTGCGCCAAGCTTTTTGATGGCCACACTCTTTATCGACTCTCCTTGGCAGAGCTTGTGGCTTGGAAAGAAAAGCGGGTCTACTATCTCAATGTGAATAAAAAAGCTGTAAAAATGTTCCAAGATTTTGATGGTTGGGTGGATTTGGAGCCCTTTATCGAGTTAGATAGCGATTATGAGGGATTGGGAGCGGATAGAAAAGCCTTGTGTAGCTTTGTTGAAGATGGGGTGATAGTAGATGCGGGAAGTGCGGTAACGGTCGATGTGATGGAGCAAAAAAAGCATAAAGGCGGTTTTATCTATCCCGGACTCAAAGCGCTCAAAAAGGCTTACGCATCCATCTCGCCGGCTCTTCATAAAGAGCCCGTTTGGCCAAAAGAGTCGCTTCCACTCTCTACCAAAGAGGCTATTGGGTATGGTATGCTTTCTCCCTTGGTTTGTGCCATTGAGAAGTTGAGTGCAAAAAAGGGGCTCTTTTTAACCGGTGGGGACGCTCAAGTGCTCACTTCTTATATCCCCCAAGCGTTGTACAAACCTCTGTTGATCTTTGAAGCGATGGAGAAAATCATACGAAGGAAAAGTTTATGTTGACGATTGCGCTGCCCAAAGGGCGTATAGGAGAAGACTCTTTAAAAATCTTTGAACAAATTTTTAATAAGGCGTTTCGTTTTGAGGAGCGTAAACTCATTTTAGAGGTGGATGCGTTTCGTTTTTTACAAGTACGCAACCAAGATGTTCCCACTTATGTCTACCATCAAGCAGCCGATATGGGTGTGGTAGGATTGGATGTGCTAGAAGAGAAAGGGCTCGATTTGGTGCGGCTGCTTGATCTTGGATTTGGGCGTTGTGACGTGAGTATCGGTATCCCGGCGGATGAGGAGTTAGATTTTACCAAGCCAAGTTATAAGGTGGCTACGAAGATGGAGAATATTACCAGAGATTTTTTTAGCAAAAAGGCGATTCCAGTAGAAATCATCAAACTCTATGGCTCCATAGAGCTGGCTCCTTTGGTCGGACTTGCCGATATGATCGTCGATATCGTCGAAACGGGAGAGACTATGCGCCAAAATGGCTTAAAGCCCGCACTTTCGATTATGCAAAGCAGTGCCTTTTTAATCGCCAATAAAAATAGCTTTTACGATAAGAAAGAGCCGATTTTAGATCTCAGGGAAAAAATTAAAGAGGCGTTGTATGGGGCTTGAGCTCTATGGGCAGATCGAGCCGCTTTTGGGTTTTGAGGAGCAAAAAGAGCGGTTATATGATATTTTTTTGGAAAAATTGCGTCTTTTGGGTGTGCGAAGCTTTTTGGATGTTGGGTGTGGAAGCGGTGCTTTTATGCAAAAAGCAAAAAAGCTTGGTTTGGAGTGCGAGGGGATAGATTTGAGCCGACAGATGGTGGAGCGGGCACAAAGCAAAGGGCTTCAAGCAGGCTATCAAGACATTTGTGCGGTGCGAAAAAAGTATGAGGCGATTACCGCCGTTTTTGACGTGATTAATTACATGGATCAAGAAAGGCTCAAAAGATTTTTTGGATGCGTCAAAAAGGCTTTACGAAATGGTGGCTATTTTTTGTGTGACATCAATACGCTGTATGGTTTTGAGGAGATAGCACCCGGAGCGATGATTGTAGATAAGGATAATCTTTTTGTCGCCATAGAGGCGGAGTATGATAAGGGAAAATTAGTAACGCAGATTATTGCTTTTTTTAGACAAAACAGCTGTTTTGTCAAAAAAAAGGATACAATTATCCAGTACTATCACAAGATAGAGTTTTTAAAAACTTTAGGGCTCAATCTTGTGGATATCGACTTTGTATCGCTGTATGGCGATGAGGTCGACAAAGCGTTATTGACATTTCAAAAGGAGTAAGATGGGACTATTTGGATTTGGAAAGAAAAAGCAAACTCCAAACTCTTCGCAATCCCACGAAGAGGTCGTACGCCTCAATAGGAGAGTCGTCGATCGGTATTGGATCGAAAATCTTCCCACCTCATTGGGAGAGGGGGTTGATGGCGCAAAAAATTCTATGGCAATAGGTGTAAAGTCTGGTAATTTGCATGTGGGTGATTTTATCGATTTGCAGATACTGCAAAATAATTACGAGGCTGAAGTGGAACGGGTCGCTACCACAAAAGTGGCTTTTAGACTCTCTCCAGAGCTTCAGCAAGAGATTTTGCGCCCCTATCTTAAAAAGATTATCGAAGAAGAGCCGCAAATATCTTCTTGTTTGAATTTAGAAAATATCGTACACGATCAGGAGATAGAGACCAACAAGGCTTTAGTCCATTTGATGCTAGAGTTGGATGATCCCAATACCAATATCGAAAAGTTCAAAGCTTATATCGAGGCGCTTCCGGTTTTAAAAGAGAAGCTGCTCAAAAAGGCAAACTCCATCGAAAAGACAAGAGCCTCGACAAAAGTGGAAGATGTGGGTAGTGCGATTACGCGTTTGGGATTTTCGGAGGTAAAGCAAGAAGTATACGATTTTATCAATCACGAGGTTACTCTTTCAAACAACTCTTTACCCCAGTTTCAAGATTTTGAGGCCTACCATATATTTTTGACGGGATTTTTCAAAAAGATAGCTCCTCTGTTTGGATTCAAAGACATTAAAAACGAGGGTCAGTCATTACTGAATATGCTCATGATTCCCGCGGCGATCATCACCAAAGAGGCACCAGAAGTAGGCAAATGGTACCGCTCCCCTAAAGAGCTTTTTGGATTGGAGATGCGTTTTTTAGAGCGTTTGAGGCTAGGATGTGACTTTATTGATATTACTCAAGAGTATTTTGTAAAGACTCTAGGCGTATTTACCTATCTTTTTGATGGATTTATTTTAGGCTATCAAATGCTCTATCCTCAATATTCCCCATCTATAAACATTGAACTTTCGGAGCGTAAACTCAAATTTGGTTATCTTTGCTATTTGAGTATGTTGGCCCTGCGCTTCGTATTTACCAATGATACCTATAGCGGATATCTGCTTTTTGGACGATTGCAGCGCTTAGGAATGAGTATGGGCCAAAGCAAAGCCTTTATGGATACACTTATCCAAGGAACCAACGAGCAACTCTTTAAAATCGGCGTCTCAAGTACGCTCCGGCCAAAAGAGATACCCTCCTCGCAATATACCCTCTCTTCGATCTTAGGTACGGGAATGTATGTGGAGTACCTTTCTAAATCCTTTGAGATTTTTGATAAGAAAGGTACGAGGCTGGCTTTGCGTTATGAGGATGAGTTTTTTGCCCACGATATTTTGGAAAAGATCATAAATTTGAGCGATTTTGAGTTTCGTAAAGCCCCTTTTTGTGTAGTTTCGTGTGATAAATTAAAGGACGAAGATCTTTATTTGGATCAATTCAAGGCTTTTGATCTTGTCATCTTTAAAAATGTGGATAAATTGCCCAAAAAACTCTTTAAAGACTTTAGCAAGATATGGAAAGATTTTGAGGGGAAATGCATAGCTACCTACAGCAGCTACTCTATGATCGATTTTGAAAATGGCAATCTGTACGAGTTACTCAACCCTTTTGTAGTCGATTTTCCAAGTTATTATCAATCGACCACTCTTTATGTGAAAATGCTCAGCTATACCAAACAAAAGATCGATCGCTTTTTTGAAGATTTTGTATGTGATTTGGCCCAATTTAAAGGGGATAAAATCTTATCGCAAAAAAGCGTCTACTGGAGATGTATACAAGAGGTGTAAAAGGGCTTTTGCCCTTTTAGCGCCTTTATTTATAAAGAGGTTTGAGTTCTTCAAAAGGGTTGGGGACTACCCGTTTTCTATCTACGATGTATGGTACTAATGCAGCGTGTCTAGCTCGTTTGATTGCCTCTTCTACCATCTCTTGATGTTTTTTGCAATTGCCCGTAAGTCGTCTAGGCATAATTTTATACCGCTCGCTGAGGCTGTGTTTGATCAGCTCGATATCTTTATAGTCGATAAAAGTGATTTTCTTCTCGCAGTATCTGCATGTTCTTTTTTTAAATCTTCTTCTTTCAGCCATGCTTAGTCCTTTCTAAAATGGAATTTCATCGTCATCTATATCTATTTCTGGAATGTCTGGTTTGCCGCTAGGGGCGCTTTGGGGGGCTTGTTGGCCAGAGGGCTGCGGGGTGGGTTGAGGAGTTGGTCTAGAGTAACCGCTTGGTGCATCCTCACGACCACCTAACATCTGCATAGTATCTACGGCGACGGAGTGTTTGGAGCGTCTGTTGCCGTTTTGGTCCGTCCACTGCTCGTAAACGAGCCTACCGTCGATGAGGACTTTGCTGCCCTTTTTGAGATACTGGTTGGCCACTTCGGCCGCCCGTCCAAAAAGGGTAATGTCGATAAAGCAGACCTCCTCTTTTTGCTCGCCGCTTTGGGTTTTAAAGCGCCTGTTGGTGGCTATGGCCGTTTTACCTATGGCCATCCCGGAGCTTGTGTATTTGAGCTCGATATCTCTGGTGAGATTACCCACCATGATTATTTTGTTGTACATAATTAGGCTTGGGACTCTTGGGCTTTAGTTTGCGAGGCCTCTGATTGGCCGCTCAGTTTCTTAGCTCTTTCTACCATTTTTTCCCAAGCTTGGATATCTTTTTTGGTTTCGTATTTGATAGTAAGGAATCGGATGACATCTTCGGTAATGCGATAGATCCGCTCTAGTTCCCGTACGGCTTGGGCGGGTGCTTTGAAGTAGATGATATAGTAGTGCCCACGCTCGAATTTATCGATAGGGTAGGCTAGTTTTCTTACGCCGATATCTTCAGTGGCTACGATCTCGCCGCCGTTGTTTTGGATTACATCCTTGATAAACTCAAACTTCGCCTTGCTCTCCTCTTCGGTGAGCGTTGGTTTGAGCACGAAAAGTGTCTCGTAGTGTCGCATTTTCTCTCCTTATGGCTATATATCCGGATTTTTCCGGCAAGGCTTTTTACCGATTATAAAAAGCAGCCCAATTTTATCAAAAATATCCTTGGACTTTCATTAAGCAAGAAAAAAGTAGCGCCTCCTTGTCTATTGATTGGGCGGTTTTGAGATGGTATTCACACTCTTGCAGTTCCAAAAAAATTTGCGGATAGGCTTTGATCTTGATGGCCGCTCTTGTACGCTCCGCTTCTATTTGTGGGGGGAGCTTATAGCCCAAAATCTCTTTGGAGTCTACTTGGCCGTGCAGTCGGATATAAGAGGAGAATAAAAAGAGCTGACGCAAAAAGTTTTGAAATCCTAGCAGTATTTTCATCTCATTTTGTTCCTCTTCCAAAATCTTTTGAAAAAGTTGGCTCAACGGCTCTTTTTTGATAATGGCCATATAAAGACGCTCCAGATTTAAAGGGGCAAGGGGATAGACGAGCCTGTCGATCTCTTTGGTAGTGATAGGCTGTTGGAGAATGGTAAGCTTTTCTAGCTCCTTTTTGGCTAGGAGCATATCTCCTTCCAATAAAGCTAGTAGATGCTCAATGGCAAAGGGGTCAATTGAGAGTTTTAACTCTTTGGCATACGCCATAAGCTCGACTTTGGCTTCTGATAAGGTGGCTTTAAAAAAGCGCACCTCTACAGCCTCTTTTTTTGAGTTGAAAAGCGGAGCGATTTTTTTGGCCTGATTGTTTGGAAGCAGATAGATAAAGTAGCTGTTGGGATTTTTTTGGCAAAGCTCTAAAAGAGTGGCGAGTTCCGTTTTGGGTAGAGCTTTTTCATGGCGTAAAAGCAGCAAATTGGTATCGCCAAACAAAGAGGATTGGCCAAGATACTCTTTGGCTAGACCAAAATCATACTCTTCATAATAGAGTGTGAGCCGCTGCTCTTTGGGACAGAGGCGATTGGCGATAGTGGCGGCATACTTTTCTATAAAATAGGGCTCTTCGCCCCAAAAAAGGTAGGATTTAAAATCCTTTTGCTTTTGGAGGCGGTCAAACTGCCGCTTATACATTGAGCTTTTCTACTACTTTAGCATAAATTTTTGTAGTAGCGAGATTTGCGTCGCTAATTTCTACCACTACTCTGTCAAAAAGCTCTACCTCCGCTTGGGGCAAGAAAATACGAGCCCCTTTGATTGTATCGTCTAATTGGGCGATAGGGGTGGACTCTGGATCGGTTACCACTGCTTCGAAACGCTTACCGATGTTTTTCTTAGCCCATCTGGCAAACTTTCTATCCATGAAATCCCACTCCACTTTAGCCGCCTCTCGCTCAAGCTCGCTGATACGCACGGTTAAGGGCTCGATATTTTTGAGGATGTAGTCGAGCTGCTTTTTATCTTCTCGCTGGATCGCTTTGAGCAGGCGGTGCAGCGTCAGATCCGAGTAGCGTCTGATTGGAGAGGTGAAGTGGGTATATTTTTCAAAGCCCAGTCCGAAGTGGCCGATATTTTCGGCTGTATAGCCCGCTTGCTTTTGGGTTCGGATAAGCAGTCTGTCCACATGCTCTTTGATACCCAGCCTATCTGCCTCTTTTTGGATATACAAGAAAAGCTCGTGGATCGTATTGAACTCTTTGGTAAAAATTCCCACATTGGCCAACTCATCCAGCAGCTCTTCGATCTTCTCCATAGCCGGCTCTTCGTGCGTGCGAAAAATTCCAAAATCAAACATCTTGGCCGTAGCCTTGTTGGCTAAGAGCATACAATCTTCAATGAGTCCGTGGCTAGGGGTTTCGGTCTCTATCACCGTCTCTACGAGCTCTTGATTTTCATCCAGCACCATCCTAATCTCTGGATTGGTAAATTCAAATCCTTTTTGGAGTCGTTTTTGGCGAAGCTTTGTCGTCACATCATAGAGTGGCATCAGATACTTCAAAATCTCTTTGTCCGTTTCATCGATATTTTCCATCTTGCCGGCCAAAAATTCATCCACTCGATCGTAGCTATATTTTCTGCGGCTTTTGATGATTGCTTCTATGAGTTCCTCTTTTTTGGGCTCGAGATTTTCATCCAGCTCGATTTTGGCCACATAGGCCAGCCGCTCCACCCCCTCTTTGAGCGAGCAAATCCCCTCGCTGAGTTTTCTTGGTAACATAGGAATGGATTTATGGGGCAAATAGATGCTAAATCCCCGCTCCTTTGCCTCTTTGTCTATTGGCCCCATTGGAGGGACATACTCGCTCACGTCCGCAATCGCCACGTAGAGGGTACGACTCTCCACGTCATAGTAGATCGCATCGTCGTGATCCTTGGCCGTGATGGGGTCTATGGTACAAAAGGGTAGATGGGTCAGATCCACCCGATTTGGATAGAGCTCTGGTACGATCTCATCTGGATAGGCGCTGGCTTCCAGTTCCGCTTCGGGAGGAAACTCCTCTTTTTTATTATACAGAGCCAACGAAATCTTTTCATCCACTTTGGGATCTTCCAAGACTCCTAGCACCTCTACGATGATGCCGGCTTCGTTGTCCACTTTGACTACCGTGTGGTCTGGCAGCTCTTTGAGAGATTTTTTGCTCGCTTTGACGACTATGGGGACTTCGTTCTTGACATTGAAAAAAAGCCCGTTTTGTTTGTCGAAGTAGGCCACGCTGAAGCGAAAGGCTTTTTCCAGGATATAGACCACCTTGGCTTTTGGGCGACCTTGACCACCAAAGATACGCTTGGCGATGACCAGATCTCCTCTGCCCGCCCCGTTGAGATGTTCTGGCTCAATGAGCAAGTCTTTGCTTTTTTGGCCGATCACTTCTAAAAAGCCGGTCCCGTTTCTAGCGATATCTACTTTGCCCACTCTATATTTGGAGCTGATTTTTAATATTTTGCCGTCTACTTTGATGATTTTATGACGGATAAGATCATCTACCAAAGGCAGATACTCCCTTGGCACATCTTTTTGTTCGATGCCTCGTAAAAGGCGTAAAATAAACTCTTTCATACTCATATATTTTCCTTAAAAAATTGTTTTGCAAATCCTAAGAATATTATATCATAAAACTTTAGTCATTTTGTATAAAGTGTAAACTCTTGTATCTCACAATAGCAAACTCGTTTATGTAAAACTAAAGGTATTTTAAGTAAAATTAGCCAAAATTTTGTAAAGGACGGGAAATGGCACTGCCAATCTATTACGACAAAGATTGTGATATCAATCTAATCAAAAATAAAAAAGTGGCGATCATCGGTTTTGGAAGCCAAGGACACGCCCACGCCGAAAACCTGCGAGATAGCGGCGTTGAGGTAAAAATCGGTCTCTATCCGGGAGGCAAAAGCTGGAAAAAAGCGGAGGCCAAAGGTTTTGATGTGCTCGAAGTCCCAGAAGCGGCTAAATGGGCCGATGTGGTGATGATCCTCATCCCAGACGAGATCCAAAGCGAAGTCTACTACCGAGATATCGAGCCAAACCTCAAAAGCGGCGATACGATCGCTTTTGGCCATGGATTTAATATCCATTATGGACGCATTAAGCCAAGAGAGGATATCAATGTGATGATGGTAGCGCCAAAAGCGCCCGGACACACCGTGCGAAGCGAGTTTGTCAAAGGCGGCGGTATCCCAGATCTCATTGCCGTAGCCCAAGACCCAAGCGGGGATACTCTAGAGCTTGCCAAAAGTTACGCCAGTGCCATCGGTGGCGGACGCACCGGTATCATCCACACTACATTCAAAGATGAGACCGAGACAGACCTTTTTGGCGAACAAGCGGTGCTCTGTGGCGGAGTGAGCTCATTGATCCAAGCAGGCTTTGAGACTCTGACCGAGGCTGGATATCCAGAGGAGATGGCCTACTTTGAGTGTCTGCACGAGCTCAAGCTCATCGTGGATCTGATCTATGAGGGGGGCCTTGCCAATATGCGCTACTCCATTAGCAATACCGCCGAGTATGGGGATTATGTGAGCGGTCCGCGGGTAATCAACGAGGAGAGCCGCAAAGCTATGAAGCAGATCCTCAAAGAGATCCAAAACGGCCAGTTTGCCAAAGATTTCATCCTTGAGGGAATGACTGACTATCCTCGAATGACGGCAGAGCGCCGAATGACGCAAAACCATCCAATAGAAAAGGTAGGTAAACGACTTCGAGCGATGATGCCTTGGATCACCGCCAACAAGATCGTCGACCAAGAGACCAACTAAGGGGGGAGATTCTCCCCGGGTTTCTTCATGCGCAGACGAAAAAAGCCTATCGTCATCAAACATAAAAGTGTCCTTTCTAAATCAAGCAAGAAATATATCTATCTTTTTATACTTATCCTTATACTAAGCTTTATCATCGTCGGTCTGAGTATCTATTTATATCAACTTGGATACAACAAAGGAAAAGAGGCGGCGCAATGTAGTGCGCGAAGTTTTTACAAACGCTCTTTGGAGCAGATCAAACTCCAAGAGCGAGAAGCTTTGAAAAAGATTCTCCAGCCCTCCACCCTCTCCGAAATAGAAGATTACAATCAAAATCTATCAAGCTCCCAAAGTTCTCATAGTTCCTCTGCACAAAGTTCCATTGCATCCAGTCGTAGCCTCTCTTCCTCCCAATCTTCTCGCTCTTTAGCAAAAGAGCCAGATACAAGCGGGTTGCCAAAGCCAAGGCTGGCCATTATTATAGACGATGTGGGCTATGCTTCACAGGTACGGGCCATCAAGGCTTTGGGACTGCCCATTAATGTCTCTTTTTTTCCGCCCACGCCGACCCATCCCAATACGCCCAGATACGCTAAAGGTTTGAGGCACTATATGATCCATTTGCCTATGGAGGCAATGCACTACTCACATGAGGAGCGCTATACTTTTCGTCCTACCACTTCCACTTTGGCGATGGATCGCTATGTCGCCGCACTGCGTAAGGAGTTTCCTAGGGCCCGTTGTATCAACAACCATACCGGCAGCCGATTTACGGCCGATTACAAGGCTATGAAGCGGTTGATTAGCGTGCTGGATCGTTACCATTTTTGCTTTATAGACAGCAGGACGACGCCAAGGACCCAAGTCCCTCGTTTGATGCGAAATTTTCATAGACGCTATTTAGCCAGAAATGTCTTTTTGGATAATGATATCAATGTGGCAAAAATCAAAGCGCAACTCAAAAAAGCGATCCACTTAGCCAAGCGTAGAGGGCTTGCCATCGCCATTGGCCATCCGCACGCCAAGACGCTCGAAGCGATCAGGGAGTCTAAAGGGATTTTAAAAGAAGTTCGACTAATATATGTAGATGAGCTTCTTCATTAAGGATCACCCATGCGCAAACTCTCCATAGCGATTGGCTTAGGGCTTTTGAGTTTCGCCTTTGCCAGTTATGTATTTGAACCCGTACAGGCAAGACTGCTTGGCAGCGTAGTTTTTTTGGTCTATTTGTGGAGCAGCGAAGCACTGCCCTTGGGGGTGGTCTCTTTGCTTCCTTTGTTGCTTTTTCCCCTCCTTGGTATTTTAGACCTGAAAACTACGGCACCCAACTATTCCAAACCTATTATCTTTTTATTTATCGGTGGTTTTTTGCTAGCCCTTGGTATGCAAAAGACCAAACTCCACGAGATAGTAGCAGCGAAGCTTTTGGGACTCTTTCCAAAGAGCGCTACGGGAGTGCTCTACGCTCTTGCCATCACTACGGCGGCTTTGAGCGCCTTTTTGTCCAATACCACCGTAACGATTATGATGATGCCTATCGCTCTATTCCTTAGTGACAATCCAAAGCTTAAAGTCCGCTATCTTTTGGCTACGGCCTATGGAGCCAGTATCGGGGGGATTTTTACGCCTATCGGTACGCCGCCAAACATTATTTTGCTTGGATTTTTGGAGGAGTGGCATCTTAAAGCCCCCACATTTTTAGAGTGGATGGTTTTAACGGCTCCGGTAGTGGGCGTTATGATCTTGTTTGTTCCATGGCTGCTCGCACGAGGGGTTAAGGACGAGGTGGTGGAGTGTAGCGTTGCAGAGATTACTTGTATGAGCACGCAGCAGCGGCGGCTTGCATGGCTTTTAGGTATTTTAGTAGTTTTATTGCTGCTCAATGCGATTATTCGTCCCCTTTTGGGTTGGACTTTGGACGAGAAGCTGCTGCTTTTGGGCTTTGGACTGGCGCTTTTTTTGCCAAATGTACAGATTTTGGAGTGGGAAGATACGCGCCAGATGCCCTATGAGGTGGTTTTTTTGTTCGGGGCCGGTTTTGCCATAGCCTCAGCTTTTATCAAAAGCGATCTAGCCTCTGCGCTGGCTAGCTATTTTGGGGCTTTTGCCGGATTGCCATTGTTTGCTTTGCTCTTTTTGGTGGCTCTGTTTGTCTCTTTTGCTACGGAAATTACCAGTAACACCGCTTTAACATCCATCGTGCTGCCCATATTTTACGAGTTTGCCAAGAGTCACCATCTGCCCGAGCAGATTATTCTCTTTACCGCCACGATCGCGGCGAGCTACGCCTTTATGCTCCCCATCGCCACGCCGCCAAACGCTATTATTATGTCTAGTCGTTTGATTAAAATCAAAGAGATGGCAAAGATCGGCTTTATAGTAGATCTTGTGGGGGTGGCAGTCGTTTCGCTGGTAGCCATCGTGTTTTGGAGCCGTTTTTTTGGATAAGCTACAAGAGTTGATTGCCCAAATAGGGACGAAAATCTATTATAAAGGCGATCTTTCTCTTTTGCAAAGGCCAAAGATATCCATAGTCGGGGCTAGGAGAGCGAGCGATTACGCCAAGCGTACTACCTATCAGCTAGCCTCCGCTTTGGCTAGAAGAGGGTGTGTGGTGGTCAGCGGTGGGGCTATGGGAATCGATGCGATGGCACACCGAGGAGCGGGAGCGGCCAACACCATCGCCGTGGTGGCCAGCGGGATCGATATTCGCTATCCGGCTATCAACAAAGAGCTCATTGCTTCCATCGAGCAAAGAGGTTTAGTGCTTAGCCGTTTTGAGGAGGGTTTTAGGCCTACAAAGTGGAGTTTTGTGGTGCGTAATGAAATGGTCGTGGCTTTGGGTGCGGTGTTGGTAGTCTCTGAAGCGGATATAAAGAGCGGCTCGATGCGAAGCGTGGAGTATGCTCTGGATATGGGCAAGCCGATCTTCGTACTGCCCCACCGGCTGGGAGAGAGCGAGGGGACCCAAAAGCTGCTTCAAGAGGGTAAAGCCCAGCCTATTTGGGATATTGAAGCCTTTGCGGATCGTTTTGGCCAGAGTGAGCCACTAGATGAGTTTGAGGTCTACCTGCGCTCCAATCCGGGCTATGAGGAAGCGCTCCAAAGATTTGGCCAAAAAATTTTGGAACTTGAGCTTATGGGTACAATCATTATCAAAGGGGGCAAAATCTACTATCAAGGAGAGTGATGCAAAGGATACCGCTAGGGCAATACGCCAAAAAGATGCGAATGAGTCGGGCACAGGTAATCAAAAAGATCCTTGTGGGAGAACTTCAGGCCGAAGAGGTGATGGAAAATGGTAAGAAAGTGCGTTATATCTTGATTGAATCTGAAAAACTGCCGCAAATACAAAATCAATGTGAAGAGATGTTGGCCAAAATGGGAATAGTGGCCGATCTGATTTTTCAAGAGGATGGGGAATGCTTCGCTCTTGTGGATGATCGGCTGCTTCGGGTTAAGGATAAGAAAGCAAAATGGCTAAAACCTCTCCAAAGGAGAGTAAATGAACGTTAAAAAAATTTTCATTTTTTTTATTACTTTGGTACTGCTCTTTTTTGCGTGGCGGCTTTTCCCTTTTTTGGAGCTGGGTAGCGTTTCAAAGCCAAAGCCTATTACCCCCCGTGGGGCTTTGATGGATATTGAGCGTACCAATATCGAGATTTTTGAACACTCAAAAGACAGCGTAGTCTATATCTCCACTTTGCAACGCGTAGTTGATTATTGGAGTATGAGTATCACCGATATTCCAAAAGGGACGGGTAGCGGCTTTGTATGGGATAAGTTTGGCCATATCGTTACCAACTACCATGTAATCCGAGGAGCTAGCGAAGCGGTGGTGACGCTGAGCAACGGCGTAGGGTATAAGGCGACTTTGGTGGGTACGGATCCAAGTCACGATTTGGCCGTACTCAAAATCACTTCCGTACCCGGAGTGATGAAGCCGGTGATCATCGGGGATAGCTCCAAGCTAAAAGTCGGCCAGATAGTGTATGCCATCGGTAATCCTTTTGGGCTGGACTGGACGATGACGATGGGTATCATCTCAGCGCTGGATCGGGTGATCGATGAACGAGGCGGTGCGAAAATCCATCACGCCATACAAACGGATGCCGCAATCAATCCGGGCAACTCCGGAGGCCCTCTTATTGATAGTGCGGGACGGGTGATCGGAGTCAATACGGCAATTTATAGCCCAAGCGGTGCGAGTGCGGGTATAGGGTTTGCCATCCCTATCGATTTAGTCAATAAGGTGGTAAGCTCTATCATCGCTTATGGTCGTTACGTTCCTCCCTCTCTTGGGATTGAGAGCGATGACCGGATCAATAAGCTTTTGGCCCGACGCTTTGGTGTTGCGGGAGTGGCCGTACTTAAAGTTTTGCCAAATTCTCCCGCAGCGGCGGCAGGTCTGCGCCCTACGCGAATCTATCCCGATGGTTCTATAGAATTTGGTGATATAATAGTAGCGGTGGACGGCAAAAGAGTGCACACTTTGTACGAGCTCCAAGAGTTTATACGGCATCACAAGCATGGCGATAAAGTGGATTTGACTCTTTTGCGTGGAGGAAAAAAGCGCCATATCGTGCTACATTTGCGATAAGGAGGTATATATGCTCAAAGATCTGATCTATTTTGGCGTAGGGAGTGCCCTCTTGGTCAAAGAGAAAGTGGAAGAGGAGCTCCAAAAGCTCGTGGAAAAAGGGAAGCTGAGTAAAGAGGATGTGAAAAAGATCGTCGAAGAGGCGAAGAAAAAGGGGGAAGAGGAGGAGAAAAAGGCCAAAGCTGAGCTCAAGAAGCTCCTCAAAGAGGTGATCCAAGAGGCTGGATGCGCCACCAAAAAAGATATCCAAGAGCTCAAAAAACTCCTTGAAAAGTAGCTATTCGCCAAGGAGGATCGCCAAGATCTTCTTGCTGCTGCTCTCGCTCTATCTCCTCATCAAAAAAAAAGACTCCTTTTTGGGCTACCGCCCGATGGGGCCGCAGAAGCTGCGAGCCACGATCGTGGAGCTGGGGCCCAGCTTCATCAAACTAGCCCAAGTCTTAGCCACCAGAGCCGACTTTTTTGATGAAGAGTATTTAGAGCAGTTGAAAACCCTCCATGACGAGCTACCGCCCATGAGCCAGGAGGAGTTTGAGCGAGTCTTTGCAAAGGCATTCCCTCACAATCCCTTTGAACGCTTTGATCCCGATCCCATTGCCAGTGCTTCCATTGGCCAAGTCCATGTGGCCTACCTGGATGGTCAGAAGGTAGCGGTGAAGCTGAGAAGAGCGGGGATCGAGAAGAGGGTGCGAAGCGATATCAAGATCTTACGAGCCTATAATGCTTTGTTTCGTCCCCTTTTTAGCGAATATACCAAAAACTCCATCGAAGCGGTGATCAACGAGTTTGCCGATATGATCGTGCAAGAGGTGGATCTGACAAAAGAGCTCAATAATCTTTTGAAATTCTCCCGTACTTACGCCCACTGCCAAGTCCGCTTCCCCAAGCCATATCCAAAGCTTTGCAGTCATGACGCTTTGGTGATGAGCTTTATGGAGGGGCTTCGCTTTGACGACAAGGAAGCTTTAGAGGAGCTTGGGATCGATTTTCATCCAGTCCTTGAGCGACTTATCGACTTTTATGCCGAGCAGATGCTGGTAGTGGGCTTTTTCCACGCCGATCCGCATCCGGGTAATCTACTGGTGGACAAAGAGGGTGATCTCATCTTGCTCGATTATGGTATGGTCAAGCGAATAGATGCCGATACTAGGCGATCGATCATCTTGATGATCAAAGCGGCGTATGAAAAGGATTACGATCTGTATATCACCAGTGCCAAGCACTTAGGCGTCATCGCCTACGAAGCGCCAAAAAGCGCGATGGCGGAGCTGGTGGAGGATATGTTTGAGATCTTTAGCGATGAGAGTCTGAGCGCTTTGAATATGCAGCGCTTGGCTTTCGAACTGCTCGAATCGATGCGGGAGCTGCCTTTCAAACTACCCCAAGAGGCGATCTATATCTTAAGAGTGAGCGCCATTATCGAAGGGCTTGGCACCACCTATATCGAGAATTTCAACGGCGTCAAGGATATCTTGCCGGTCTTGCAAAAAAATATCCCAAGAGCACTAGGCTATAAGTCTACGATCTTCGAGATGGTGCTAGATGAGATCAAAGAGAGCCCCTATGTGGCCAGAGATTTCAAAACCACGATCAAAAAGGCCAGCAGCGGCGACCTGGAGGTGCAGATGTCGCTGCTGCAGCTCGAGTGGCTCAAAAAAGAGGCCAAAGAGTATCTGCGTCCTTTGGTTCTGAGCTTTTCGCTGATGCTTTTTGCTCTTTTGCTAGGTATTTTTGGCTATAAGGAGCTGGCGATCGTGCTGTTTGGAGCTGCGTTTGCGAGGATTCTTTTTTTGTTGTGATATGTTGAAAATATATTCAAAAGTCGCTAAAATGTTTGTCAAGTGTCTGACAACAAAGGAGCAGCTATGGAAAAGGTGTATGGCACAAGAGAGATTGTCCGTAATCCTTCACTTTTGCGAATCGAACCTACAGAGAGTATTGTAATTGAAGATAAAAAGTCACACAAAAGGCTTGGTGTCTATTTGGGAGTGGAGTTGGCCGAGGAGTTTTTTGCTTACAAAGAGAAACAAAAACTTTTGGAAGCTGCCAAAAAGATCAAGCAAAGTGCTAAAGAAGAGAGCGAAGCTTTAGAAGCGAGTCTGGACGATGAGTTATAAAAGAGGTGATATAGTCCTTGTAAACTTCAATCCTCAAAAAAGGGCGCAAGAAGTGGCAAAAATCCGCCCCGCGATTATCATCTCGGATAGCGAACTCAATGAAATCTTGGATCTTGTGACAGTAGTAGCAATGACAACCAATCTCATCGACGATGCAGAGCCCTTGCGTATTCGAATTACAAAGCGTGAAAAACTTCAAGAAGATAGCGATGCAATGATCGAGCAGCTAAGAAGCGTGGCAAAAAGTCGTATTGGTGAGAGATTGGGAAAGGTAAGTCAAGAAGAGATGGAAAAGATTGAAGAGGGTATAAGAAAAATGCTAAATCTTGGATAAAGCCGCCTTTGGGCGGCTTTTACATCATAGATTTGAAGCTATCGATCGCTTCTTTGGCCTTGTCCACTGTAGTTTTGGCATCGATAGTGAAGCGTAGCTCCACATCGTTCCATGTCTTGCCCTGGTGTTTGTCGAAGCAGGCTTTGGCGATGCTGGAGAGGGCTTTGGATGCGCCAAAGTCGAAGAGGTCGATCACGCCTTTGGCAGTGAGGGTGGAGCCCTTCTTTTCATAGAAAAAGGGCACATCTTTCGTCACGCCGTTGAGAGTGATGGCCACATCGAGGATCTTTTCATGGACTTTGAGGATCCTGGCCTCGATAGGCCCTTTGAGCCGATCGAAAAAGAAGAGGCGCAATGTCTTGTCTCGCCCTGAATTTTTGGTATCGACGCTCGATTTGTCGATATGCACTTTGGCACCTTCTAGACACTCATCTCCTTTGGTAAAATCGATCTTGTCGAAGGTTCCTTTGACACCGAGTTTTAGCGGTGTCTTGAAGGCTGTCCATTGCAGGCTCTGCAGCTGGCACTCGGCCAGTGTGAAGATAGCCGCTGCGGCAAGAAGTATCAACTTTTTCATAGCTACTCCCATCTATATTTGGTAAGAGGCATCTTGAGGTCGTTGGCCCACTCTTTTAGGCTAGCGTCGTAAAGTCTGGCTTTTTCAAAACCCAAAATCCGGTGTGTTACGAACCAATTCATACTGGTTTCCAGCCCACCGGTACAATATGTTACGAGAGTTTTTCTTGGATCCAGCCCAAGTCCGCCAACTAATATTCCTAGTAAGGTCTCTTTTGGTTTGAAAGTGCCGTCATCTTTGAAGCTATATTTCCAAAAGTAGCTTGTGGCGTGAGGGATGTGACCGGTTCGAGGAAGGACTTTTTGTTTTTTTGCTCCAAAATAGTAAACAGCCGGTCTGGCATCTATCATGCGCACTTTGCCGATATTTTCATAGACCCCTTTTTTATCGATCACAAGCGTTGGATCGAGGTGAACCGTATAGTGGCTCGGTGTGACGGCTGGGTGCTTGGTAGAGAGGGGAAGCCCCGCTTTTTTCCACTTCCTTAGACCCCCATCCAGCAGTGCACTCTTTTTTAGTCCATGTAGCTCCAGTGCCCAGGCTATGTAGCTGGTCTTGAGGATATCTTTGCCGCTATGGTGGGCGTAGATGAGCACCTCTTTTTTCTCGTCGATCCCGAGATTTCTCAGAAGCTCTTGGATCTTTTGGGGTGATTTAATCAAGAGGTAGTTGCCGTGGTGTTCTCGCCACTGGCCGATAGGAGCGTTGATGGCTCCTGGGATATGGCCTTTGGCATAGGCTTTTGGCTGGGAGACGTCGAGGATCACGAGATCCTTGTCCTGCAGATGTTTGGCCAGCCACTGAGTGGAGACCACCGGCTCTATGGCGAAGCTAAGGGCGGCGGTAAGTGCGATCAATGCGAATTTTCTCATTTTGGCTCCTTGAGTTTGAACTGATTGACGAACTCTTCGATATCTTCGTAGAGGGCTTGCAGATCCTCCTCATGCTCCACTTCGTCGGCTAGGATTTGGCTGACGATATCGTAGGTGACGATATCCTTGCCCTGCGTCATCTGGGCGATGCGGCTATAGACGTCGATGGCACACTGCTCGCCCTTGATGGCCTGCTCCAAGACCGCCAGGACATCGGGATTGGTGGGTGCTTCGTAGGCGCAGTTGGCCAGATCGAACCACTCTTTGGGGTGCAAAATCGGTATGCCGCCCAGCTGCAAGATGCGATCGGCTACCATATTGGCGTGGCGCAGCTCGTCTTGGGCATGCTGGTTGAGCTCTGCCACTACGCCATCTTTCATGATGCCCTTGACCACTTTGGCTTCGATGAAGTACTGATAGTAGGCCAGCCACTCGTCCGCGTAGGCTTTGTTGAGGAGTTTGATCACCTCCTCCACTTCTATGCCGTGGATGATGCTTATACCTTTTTTGGCCATTGATTGCTCCTTTGGAAAATTTTTTTCTTTCAAAAACTATTATAATAGAATAATATTAAGCTTGTATTAATTATCTTCGCAAATCGAACCGATCCAATTCCATCACCTTTGTCCAGGCTTTGACGAAATCACGGATGAATTTCTCTTTGTTGTCGTCTTGGGCGTAAAATTCCGCTTGCGCGCGTAGCTCAGAGTGTGCGCCAAAGATGAGGTCGGCTCTGGTAGCTCTCCAGCGAAGTTCGCCGCTACTTCGGTCGTAGCCAAAAAAGAGGTTGTCATCCTCTTCGCTTCTTTCCCAGTGTACGCTCATATCAAGAAGATGTACGAAAAAGTCGTTGCTAAGCACCCCTAGCTGCTCGGTAAAAAGGCCAAGATCGCTCTTTTTGTAATTCGCACCGAGCACGCGCAGGCCTCCTATGAGCACCGTCATCTCGGGAGCGCTGAGGTTTAGTAGCTGCGCGCGGTCGATGAGCATTAGCTCCGCCGGTATTTTGCACTCGAGCGCTTTGTAGTTGCGAAAGCCGTCGGCTATGGGGCGCAAAAACTCGAAGCTGCGCACGTCCATTTGTTCCTGTGTCGTATCCACGCGTCCAGGATGAAAAGGCACTTCATAATCGAAGCCGGCAGCCCTGATCGCCTCTTCGATGGCCGCGTTGCCGCCAAGCACTATGAGATCGGCGATGCTGGCGTGCCTGGAGGAATCGGCGTTGAACTCTTTTTGGATAGCTTCTATCGCTTCGAGTACTTTTGCCAGGCGCTCCGGCTCGTTGACTTCCCAGTTTCTTTGGGGCTCGAGACGGATGCGAGCACCGTTGACGCCGCCGCGATAGTCAGAGCCGCGAAACGTTGCCGCCGCGCTCCATGCGGTATAGATGAGATCCTCTTTGGCGATACGCTCGAGCAGCGCTTGTTTGAGCTTTTTGGCATCCTCTTTATTGATAGGTTCGAAGTCTCGCTGTGGCAACGGGTCTTGCCAGATGAAATCTTCATCAGTGTAGTCGCTGCCAAGGTAGCGGCTTTTAGGTCCTAAGTCTCTGTGGATCAGTTTGAACCACGCTTTGGCGAAGGCCTTTTGAAACTCGTCGGGATTTTTCAAGAACCTGAGCGCTATTGCTTTATATTTGGGATCGAAGCGCAGTGCCAGGTCGGTGGTGAGCATGATGGGTTTGTTCTTTTTGCCCGGGATATGGGCATCCTCTACCAGATCTTGCTCCTCCACGTTCGCCGGTGTCCACTGCCAGGTGCCTGCCGGGGATTTTTCCAGATTCCAGTCATATTTGAAGAGAAGTTCTAAAAAGCTGGTATCCCATTTGGTGGGAGTGGGAGTCCAGGCTCCCTCGATGCCGCTGGTGATGGTATCGCCTCCCTTGCCGCTGCCGTAGCTGTTCTTCCAGCCAAGTCCCTGCTGATCGATGGGAGCGGCTTCTGGCTCTGGCCCCAGGTATTTGCCAGGATCTGCAGCGCCGTGGCTCTTGCCAAATGTATGGCCGCCTGCTATGAGTGCCACGGTCTCCTCGTCGTTCATCCCCATGCGCCTGAAGCTCATACGGATATCTCGAGCCGCCGCCAGTGCATCTGGCACGCCGTCTGGGCCTTCGGGGTTGACGTAGATGAGACCCATCTGCACGGCGGCCAGGGGATTTTGGAGCTGCATATCCTCGCGTCTGCGCTCATCCGCCAGCCACTCTTGCTCCGGTCCCCAGTAGACATCCTCTTCGCTCTCCCAGATATCCTCTCTGCCACCCGCAAATCCAAGGGTCTTAAATCCCATGGATTCGAGTGCTACGTTGCCGGCTAGGATCATCAGATCCGCCCAGGAGATTTTGTTGCCGTACTTTTTCTTGATAGGCCAGAGCAGTCGCCTGGCTTTATCGAGATTGGCGTTGTCTGGCCAGCTGTTGAGTGCTGCGAAGCGCTGTGCTCCCGTCACGCCGCCACCGCGCCCATCCATCACGCGATATGTCCCGGCACTGTGCCACGCCATACGGATAAAGAAAGGGCCGTAGTGTCCCCAGTCTGCCGGCCACCACTCCTGGGAGGTAGTCATCACTTCGATGAGGTCTTTTTTGAGCTCATCCATATCGAGGCTTTCGAAGGCCTCTTTGTAGCTAAAATCCTCATCCTGCGGGACGATGGGTCCTTTGTTTTGATGGAGGATTTTGAGATTGAGGCGTTCTGGCCACCACTTGGCCGTGATTTGGCCCCCTTGGGTGAATTGTTCGAACATCTCTTTGGTAAATGGGCATTGGGTCATAGCATATCCTTTATAAAACTAATTAAAGGAAAATTTTTTTCCTTAATGATATTGTGGCATCATTTTTCTTATAGAAAAATAAAATCAATAGAAAATTTTTATCAAATATGATATGTTATCAACATAAATAATTCTTTAAATTATGGATTATCTTTATTATTATTTGACATTATTTTCCGATTGAAGTATAAATAAGCTAAAGAAAGGGGAAGTTATGCGACAAAAGAGTGCGCATTATGCCGATTTGTTAAAGCAAAAGGGGCTTAAGTCCACTCCTCAACGGATGGCGATGCTACGCATTATGGAAGCCAAAGGTCATGCTGACATCGATGAGATTTATCAAGAGATCAAAAAGGATTTTGTATCCATATCGCTAGCCACCGTCTATAAAAATATCAATACATTGCTCAATGATGGGATTATCCAAGAGATCAAGGTCCCGCACAAAAAGAGTAAATTTGAGATCGCCAAGCATAAACATAGCCATTTTGTGTGTGAGAGGTGTGGTGAAGTATATGATGTACAAAAACCAAAAAAGCTCGATATCGAACTGCCCGAGGGCTTCGAGCCACGGGAGGCTTCGGTACTGATCGTGGGACTTTGCAAAAAGTGCCATTAGTCCAGATGGCGATCGAAAGTCCCGGATGAAAAGGAAAAGTTTTGATCGGAGACGAGATGAGAGATAATAGAAATGATCGCCGTAAAATGGGTCACTTCGATTTGAGGATATCTTGGGAGGTTTTATTCTCAAATTCTCCTATCACAGGAGCATGATCGCTAGGAGTCGGGGAGCGGCGGCGTCTGGGCCACATATCCACATAAACCTCTTTGCACGCTTTTCTTAGCGGTTCGCTAACTAAAATATAGTCGATACGCATCCCCTCATCGCGCCATACGGCGGCGTTTTTGTAATCCCACCAGGTAAATTGGCGAGTATCGGGATGGCACTGGCGAAAAAGATCGATAAGTCCTATGGAGAGCAGCTCTTCAAAAGCCTCTCTCTCATCATCCATGAAGCCAATGCTTCCGCTTAAAAGTTCTGGTTCCCATACATCGATCTCTTCTCTTGCGATATTAAGATCGCCCACTACCGCTACCTTGTCGCTTGCAAGATCGAAGCGCTCTTTGAGCCACTCCTTGAGCTTTTTGAAAAACTGGAGTTTGTAGATATGCTTTTCACCATTCAAATCCCCGTGGGGAGCGTAGACGTTGCAGATATCGATCCCTTTGATTCGAGCGTATAAAAAGCGTTTTTGTTCATCCCAAAAAGAATCGCCAAAGCCCTTTTGTATCTTTTCAAAGCCTAGTTTTGAGCAGATCGCCACGCCGTTGTAGGCTTTTTGACCGAAGACGGCGCACTCGTAGCCTAATGCTTGGAAATCTTGAAAAGGAAATCGCTCCTCTTCACATTTAATCTCTTGCATACAAAGCACATCGATGGGATTTTTTTCTATGAGCCAACGTTTAAGAAGCGAAAGTCTGGCATTGACGGAATTGACGTTAAAGGTGGCGATTTTCATCTTTTTTGATCTCTTCTAGTATCTCTTTGTTGAGTTTTTTTTGATCCAGTCTAAACTCCTCCTCTTTCTCTTTTGGCTTGCGAAATTCCAAGTAGGTGCCTACGAGTCCTACTAAAAGAATAAAGATAAATATCAAAATCTTGCTCAAATCCCCGGCTTTAAGTTCCATCATCCCACTCCTTTGAGTAGTTTTGGATAGATCAAAGAGTGCAGCTCAAAAGTCTCTTCGCCGTTTAGGTGCGTTACGGAGGCTTTACGAATCTTTATGGGAAGATCCTCACATCCTAGTAAGTTGGCTACGGCATAGGAGATATCAGGTTCGTGTCCTATCAAAGCGATATGGCCGTAACCACGAAATTTTTCGATAAGCTGTTCATACGCTAAAGGTGTCGCTCCGGGGTTGATGCTAGAAGTCTCAAAATATTTGACATTCGGATAGACCTCTTTGAGTAGTTCGGCTGTTTGGATGGCTCGACTGGCCTTTGAGGAGATAATGACCTCGATTTGATAGATTTTAGGCAGTTTTGCGAAAAACTCCCTCGCTTTTTTGATCCCCTCTTCGCTCAAGGGTCGTAAGAGATCTGGCCCTATCCACTCCTCGCGCTCTATCGCTTTGGCGTGTCTGATGAACAAGATTTCCATCGCACTTCCTTTTTAGATAGTATCGGCATCATAAGATAAACATTGCGTCGCCGTAGCTATAGAAGCGATATTTTTTTTGGATTGCCTCTTGGTAGATGCGGTGCGTTTGTCGCAAACCAACAAAAGAGGCGACCAGCATCAAAAGAGTGGATCGCGGCAGATGGAAGTTGGTGATGAGGTGATCGATGCGTTTGGGAGGATTGTGGGGATGTAAGAAAAGATCGCACTCCCCTCTTGCTTTGTGCGTGCGTACGAAATATTCGATCGTACGGGTAACGGTGGTACCTACGGCTACAAGAGGCACATTGTTTTGGATCGCTTGAATGGTGGAGAGAGGGATGTCGTAGTATTCGGTATGCATAGGGTGCTCGGTGATGCGCTCGTGCTCCACTGGTTTGAAAGTACCCGCTCCCACATGCAAAGTGATGGTATGGGTTTGGTGGGTGGCTTTGATCTTGGCAAGAAGTTTGGGAGTAAAGTGCAGTGAGGCGGTAGGAGCGGCTACGGCGCCAGGTTTTTGGGCAAATATTGGCTGATAGTGACGCTCATCCTCTTTGGTGTCTGGTCGATTGATATAAGGCGGTAGTGGAATGTGACCAATTTGATCCAAGATGGGCAGCAATCGGGAAAAGTCTAAAGGTTCGCCTCGTATAAAAAACTCTACCTCCCTCGAGCCATCCGTATGAAGCTGGACTACCTTAGCCTCCAATCCTTCATCAAAAAGCAGTGTAGTCCCCGGTCGTACTTTGCCTTTGATAAAGACATGGAAGCGGTGGTTGGGCAAAGGGCGGTTGAGCAAGAGCTCTATTTTGCCGCCGCTTGCTTTTTTGCCAAAGAGCCTGGCTTTGATCACTTTTGTGTCGTTGAAGACAAGATGGGAGTCTTTGGGTAAAAAACTGGGTAGTTCGTCAAAGCTCGTATGGATAATTTTTTGCGTTTTTCGCTCATAGACCAAGAGTCTGGAGTGTTGAGCCGGACTCTTGGCTATGAGTTGGCTAGGCAGATGGTAGTCGTAACTGCTCGTAGCGAGGGGATCAAGCCCTTGCATCTTCCTCCTCTTTTGTGGCGGGATTGACCATACGGGCGATGAGGATAGAGACGCCATAGAGGATCACCAAAGGTCCGGCCATCAGCAGCTGACTGAGTACGTCTGGAGGCGTCAGGAGGGCGGCTACGGCGAAAATAATGATAATGGCGTACTTAAAGAAGTTTTTCAGGCTCTCATCGGTTACAAGCCCAAGTTTGGCCAAGAAAAAAGTGATCACTGGCAGCTCAAAAGCAATCCCAAAGCCGATCATCAGCTTGGTAAAAAATCCCACATACTCCCCAATACTTGGTAGAGCCGTAAAGAGCTGGGAGCCAAAATTGATAAGATAGCTAAATCCAAAAGGAAAGACCACGTAATAAGCAAACAAAGCACCGAGCACAAACATCCCCGTGGCCGCTATGACAAAGGGGAGTACCAGCTTCTTTTCATGCTCATACAGCCCCGGAGCCACAAAAAGCCACAGCTGCCAAAAGATAATCGGTAGACTAAAGATAAGTGCGGCAAAAAAAGAGACTTTAAGGGCCGTAAAAAACGCCTCGCCCACTTTTGTGAAAATGACGTTGCTTCCAGGGGGGAGGCTGGCTTTAAGAGGAGCGATCATCCAAGCTAGGATATGTTCCCAAAATCCAAAGGAGAGCAAAAACATAATAAAAATTGTGGCGATGATGATCAGCAGCCGTTTGCGAAGTTCGGCTAGGTGGGGTTTGAGTTCTTCAAACATTTACTTTATCCTTATCCTCAAGACTCTTTTTTTTAAATTTCACCACCTCCCGTTTGGGCTCGGTGGCCTTTTTGATCTCTTCCACCTCGGCTAAAGGGTCGTCTAGTTGGGCTGTGACGCTGCTCATCTCTTCGGTGATGGAGCGAAATTGTTTTTTGTACTCCTCGGCTTCGTCTTTGAGCTCCGTGATCTGTACTTCGCGCTCTAGTTGTGTTTTGGCGTCGTTGACGGCCCGTTTGAGGCTTTTAAAAAATTTGGCGATATCGACAAGAAACTGGGGGAGCTTCTCAGGCCCCAAAAAGATAATGGCGATCACGGCGATCATTAGTATTTCGGTAAATCCCATTCCAAACATAATCGACCCTTTGACAAATTTGGCACATTTTACATCAAAAGAGATTACAGTTTGATAAAGTATAATAATGGCAAAAAGTTTAAGGATACAGATGAGACTCTTTTTTTTGTTGATACCGATTTTTTTGTTGGCCAAGGTTGTGGAGATCCCGGGAGTCTATGACTATTTCGAGGCACAAAAGGCATGTAAGCGATTGGGTCAAGATTTTCGCATCTTAGAAATTTGGGAGCTTTTTGGGTTTCGGGGGGATAAACGATTTGGCAAAGATAAGCTCTACTGGAGCGGCAACACCTTGGGAGAGGCGAGGATCGAGAAGAATATCCGCCACGAGAGCGAGATCTTCGTACTTGATAAGGATATCCCAGCCTACGCCTTTTATCTACAAGATGGCGATATCACCCCCACGCCAAAAAGTACCAAAGCCCACGTGCTGTGTACGGACGCTCCAAAGCACCATCAACTGGATAAAGAGTTCGAGCGGCTGTCAAGTGGGGCTGTATCGGATAGGAAAAGCCAGATCCTATGGGAGCCCTACGATCCCAAAAGAGACCGCATCAAAAAGAGTTTGGAGGAAGCCAGAGAGTATTGTGAAAATCTGAAGCTCTTTGGACTCGAGTGGCGACTGCCGGATGTAGACGAGCTTTTTGGTATCGTCAATTACAACTACACCAAACCCTCACTCAACAAAAAGATCTTTGGCCATATGCACCACAAATACTACCTCAGTGACGACGAGTTTGGAGAGGATGAGGTCTATGTGGTAGGATTTGCCGTGGGGAGTGTGGCGACCGCCCCAAAAAACGAGCGCTACTACTTTCGATGCGTAGCCGATCTGGACAAGGAGACGGCCGCAAAACTTGGTATCTTTGATCCAGCCAGCGAGATCGATGAGCTGTTACGCTCTAAAAAAAGCCAAAAAGAAAAGCTCGAAGAGCTGTTGCAAATCCTGGAGCGCTACGAGATAGACCAAGCCACCGCCGCAAAAGTGCTCCATTTTTTGGATCAGGTCAAAGACCCAAAACTGCAAAAGCTTGAAAGTAAGGTCAAAAAGAGCATTCGGCTCG
>WGAT01000070.1 GCA_015494715.1 Campylobacterota bacterium
GATGGTAGAGTTTTGTTTTGCCTATATTTGGATACTCTTTCCTTAATTTTCGTATCTGGCTGACTATTTCTAAAGGTACTTTAGACTCTCGTACTCTTTTGGGTCTTCGTGATTTTGGATTGAGAGCCGTTATTTCGCCTTTTGCCTCTTTTAAGGCTCTTTTCCATCGAAAAAGAGTCCTCCTACTTACTCCAAATGCCTCGATGGCAGCCTCTAATCCATATTTTTCCCAAAACTTCAATATCTTTACTCTTCTTTTTGCCTCTTTGCTTATCATAAGCGAATTGTAGTACATCCTCTCTAATCTTTTATACCCCCTAAGTCCTGGCAAACTGTATCTAATCTGCACTCTTCACTCCTCCATTTTGAAGAGTGCCAGATGTTTTTGAACTTATACACCCAAAAGCTCTTCCGCTTTTTGAACAATATTTTGGACGCTAAATCCATACTCTTTAAAAAGTACGTCCGCAGGGCCACTGGCACCAAAGCGATTTTCCATACTAATCGTTGCATCGGCAAAACGATAGAGCTCCAATCCCGCAGCCGCTTCTATGGCAAGAACTTTCGTTGCAGGATCGATAACCTCATGGATGTACTCTGGGTCTTGCTCCAAAAAAAGCTCCATACACGGCATACTCACCACATTGGCGTTGATTCCTTTTTCTTCTAGATGGCACCCAGCCTGCAGTGCCAGCATCACCTCGCTTCCGCTCGCCAGTAACGTCACTACCGCATTTTCCCGCTTCTTGATGATATACGCTCCTCTAGCAGGCTCTCCAAAATCGCGTTCGGGCTTGAGGGTTTTTAGCTTTTGGCGCGAGAGTACAAAACCGCTTGGGCGATTGAGCTTAATCGCTATTTTCCAGCACTCCACATTCTCCGTCGCATCGGCTGGACGGAACGTGTAAAAATTTGGAAGGGCCCGAAAAGTGCTCAGCTGCTCTACTGGTTGATGTGTGGGACCATCTTCTCCAACACCGATGCTGTCATGAGTCCAAACGAAGTAATTTTTCAGACTTGAGAGCGCCGCTATGCGCACGGCCGCCTTTTGGTAATCGCTAAAAACAAAAAATGTAGCGTTAAAAGGAATGAGCAAGCCATACGCCGCCATCCCGTTGGCAATCGCCCCCATAGCGTGCTCTCGTACACCAAAGTGGATATTTTTTCCTTGAGGGAACTCCCCCATTCCCTGTAGATAGGTCTTGTTGGATGGGGCCAAATCGGCACTTCCACCCAAAAATCCCGGCAAGGCTTTAGCGATAGCATTGAGGATCTTGCCATTGCTATCTCTTGTAGCGATCATACTTCCGGGCTCAAACTCTGGCCACTCGATGGCCTCATAGTCTGGATGCTGTAACTTTTCTAGTAGCTCCGTCTGCTCCTTGTACGGAGATTCGATGACAAGTTTTTTCCATTCTCTTTCTGCCAACTCCCCTTTTTCTACGGCACATCGAAAGCGTACCAACACATCTTCGGGTACATAAAAGTGTTTATCCGGTGGGAAACCGGCTCGCTCTTTGGCGCATCTGATATCATCTTCTCCTAGTGGTGCTCCGTGGGCGTGGGGGTCTCCTTCATACTTGCAACTTCCTTTGGCGATGATGGTATTGGCCTTTATGAGTACGGGTTTGCTCCGCTTTTTAGCCCATGTCAAAGCCGCATCGATATCATCATAATCGTGTCCGTCGATTTCGATCACATCCCAGTTTTGAGCCCGAAATCGTTCCATCACATCTTCGTTCCATGCCAGCGAAGTGTCCCCTTCGATGGTGATGTGGTTGCTATCGTAAATAAGGATCAGGTTATCAAGCTCATACCGGCCAGCTAATGCTCCAGCTTCATAGCTGATCCCCTCTTCCAAATCACCGTCACCACAAAGACAATAGACTTTGTGGTCGATGATTTTGGTGGTTTCCGTGTTGAGTAGATGGCCAAGATATTTACTCGCCATCGCCATCCCTACCGCATTGGCCACCCCTTGGCCAAGAGGTCCTGTGGTGATCTCCACTCCCGGGGTGTGGCCATACTCTGGATGGCCAGGCGTTTTGGAGCCATACTGACGGAACTCTTTGAGATCCTCCAAAGTCAAATCATATCCCCATAAATATAAAAGCGAATAGATAAGCCCCGTGGCGTGTCCTCCGCTAAAGATCAAGCGGTCTCTATTGAGCCATTTAGGATTTTTGGGGTTGTGCTTAAGATGTTTGGAGAGCACCACCGCTACATCGGCCAATCCTAAGACTACGCCCGGATGACCGCTATTGGCTTTTTGGATCATATCTAGCCCTAAAAATCGGATGGTATCAGCCATTTTTTTGAGCATCTTTTTCTCTTGCATTACTTTCCTTTGTGAAATGTTGATGTCGGTACAGGTAATTTTGCAACACCTCTTGCAAACTCTCTTGTATCCTTGGTTCAAAAAAGTTGATTTCTTCTTCTAAGCTTTGGGCTAATTCCTGTGCTTTTGCATAAGCTCCGTCCAAGCCCAAAAGATTGACAAAGGAGTTTTTGTACTCATCCTTTTGCGTACTTTTGCCAGCCTCTTCTTGCGTGCATACGGCATCGATGATATCGTCTTGGATCTGAAAAAGTAGGCCAAGGTCCAGCCCAAAATCATAAAGTCTTTGGAGCGTCATCTCATCCAGATCTACGAGCACTCCGCCCATCTGCAAAGAAGCCGCGATGAGTTTGGCCGTTTTGTTGCGATGTAAAAGAGTAAGCTGTTTGAGAGTAAGAGGATGGTTTTCAAAATGACAATCAAGAATTTGGCCATGCACCATCCCCTCCACTCCGCCATTTTTGGCCAAAATAGTCGTCAGTCTACTTTTTGTATCAGAGCTTAAAGGAGCGCTGCCAATGAGATAAAAAGCGTGGGTATTGAGGGCATCGCCCACCAAAACGGCGGTCAATTCATCATAGCGCGTATGAAGGGTAGGTTTGCCTCTGCGAAGAGTTGCATCATCCATGACTGGGAGATCGTCATGAATGAGGGAGTAGGTGTGAAACATTTCGAGTGCCAAAGCTATCGGCATTGCGGAGGGCAAAAGCAGCGGATCGAGGGCGTGGACTATACTCAAGAGCAACAGGGGGCGAAAACGTTTTCCTCCCGCTTGTAGCATTGCGTTTAAAGCTTCTTGATAGTGGGGATGAAAGCTATCGATTTGGATAGGATGGGTGCGTAGATACTCCTCAAATCGTTCGAGCAGATCCATCACTCTTTTCCAAACATAGATGGATCAAAAAGATTCATCGCATTTTTTTGTCGATTTTCCTCCACCATTTTAAAAAGGTCGTTCAGCGCACTCATAAGCAAAATCTGCAAGGACTCCTTATCCTCTAGCAACGAATTGTCTATTTGAATATCGATGATCTCCCCTTTGCCGTTGGCGCTTACTTGCACCATTCCTCCGCCACTTTTGGCGGTTAAAATTTGTTGCTCTTGCTCCTCTTGGAGTTTTTTTGCCTTCTCTTGCATTTGCTCAAAAAGCTTACCAATATCGCCCAGCTTATCAAACATCTCTATCCTCTATCTACAAAATATTATGCAGTGCAATCATAGCACAAGAGGTAGCTCCTAAGAGCTACATCGAGTGAAGAATCTCTTGGATATCGTTTTTTTCATCTACCAAAACGATAGTGGGCTCGTATGATTGAAGCTCCGTGGGATCGTATTGGGCGTAGGCTACGATAATGATCTTGTCTCCGGGATGGGCCTTTCTCGCCGCCGCTCCGTTGAGACAGATTGCTCGTTTGCCTCTTTCGCCTTTAATTACATAGGTTTGAAAACGCTCGCCGTTATTGATATTAAGAATATCGACTTTTTGACCAACGACGAGCTTTGCCGCTTCCATAAGCTCTTCATCGATGGTGATGGAACCAACATAATTGAGATTGGCATCCGTTACCGTAGCTCGATGAATTTTGCTATAGAGCATTTCGATTCGCATTTACGCTCCACCTGCCATTTTGATTACATCTGCAATGCTTAGAGGCTCATCCCAATACTCTTTTGGTATGAGATACTCCTCCACCACTTTACCACCGATGATATGCTCTTCTATAATTTTATCAATTTTTTCCTTGGTTAGTCCAACATACATATGATGACCCGGTTCTACCAGCATCACGGGGCCGAGTTGACAGCGGTTGAGGCATCCTGTTCGTACCGGCTGGACTGTCGCGATAATGCCTTTTTCCATAAGTTTTTGTGCCATATACTGGAAAAGCTGCTGTGTCTCGGGGTCATTTGCATTGACACAACTTGGCTTTGGAAAACCCGGAGGTGCGGACTGCTCACATTTAAAAAGATAGAATGTTGGTTGCGGAATGCCCATGGTCGCTCCTTAAATCATACAAATTTTGTCTTAATTTTATCGATTATTTTTTAATTTTACATCAAAAAATTAAGATTTTTTATTTTTTAAGATTTTCTCAATTTCCGCTACATCGGAAAAAGGGATTTTTTGATCCTTTATCTGCATATATTCCTCATCCCCTTTACCAAGTACTAATAGTATCTCATCTTCTTTGAGCTCCTCTATAGCTCGCTGCAAAGCTTTTTTGCGTTCTGGTTCTACCACCACCGCCACATCCGTTTTGATACCCGATCGGATCTGATCTATTATGGCATTTGGCTCCTCGCTACGGGGGTTATCGTTTGTGAGATAGACTCTCGTACAAAATCTACTGGCTACATTGCCCATCAACGGGCGCTTCTTGCTATCCCTATCCCCACCGGCTCCAAAAAGCGCTACGATCTTTTTGCTAGGAAAACTCTCAAAGACTTTTTGCATTCCATCGGGCGTATGGGCAAAATCGACGATAACGAGGGGATCGTACGAGACAATCTGCATCCGCCCCCGTACTCCGCCAAAATTTTCGCAAGCTTTACATATTTTGGCCAAATCTTCATTGGTCAGCATATGCACCGCTCCAATGGCCGCTGTGAGGTTGTAAAGATTAAAAAGGCCCATCAAAGGCGAATGGAAGTCAACCATCTCGCTGCCAAATCGCAGTACCGCACTGATCCCCTCTTCCAAAGAGTAGGCAAGTATTTGATAGGTGGCAAGCTCCTCTATGGCGTAGGTCCTCGCACCCTTTGGATTAAATTGGATGAGTTTCTCCTCTTTATTGATGAGCTTTGCTCCGTTGTCTTGAAAAAAGGCACTTTTCGTAGCGGCGTAGTTTTGCATCGTTTTATGATAATCTAGATGATCTTGGGAGATATTGGTGAGAACTTTGAGGGCAAAAGGCAAAGACTCGATGCGATGTTGAGCAATGGCGTGGGAGCTGACCTCCATTACAAAATAGGTTGCACCTTGTTGTTTGGCCAAATACAGATGGTGTAGTGTAGTCAGAAGAGAAGGAGTCGTCAAACTTTTTGGCTCGATCGCTTCATCAGCTATAAAAAATCCTCTAGTGCCTTGCAAAGCCGCCTTGTGGCCTAAATCGTTGAGTATCGAATAGATAGCCGCCGCCGTGGTGGTCTTGCCATTGGTACCGGTAATCCCTACGATCTTTATATTATCCAAAGCAAAACGCTCTATAAGCTCCTTAGGGGTGATTGAAGAGATATTTTGAATATTTTTACAATATTTTTTATTTTGATGAGTTTGTAAAAAGAGATTGGCCTTGTCTATCAAACGGGTATCGTCTGTAATACGTAAAGAGTCAAAAGAGTAGATCATGCTTTTCCACTATGCAATCGATCAACAAACTCTTGGAGTCTTTTGTCGGCGGGATAGAGCTTAGAAGCATCCTCTAAATAGCTATAGACCATGTCGATAAAACCGCTTTTGATCAAGTTATCGATAAAATCAAAAAAATCATTTTTTTGCGTAATCACCACTTTGGTACTAAACATGACATCCTCAAAGGCCCGTTTGAAACCACCACGCTCTTTAATAATTTTTTTGAAATCTTCATAACTGATACCCTCTTGCAGTAGGGGAATTTCTTGCTGAACGACTCGCTCAAACTCCTCTTGTTCTTCATCCAGCGAGCGGATAATTTGCATAATCTCCTCTTCAGGCTCTTTCACCCCTTCTTCTTTCAAGACTATATAGTAATCGTAAAGCGCTATGGCCTCTTCTTCATCCTCACTCAAAAGATCACACAAAATCGCCCCAAGTTTTGCCTCTTTATTTTGGGGATCCGCACGCAAAACGGCCAAAAATCCATCCAAGGACTCTTGGTAGCGTTTTTTCATAAAGTCTTCACCCGCTTTTTTGAGTACTCTTTTTTTACGCATCGCTCTCCTTATTATTGTACTGCATCGCAATATCCTCCCACTGGTCTTCATACCCCGGAGGGATATTAACGACCTCGATATCTGGATGGATATCGATTTTAAGCTGGCGCTCCACACCATATTTCAATGTATTGCTGCTCGCACTACATCCAACACACGCTCCACCCAACTGGACGAACACTTTACCGTTTTTTACGCCCAATAGTTTGATATCTCCTCCATCCAAAGCCAACATCGGCTTGAGTTTTTCAATAGTTTTTGAGACGGCTGGATAGAGATCCTCATCAGAAAATGGAAATGTCATCGATACCCTTTGCTTAATTTTCTGTAAGGAATATAATCGAATTTATATTAAAAGAAGATTAAAAATAAAAAGTAATTAAAGAAGAAATAAGGAAGAAGAGGCAAAAAGCCTCTAAAAGAGAGTGAACCACTCCCGCTAAATCAAAGATTATAGCGGGAGCTTCCTGCTTCAACGGTCACCTCGTGGCGCACCTCCACAGGCTCTACGGGCAGTCCCTGCCCTGATAGCGCTTGGTTATTGCGCTTTTTGATCATTATAGCACAAACTTGCTTTACAAGACAAAAATTCATCCCCCTTTAAATTAATAGATTTTAGAGGGAGAATTCTTTTTGGGGTTTATTAAACGAATTCGATAAATGCCATAGGAGCGGCGTCTCCTCGTCGCACTCGGGTTTTTATTACCCTTGTATATCCACCTTTTCTCTCTTTGTATCGTGGAGCGATCTCGTTGACCAATTTTTTAGTCGCTTCTTTATCTTGAAGATAGGCAAAAACCTCTCTGTGGGCATTATAATCGCCCCGTCTGGCTTTCGTAACCAATTTTTCTATATAGCTTCTTAGGGTTTTGGCTTTGGCTTCTGTAGTCTCGATCTTTTCGCTTACGATAAGGGCGATAGCCAAGTTTTTCAAAAGCGCTTTTCTATGAGAGCTCGTTCTATTGAGCTTTCTATATCCGTGCTTATGTCTCATTCTCTATCCTTTTAGAGTTTCTAATTTTTCTTTGATAGCCTGCTTTTGCTCTTCGGAAAGCTTCTCTACCGCAGGACGCAATTCCGCCAACCTCTCGTTAATTTCGTCTACGGATTTCTTACCAAGATTTTTAATCTCTTTAAGCTCATTCTCCCCCATAAGCAAAAGCTCGCCTATATACTCGATGCCGGCTTTGTTCAAGCAGTTGTAACTTCTTGCGCTCAGCCCCAAACTATCAATAGGCTGGATAAAAAGATCCTCCCCGTTTGAGTTACTACTTTTTGGACTCTCTGGGATCAAAAGCTCTTTATCAAAAATTTCCATTTGAGATTTAAATACATCCAAAGCCATTCGCAACGCTTCAGAGGGCGAAATCTGACCGTCGGTCTCGATATCGAATACAATTTTTTCGTAGTTGGGATTATCCTCAACCAATACTCTTTCTATTTCGTAGACCGCTTTTTTCACGGGCGTAAAAAAAGCGTCTAAAGGGATATAACCCTCTGGAATTTCTGATCGAAGCTCTTCGCTTGGAACATACCCGATACCCTTTTTGATAATGAGCGAGAGTTGAAGCTCCGCATCTTCGTTTAGCGTGGCCAAAAAATTATCCGGAGTTACTATGTCCACTTCATCCGTGACAAAATCTTTGCCATAGATCTCTTTGGGACCTTTAAACTCATAAGAGAGCTCAATACTATCTACTTCGGGATCTTTTACCTTGAAGCGGACGTTTTTAAGATTGATGATAAATTCAGCCACATCTTCGAGCATCCCCCGCACGCTGTCAAACTCATGCTGAACACCCTCAATCTTTAAGGCTACGGGTGCATATCCGGCGGTACTACTCAACAACAATCGGCGTAGAGGATGGGCAACAGAGATGGCATATCCACTCTCGTATGGATAGACGTTCAATCGGATATGATTGTCTTTTATCTTCTCAACTTCCATTTTCGTTGGAACGGACGGAGTCACTTTAATTTTATTCATTGCCAACTCTCTTACTAGATTTTTGTACCGGGAAGATCCCGGATGAATGGATTACTTGGAGTAGAGCTCGACGATCAATCGCTCTTCTACAGGAATTTCCACCTCTTCTCGCTCGGGTACACGGGTAAAGATACCAAAAAGTTTCTCTTTATCCACATCGACCCAAGGCACGATTCCGGTTTGATTGGTCAATTCGATTGATCGTTGGATTTGCGGATTATTTTTACTCTTTTCCTTGATTTCGATTTTTTGACCGGGTTTGACTCGGTATGAGGGAATATTGACCCGTTTGCCATCTACAAGTACATGTCCATGATTGACAAGTTGTCTGGCGAATCGTCTGGTCGTAGCAAATCCCATTCTATACACCACGTTGTCGAGTCGCTGCTCTAAAAGTTTTACAAGGTTTTCCCCAGTATTGCCTTCCATTCTGTTGGCTTCTTTAAAAAGGTTTCTAAACTGCTTTTCAAGAACGCCATACATATATTTGGCTTTTTGTTTCTCGCGAAGCTGCAAGCCATATTCACTGATTTTTGTTCTTCTTTGACCATGCTGTCCGGGAGGATATGGTCGTCTCTCAAGGGCACTCTTGCCCGCTAGTCGTCTCTCCCCTTTTAGGGCAAGGCTTACGCCAAGTCGTCTTTCAATTCTTTCTACTGGACCTCTATATCTTGCCATCTATCTCTCCTGCTCTCCAAATATTTCGCTCGTTTTTAGTGTACCGTCGGAGTTAAAATTAGACTCGTCGTCGTTTTGGAGGTCTACATCCATTGTGTGGTAAAGGTGTAATATCCTTAAAAAAGATCACTCGAATGCCCTCGATCGCACCAACGCTCTTTACGGCCGTATCCCGACCGCTTCCGGGACCTTGGACTTTGATGCCTACTTCCTTAATGCCGTGCTCTTTGGCTTTGCTCATCGCATCCTCTACGGCTTGCTGGGCAGCAAAAGGCGTAGATTTTTTACTTCCTTTAAATCCCAAGCTTCCCGCACTGCTCCACGCAATCACGTTACCCATCTCGTCCGTTACCGTTACTACGGTATTGTTGAAAGTCGCATTGATATAGACGATACCTTTTGCGATATTCTTTTTTACAATCTTTTTTCTAGAACCTTTTCTTTTTGCCATCTATCGATCCTTTACTTCGCCGCACCTACGGTTTTTTTCTTGCCTTTTCTCGTTCTCGCGTTCGTTTTGGTCTTTTGTCCACGTACAGGCAAACCTCGTCTGTGTCTAAGCCCTCGATAGCAGCCAATATCCATCAACGCCTTAATATCCATAGCTACTTTGCGTCTCAAATCCCCTTCGACCATATAGTTGTCCCGAATATGGCGGTTGATGGTGGCCACTTCTTCTTCACTCAATTCATAAACCCGTTTATCGTAGCTGATGCCCACCGCATCAAGAATCTTTCGAGAAGTAGTCAATCCTATACCATAGACGTAAGGGAGTGCATACTCGATTCTTTTATTTTTTGGCAAATCTACCCCTGCGATCCTAGCCATTTGCTATCCTTGTCTTTGTTTATGTTTTGGATTCACACAAATTACTCTAATGACGCCTTTGCGTTTAATGATTTTACATTTATCGCACATCTTTTTGACTGATGCTCGTACTTTCATACTCTCTCCTTAGAAATTTTGGCACTTTCGACGGTACACACAGGCTAAGTGAGCCAACTTAGCCAATCCTTGTAAGAATAGTGCCTTTTCTTACAAAGATTCTTCCCATAGTTTACAAAAAGGGACAAAATTATATTTAATGTTTACTTAATTTAACCTTATTTATAACGGAAAGTAATGCGTCCTTTGTCCAAGCTGTAGGGTGTCAACTCAACTTTTACTTTGTCGCCGGGTAAAATTTTGATATAGTGCATCCGCATCTTCCCGGCAATATGACACAAAACTACATGACCATTTTCCAATTCCACTCTAAAAGTGGCATTTGGCAACGCCTCTTTAACGATACCGTCTACCTCTATGACATCATCTTTTGCCATTTTTACTCCTTGCTTAAAATTTGCGCCCTACCATCTATGATGGCTACCGTATGTTCATAGTGGCTACCCCGTAAACCATCTTCGCTTACCACCGACCACTTATCCTCCAAAATTTTTGGAGTCCCTAGTTTTTGACAGATCATAGGCTCTAGACAAAAAACCATCCCGTTTTTTATTTTAGGGCCGCTTTTGGGCGAGCCGTACTCTAGATAGTTTGGAATTTCTGGCTCTTCGTGGGGCTTTTTGCCAATACCATGCCCGCAAAATCCGTGCAGCGGTACATAACCGCGAGCCTTGATATACTTTTCTATCTTATAGCTAAGCTCTTTAAAACGCATACCCGCACGGATTATCCCTATGGCGTAGTCCAAAGTATCCTTGGCCACCGCGATAAGCTCCTCATCCTTTGCAGAGATTTGGCCAACGCCGACGGTAATCGCCCCGTCGCCATACCAGCCATCAAGCTCCGTTCCAATATCAAGTCCTACGATATCTCCTTCTTGGAGCTTGTAGTCTGTGGGAATGCCATGAATAATCACCTCGTTGACCGAGGTACATACCGAAGCTGGAAAGCCGTATAATCCTTTAAAAGAGGGTCGAGCGCCAAGGCTTCGGATATATTCCTCGCCCATTTGGTCAAGCTCTTTGAGCGAAGTGCCGGGTTGACACTTCGTTTTGAGGAAATTGAGGGTTTTTGCAACGATCTGGTTGGCTTGGCGAAGCTTTTCTATCTCGGCCGGTTTTCGAATAGCAATCGCCATCAAAGACCTACCGCACTAAGAGTCTGATACTTGCTCATATAAATTTGGGCCTCGATCTTTCGCATCGTATCAAGCGCTACTTGTACTACGATCAAAACCGCTGTACCGCCAAAGTAAAAAGGTACCCCCATCGCTTTGACGAGTATCCAAGGCAAAGTGGCAATAATACCAAGGTAGAGCGCTCCCCATAAGGTTAGTCTGCTAGCTACTTGGTTAAGATATTCAGCAGTTGGCTCTCCTGGACGAACACCCGGGATAAATCCGCCCTGACGTTTGAGATTTTCGGCGATCTCTTTGGCGTTAAAGACGATAGAAGCGTAAAAATAGGCAAAAAAGATTACTAAAATAAACATCAATATATTAAAGACGAAGCCATTGGGATTGAGGATATCGGCAATCTTTTGGACAATTGGATTGGTGCTCGATTGTAAAATGGTGGAGGGAAACATCAAGATAGCTGAAGCGAAAATCGGTGGAATTACCCCGCTTAAATTGAGTTTAATGGGGATATAATTCATAATCCGTTTTTTTTGATTTTGCATCAACACTTTTCTAGAGTATGAGACCGGAATACGCCGCTCGGCTAGTTCTACATAGATGATAAATCCCACCGTCACCAAAATGATGGCTACGATTGCGATCAAAACCAAGAAATTGAGCTCACCCGTATTGACCAAATTGATAGTCCCGGCAATGGCTGTTGGAATACCCGATACGATACCTGCAAAGATGATTAAAGATATCCCGTTACCGATACCTCGCTGAGTGATTTGCTCTCCTATCCAAACCAATATCATTGTACCCGCAAGCATTGAGATAGCCGCTATGACTACAAAAGTTTGCATATCGATCATAATGGCGCTCTCCCCGCCTTTACCCGTAAGCGAATGCAAACCGATGGAGACTCCGATCGCTTGAATAAGCGTAATGGCCACGGTAGCGTAGCGGATTATTTGCATATATTTGACCATTCCATCACGCTCTTTTTTTAGCTGTCCCAGTGATGGAAAAGTAGCCGCAAGAAGTTCCATAATAATCGAAGCGGTGATATAGGGCATAATACCTAACGAGATGATGCTAAGTCGTCGTACGGCGTTGCCGCTAAACATATTGAGCATTCCCAAAGCATTGCCGCTTTGGGAGTCGAAAAACTCTTTTACCACATCGATATTGACACCGGGAACCGGCACATAGGCCAAGACTCTATATAAGAACAGAAATCCCAATGTAATGAGGATTTTGTTTACAAGTGCTTTGCTCATTACTTTTGTCCGCTGTAAGAGATGTTTTCATCTTTTATCTTTGCGATGATCTCTTTGACACTACTCCCGATAAGTTTAATTTTTGTGACATATTTTGGAAGTTTATAAACGCTTTTGATACTCTCGATAGTGATCTCTTCCAATGCCGCTACCGATTTTACCTTATCCACATTAATGGCGTGCGGCTTTTGGACGCGTGAGCGAAATCCAACTTTTGGCAGTCGTCTTTGCAGTGGCTGTTGACCACCCTCAAAGCCTCTTTTTTGAGAGTATCCCGTTCTGCTTTTTTGACCCTTTTGTCCTCTTGTGGCAGTCTTTCCTTTACCGCTTCCTTGTCCTCGTCCGACCCGTTTTGTTTTATGGGTACTTCCAGGAGCTGGTTGAAGATTGTGCAATGCCATAATTTATCCTTTTATTCTCTCTAGTGCTTCAATAGTCGCTCTGACCAAAGTAGCTGGGTTGTTTGATCCCAAAGATTTGGTCAAGATATCTTTGATACCCGCAAGCTCTAGCACCGGACGGGCAGCACCACCGGCAATTACCCCGGTACCTTGGCTGGCGGGTTTGAGCAAAATTTTGCTCGCATTGTATTTATGCTCAATATCGTGGGCGATCGTAGTCCCTTTGATATTGATGGTGGTAATATTTTTAAAAGCGTTGTCAATCGCTTTTTTAATAGCGTCTGGCACCTCTTTGGCTTTGCCGATGCCGTATCCCACATGGCCTTTTTTATCGCCTACCACTACAAGAGCGCTAAAACGAAATCTTCGTCCACCTTTGACCACTTTCGTCACACGGCTGATATTGACAACAACCTCTTCGAACTCTTCTCTGTTCCAATTTTCCATCGACTACCCCTAAAACTTAATTCCGTTTTCTCTAAGCGCATCCGCAAAAGATGCAACAACGCCATGATAGAGATAACCGTTTCTATCAAAAACGATCGTCTCGATATTAATGCTTTTAAGCTTTTGAGCCATATCCTCAGCTATTTTTTTCACATCTTCTTGATTTACTTTTAAGCCAAGCTTCGCACCATCGCTATACGCAAGGGTATGGCCTTGTGTATCGTCAATCGCTTGAGCATAAAAGTGGCGATTGGATTTAAAGACCGATACTCGAGGACGATCGGCCGTACCTCGCACTTTTCCTCTCACTCTTCTTTTTCGTTTTATTCGCAGTCTATTCTTTTTTCTTTGGATACTCTGTCTCATTCCCTACCCCTTACTTCTTAGCTGTCTTACCGGCTTTTCTAATAATCACTTCGTCAACATACTTGACACCTTTGCCCTTATATGGCTCAGGCGGTCTAAAGCTTCTAATCTCTGCGGCTACTTGACCTACTTTTTGTTTGTCATGACCTTTGATAGTGATAATATTTTTATCTACGCTTATCTCGATCCCTTCGGGAATCGAATAGATAATCGGATGGGAAAATCCTAGTTGAAGTTCGAGCGTCTTGCCCTTGACGGCCGCTCTGTATCCAACTCCGTTAATTTCGAGTTTTTTTTCAAAACCTTTTACCAATCCATCAATGGCGTTTGCCGTCAAAGAGCGATAGGTTCCCCAAAAAGCTTTACTCTGCTTATCTTCGCCTACGGGGGAAAAAACGATTTTATTATCTTCGATTTTTACATTGACGCGATTGCCAAAATCCACCTCTTGGGTAATATTGCCCTTTTTGGCAATAAGTTTTCCTTCTTCAAGCTTTACCTCTACACCGCTAGGTATCGCGACTGGTTGTTTACCTATTCTGCTCATACTTTTCCTTTATGCGATATTTCTACGATCGACTCGAATGGATATCGTCTTACCAAACACTACACAAAACTTCGCCGCCAACACCTAGGCGGTAGGCTTCATCGTTGGGTAATACGCCTTTGCTCGTACTAACGATTATAGTCCCATAGCCGTTCTTAAAACGCTTAATCTCATCTTTGCCTTTGTAAACTCGTCGTCCGGGTTTGGAGATTCTTTTAATTTCATTAATAACAGGCTTTCTCTTTTTGCCCTGCTCTTCATATTTCAAAACTACGTTGATATATTTTTTATTACCCTCTTCGACGACTTTATAACTTTCAATATACCCTTTATCTTGTAAAATTTTAACGATAGCTTCTACAATTTTTGAATAGAGTAGTTGGGTGACCTCTTGGCCTCTCATCTGAGCGTTCCTGATTCTCGTAATAGAATCGGCAATCATATCATTAATCATCGTTTCTCCTTCATGAATATCTAATAGGGTTCGTGCCTCGCACGCTACCTATTAGTGCATTACCAGCTTGATTTTTTCACACCCGGCAAAAGTCCCTCGCTTGCCATTTTTCTTAGACAAATTCTACAGATCCCAAAATCTCTGTATACAGATCGTGGTCTTCCACAGATTCTACATCTTGTATAGGCTCGTACTTTAAATTTTGGCTTTCTTTGAGCCTTTGCGATCATACTTTTCTTAGCCATTATTTACCACCTTTTGCAAATGGAAATCCAAGAAGCTCCAGCATTTTATACGCCTCTTTGTCATTTTCAGTCGTCGTAACCATAGTGATGTTCATCCCGTGGGTTTTAATGATATTGTCATAATCGACTTCGGGAAACATCAGCTGTTCATCCAACCCGAAGTTATAGTTGCCCCGTCCGTCAAATCCGTTTTTTGGAAGACCCCGAAAATCTTTTACCCGCGGCAGTGCAATGTAGATGAGTTTTTGCAAAAAGTTCCACATACGATTACCTCGTAAAGTAACCATTACACCCACGGGCATCCCTTCACGGATTTTAAAACCAGCTTCAGACTTTTTGGCTTTTGTGACAACGGCGTGCTGTCCGGCAATAAGGCTGATAGTATCTTGAATATTTTGCAGCAGTTTGCTATCTCTGCTCCCCTCACCCGCTCCTACGCTAATAACGATCTTTTCAAGATTTGGGATGAGCATAGGATTTTTTATCCCTAGCTCCTCTTTGAGAGCTGGAACTACTTTTTCTTTGTAGGTTTGTTTCAACTCCAATGTCATGACGCGCCACCTTCTACTTTTCGAACGTTAGAGATATGAATTGGCATCTCTTTTTTTATAAATCCACCCTCGGGATTCTCTTCGCTGGGTTTGACCGCTTTTTTGGCCACTTTGCATCCAGCCACAATTACCGCATCTTTTTTAGTCAAAACCTTTAATACCTCGCCGGTCTTACCTTTATCGTCTCCGGCGATAACTTCGACGATATCACCTTTTTTAATTTTAAATTTCTTTGCCATTAGAGCACCTCCGGCGCGAGTGAAACGATTTTCATAAAATTTTTATATCGAACCTCTCTGGCTACCGGCCCAAAAATCCGCGTACCGATAGGCTCATTTTTGTTATCCAAAATAACCGCGGCATTGTCGTCAAATCGAATTAAAGAGCCGTTTTCCCTTTGGATCTCTTTTTTCGTGCGTACCACTACCGCTTTGACCACTTGGCCTTTTTTTACCTTGCCGTTGGGCAAAGCTTTTTTAACAGATGCGACGATCACATCGCCCACGGAGGCGTATCGTCTTTTGGAGCCTCCAAGGACTTTGATTGCCATAATCTCTTTTGCGCCGCTGTTATCGGCGACGTTGAGTCTTGTAAAACTTTGAATCATCACTGCACTCCTGACTGAACGATCTCTTTAAGCCGAAAAGATTTTCTTTTAGAGATTGGGCGACACTCTATGGCCGTAACCACGTCGCCCACATTGGCTTGATTTTTTTCATCATGCACCAAATACTTTTTAAATCGTTTGACGATTTTATGGTATCTTGGGTGCATCATCTTTCTTTCTACCAACAAAGAGATGGTCTTATCGCCACTCTTTTTAATTACTTTTCCTTGAATAACTCTTTTATAAGCCATTATCCAGCCCTTCTCTTCTCAGATATCGCCGTTTTGATCCTAGCGATATCTTTTCTTGTTTTTCTAATTTGACTCGTATCTTGGAGCTGCATGGTTTTGAGCTTCATACGAAGCGTAAAGAGCTCCAACTTCTTCTCTTTTAACAACCCTTCTAACTCTTTTAAACTTTTCTCTTTGATCTCAGTATAGTTCATTTTCACTCTCTTGTGTCACGATTTTTGTTTTGAATGGAAGTTTATATCGTGCAAGATCAAGAGCCTCTCTTGCCAAACTCTCCTCAACCCCGGCCATCTCGTAGATGATCCGACCGGGTTTGATATTCATCACCCATTTTTCCACCGAACCTTTCCCTTTACCCATTCGAGTTTCAAGGGGTTTTTTGGTCAATGGTTTGTCAGGAAATACCCGAATCCAAATTTTCCCTGTTCTTTTTACTTTTCTCGTCATCGCAACCCGAGCCGCCTCGATCTGTCGTGAATCGATCCGACCGTGCTCAAGTGCTTTGATTCCGATGTTACCAAAAGCTAGACTATTACCTCGATAGGCTTTGCCTCGGTTTCGTCCCTTTTGCTGTTTTCTATATTTCGTCTTTTTTGGCATCAACATGGTTAGCTTCTCCTTCTTGGAGCTCTACGTCTTGGTTTTTCGGTAGGCTCTGGTCGGATCCCTTTTTGTAACACCTCACCTTTGAAGATCCAAACTTTCACGCCAATTACGCCATAGGTAGTATGCGCTTCGGCATAGCCGTAATCGATTTTGGCCCGAAGCGTGTGCAAAGGTACGCGACCCTCCAAATACCACTCCGTTCGTGCCATTTCGGCGCCGCCAAGTCGTCCCGCTACTTGGACTTTGATCCCCTTTACGCCTGCTTTTTGGGCAGCTTGGATCGCTTTTTTCATTGCCCGTCTAAAAGCGACCCGCCGCTCAAGCTGCGTCGCAACATTTTCAGCGGCAAGCTGTGCGGAGGCTTGGGGACGTTTTTCTTCTTTGATATTGATATAGACCTCTTTGCCTACGAGCTTTTGAAGCTTTTGCTTGAGCTTTTCGATATCGGCACCTTTCTTACCGATAATAACGCCGGGTCGTGCCGCTACGATGGTCACCCGAAGTTTTTTGGCCGTACGCTCGATGATGATATTGCTCACGCCTGCGTAGTAGAGCTCTTTTTTTAAAAAGTTTCTGATTTTATAATCTTCGGCCACTCGATCTGGCATCTTATTGTAATCGGGAAACCAGCGAGACTCCCAATTTCTATTGATCCCAAGTCTCAAACCGATAGGATTGACTTTTTGACCCATTAGCTATCCTTCTTTTGTGCTACTTCCACATAGATATGAGAAGTCGGCTTCATAATTCTACTGGCTCGTCCCCTTGCTCTTGGACGAAATCGCTTGAGGTATGGTCCACGATCCACTCTACAAGAGACGATCTCTACCTCTTCTGGTTCATATCCTCCGTTGGCCACTGCGCTCGTGATCACTTTGGAGATCACTTTGGCCGCTTTGTTTGGCATAAACTCCAATGCCGCCAACGCCTCTTCTGCGTTCATACCCTGCACCTCTCGAGCGATCAGTCTCGCTTTTGTAGGTGAGAGTCGGATAAATCTAAGAATTGCTTTGCTCATCACCTATCCTTATTTCCCGATTTTTTTCTGTACAGAGCCTTTATGGCCTCGGAAGGTTCTTGTTGGTGCAAATTCACCAAGCTTGAATC
>WGAT01000071.1 GCA_015494715.1 Campylobacterota bacterium
AAAAGATCGGCTTTACCCGCATCGTTTGTTCCATAGAAAAGTTTTGCGTTTCCGCTAAACTTTACATTTTCAACATCGGCAAAAGCGCTCATACCAAGAGCTACAATTGCAACAAGACTTAATTTTGCCAGTTTCATTCTTACTCCTTTTTTACAAAATCGATAGGCTCAAACGAAATTATAGCGTACTTTTCTTAAATTTTTGTTATTTAACTCGCTTTTAATCTTTGATTCTATCCCAAACCAAAACGGTTTTGCCATCCATCTCCTCTACCGCCGCAAGCCCCATAATGTGATATCCCGCATCCACATAATGCACTTCTCCAGTCACCCCGCTGGAGAGATCGCTGAGCAGATACATAGCGCTGTTGCCCACCTCTTCTATGGTGACATTTCGACGCAGTGGCGCATTGGCTTCGTTCCATTTAAGAATCGTGCGAAAATCCCCTATACCGCTGGCGGCTAGCGTCTTGATGGGTCCTGCACTGATGGCGTTGACCCGAATACCTTTGGATCCTAAATCCACGGCCAAATAGCGTACACTCGCCTCCAACGCCGCCTTAGCCACACCCATAACGTTGTAGTGGGGAATATATCGCTCCGAGCCTAGATAAGTTAAAGTTAAGATACTGCCCCCCTCGTTCATAAGAGAAAGTACGGTACGGCTCAATTCGATTAGGCTGTATACGGAGATATTCATCGCTATCTCAAAAGCCTCTTTGCTCGTATCGATAAAGCCTCCGTCTAGCGCCTCTTTGGGAGCAAAGGCGACGGAGTGGACCAAAAAGTCGATTTTGCCAAAATCCTTGGCTATCGCCTCTTTGAGCGCCTCGAAATGTTCGGGACGACTTACGTCTAGCTCATAAATTTTGTCGCTTCCCAAATCTTTGGCGATAGGCTCGACCCTTTTTTTAATCGCGTCGTTGAGATAGGTAAAAGCTAGCTGAGCTCCTTGCTCTTTGCACGCTTTGGCTATGCCGTAAGCGATCGATTTGTTATTGGCTACGCCAACAATCAATCCTTTCTTTCCATCCATCAATCCCATTACAACTCCTTCATCTTTTGTATCATTTGACAAAAACTCTCAATCCTCCAGCTCGCCGTGCCCACAAGAGCTCCCGAACATCCCTGAATTCGCATAATAGTTTGTATATTTTGTGGTTTTACGCTTCCGCCATAGAGCAAAGGACGCGAGGTAAGAGTTTGTAAAAAGGCCAATACCTCTTTGATCTCTTCTTCTTTTGCGCTTCTACCCGTCCCTATCGCCCACACCGGCTCATAAGCGACAATCAACCCCTCATACTTTAGATCGATCCCCTCTAGCTGAGCTAAAAGATACCTTTGGATATCCCCTTTTTCTCGAATATCGAGCGTCTCGCCCACACAATAAAAGATAGTAAATCCGCGCTCTTTATAAAAGGCAAACTTTTGAGCGATGAGCTCTTGGGACTCCCCAAAAAGATGGCGGCGTTCGCTATGGCCTAAAATCAAGGTGGTAATCCCAAACTCTTTGAGCTGCTGCAACCCTATCTCACCGGTATACGAGCCCTGCTCGGCCCCGTATGCGTTTTGGGCTCCGATGACGGCTGGGCCCTCATACCGATCCAATGCGGTATAAGGGGGAAATACGAAAAGCTCCAGATCCTTTGGTTTTGGACACTCTTGCAGCTTGCGCAAATACTCTTTGGTGCTGGCTCTTGTGTGATTCATTTTGAAATTGGCAGCCAGTATCATTCCTCATCCTCGACCATCAAAGCTTTGATACCGGGGAGCTCTTTGCCCTCTAAGAGCTCCAAACTGGCTCCCCCGCCCGTAGAGATGAATGTCATCTCGTCATCCACCCCGGCTTTGGCTATGAGGCTAGCGGTATCCCCACCACCAATGATTTTGGTCGCATAGCTTTCGGCTACATAGTTGGCCAGCTTAATAGAGCCTCTGGCAAACTTATCAATCTCAAAAACGCCCATTGGCCCGTTCCAAAGAATCGTTTGCACATCATTCAGGGCCTCTCTAAAAAGCCTAGTGGAGGCAAGCCCGATATCTAGCCCCATCCACTCTTTTGGGATCTCTTTATACGTGACAAATTTTACCGGAGCGTCTTCGCTAATCTCGGGGGCGACGACGAAATCTACGGGCAAATAGAGCTTGACCCCGAGGCGATTGGCCTCATCCAAAATCTTTTTGGCTTCGCCTACTAGCTCCTCTTCGACCAAGCTTTTACCCACCTCTTCACCCAGCGCTTTTAAAAAAGTAAAAGCCATCCCGCCGCCGATGATCATCTTATCCACCTTTGGCAGCAGATTAATAAGCGCTCCTAGTTTGCCAGAGACTTTGCTCCCGCCAATAATTGCCAAAAAAGGACGCGTGGGATGTTCTAGGAGTTTGTACAGATATTTAATCTCTTTGAGCAGCAAAAAGCCAGCGGCCTTGTGGTCTTTATCGTAGTATCGAGTGATCGCTTCGACTGAAGCGTGGGCTCGGTGGCTCACTCCAAAAGCGTCATTGACATAAAACTCCCCAAATTCGCTCAACTTTTTAGCAAATTCAGGATCGTTGGCGGTCTCTCCGGGCTCAAAGCGCAGATTTTCAAGCAGTAACACCTCTGCTGGCTTTAATGCCGCAAATTTGGCTTTGGCATCTTCGCCCACCACATCCTTTGCCATGATCACATCATGTTTGAGCAGGGTATGAAGCCGTTTGGCTACGGGTTTGAGGGAGTATCGCTCATCATATCCTTTGGGACGCCCCAAATGGCTGGCCAAAACGATCCGGCACTCGTTGTCGATACAATAGCGGATAGTTTGCAATGCCGCTCGTATTCGTCTATCGTCGGTAATATTGCCATATTCGTCCAAAGGTACGTTAAAATCGCAACGAATAAAGACGCTGTCCCCGGGTCCAATATCGAGCTCTTTGATCGATTTGATATGCATTTTACTCCTTTATGTGATATTGTGTGATAAATTCGGCCATATCCAAAAGTCGGTTGGCATAGCCCCACTCGTTGTCGTACCAGCTCATAATCTTTACCATCCGACCCCCAATCACTTGTGTCAGATCCGTAGCTACTACGGAGCTTAGTGGACATCCCACAAAATCTTGCGAGACCCTATACTCCTCATCCACACCCAAAATCCCCGAAAAATCTCCACTGGCCGCCTCTTTAAAAAGAGCATTTAAAGCATCAAGGTCACATTTTTCAAAAAGCACAAGATCTAGATCCATCAGCGATACGTCCGCCACGGGGACCCGTACGCTTCGACCATGCAGTTTGCCTCGTAGATTTGGCAACACTCTATCTATCGCTTTGGCCGCACCCGTAGTTGTGGGTAAAATATTCAAAGCCGCGGCTCTGGAGCGGCGGATATCTCGTTTGTGGTCGCTATCGAGCAGATTTTGGTCGATGGTATAGCTATGTACGGTCGTCATCAATCCCGCCTCTATCCCAAAGGCTTCATCCACAAGTTTGGCGATGGGAGCAAGGCAATTAGTGGTACAGCTTGCGTTGGAGAGAATGGGCTGACCCTGATAGAGGGTGTGATTGACCCCATACACAAATGTCGGGGTATCATCGAGGGCGGGAGCCGAGAGGATTACCCGTTTGGCGTAGCGAAGATGGGGCGAGGCGAGCTTTTGGGTGAGAAATCTCCCCGTCGATTCAATCAATACATCGGCTTCGCACTCCATAAGTCCCGGCTCGCTATGATGAGAAAGAGAGACTCTTTTCCCCTCTATCCAAAGCTCTTGGCCGTGCAGCTCCACGCTTTTGTCCAGCCCCTTATGTACCGAATCGTGACGCAGCAAATACGCCATCATCTGTGGCTCCATAAGATCGTTGATCGCTACGATCTCAAAACCACCCCGATGTAAAGCGTTTCGCACTACCGCCCGTCCAATACGCCCAAATCCATTAATTGCCAGCTTAATCGCCATTAGCCCCCTTTGGGTAGATTTAGGCAGATTTTAACGAAACTTAACTATAATTTTGGTTAAAAAGGTAATATTTGCGTATAGCCATCTTTGGGGGCAGTTTCGACCCGCCACACAAAGGACACCTAGAGATCGTACGACGGGCTTTGCAAGAGCTTCCTATCGATCTGCTCATCGTCGTGCCAACCTATCTCAATCCTTTCAAAAAAGCCTTCGTCGCACTGCCACATCTGCGTTTTCGATGGCTCAAAAAGATATTCGCTCCATTCCCAAAAGTGATAGTGAGTGATTTTGAAATACGCCAAAGCCGCCCCACCTACGCAATCGAGACGATAAAGTATCTCAAATGCCGCTTTGCCCCACAAAAGATCTATTACATTATCGGTAGCGATAACTTGGCGAGTCTGCATAAATGGAAAAATTATAAGAGGTTAAGAAAAGAGGTAGAGTTCGTCGTAGCCACAAGAGGAAGGAAAAAAATCCCCTCGAACTATAAGACTTTAAAAGTCCATATACCCATTAGCTCTACTCAGCTAAGAAAAGATCCAAAGCTTGGCTATCTGCCAAAAATTGTGGCGTGGCCCATTAGGCGTTTTTATCTAAAAGCTCTTTCAAAAATTCCTCGATCCGGTACTTCTTTCGATACGCATCGGTCATAAGATGGATCAGTATATCCCCTAAATCCACAACGATCCACTCATCCCCTTGTTGAACTTTCAAAAACTCTTCACCTTGTGGTTTAAGCTTCTCTTTGAGCCAGTCGAGCAAAGCACCCGTATGCTTGTCGCTCAAAGAGGTAGCCACTACTACACGATCGACGAAATAGTCCCCTCCAGAGGTATCGATCACCTCTACATCTTCGCCCTTTTTCTCCTCAAGGAGTTCTTTGATCCGATTCGTCCGTTTGTCGATCACCTCACATCCTTTTTTTCGCTTCGATACCAAGGAGTCCCAATCCTACCCGAATGGAGAGAGCCACGACCAAAAAAAGCTTGAGATAGCGATCTTCATACTCCGTACCGATGGCTTTGTGTTTGTTGTAAAAGCTATGAAATTGAGCGGCTAAAAATTTTAAATAATCTGTGAGTCGCTGGATCTCCCGTTTGGCATAAGCGTCTTCGATAACCTCGGGCAATACGAGAGCGTCAAAAAGCAAATCCTTAGCCTCTTGCGGTAGTCCTATAAGGGGTACATCCACCACATCTTCGATACTTTTACCAGCCTTTGCAAAAACGGAATGGACTCTGGCATGCGCGTAGTTGATATAGTAGACCGGATTGGAAGCATCCTCTTTTTTGAGGATATCGATGTCGAACTCTAGATGAGTATCAGCCTTTTTGCTCAAAAACATAAACCGCATCGCATCGGGCCCGATCTCTTCGACTATCTCGCTCATGAGGATGAAATTGCCCGCCCGTTTGCTCATTTTGTAGGGCTCCCCACCTTTGAGCAAAGAGACCATCTGAGCCAGCAGCACCTCCAAGCGATCAGGGTCGTAACCCAAAAATTTGATGGCAGCCTTTACTCTGGCGATATAGCCGTGGTGATCGGCTCCCCAGATATTGATATAGCGATCAAATCCGCGCCCAAACTTTTGATAGTGATAGATGATATCGCCGGCCAAATAGGTAGGACGCCCATCTTCTCGTACCACTACACGATCTTTTTCATCTCCATATTCGGTAGAGCGTAACCATAGCTTCCCCTCTTTTTCGTAGATGGCGCCGTGCTCTTTGAGGATCTCAAGCACCTCGTCCCACTTCTCATACAGCGACTTTTCACTTACAAACGAGTCAAACTCGATACCTACTTGCTCTAGATCGTGGACGATCAGCTCCATCATCTGGTCTTTGCCCCAGCTAGCTAGCTTCTCTATCGCCTCTTCACCAGTGAAAAACTCCGATCCAAAAACCTCGATCGCCTTTTTGGCCAAATCCTTTATATAATCGCCCCGGTAGTACTCTTCGGGCCACTGGATCTCTTTGCCCAACTCCTCTTTTGCCGCTAAGTAAATAGAAAGTCCTAGCAAATAGATCTGATTACCCGCATCGTTGATGTAGTACTCTTTTTGAATCTTATTGCCTAGATGCCGTCCAAGTCTAGCTAATGCGTCTCCAAGCACCGCACCCCTAGCGTGTCCGATATGCAGCGGCCCTGTAGGATTGGCGCTGACAAATTCGAGTAAAATCTTCTCCCCTTGTTCATCGGCACCAAAACGCTCCTCGTTTTTGAGCGCCCAAGTGGCATACTCGTCTAAAAAAGATTCGCTTAGTTTGAAATTCACATACCCTTTGAGAGGCTCCACTTTTTCAAAAATCGGGGATTCTTCAAAAGATTTGGCTATCTCCTCGGCTATTTGCATAGGGGATCGGCGAAGCTCCTTGGCCAAGGAGAAAGCGATTGGCGTGGCATAATGACCAAATTTTTTCTCTTTTGGCTTTTCAAGAAGCGCATCCTTGCCCAAGACTTTTTTTAGTTCTTGTTGAACCTTTTTTTTCAAATTTTATTCCTTTGCACAAGAGGGCAAAGCCTCCTTAAGCGTTGCTGCTCTCTTTTGGCTGGGTCGCCGTTTTTTCCGTAGTGGCAGAAGCGGCTGTGGTCTCTTGGGTTATCTCTTTTTTAGGAGCTTCCTCATCTTCGTTCATCGCTTTTTTGAAGTTCCTAATCCCGCTGCCGAGTCCTTTGGCAAGCTCTGGAATCTTCTTGGCGCCAAAGAGTAGCACCACAATAGCAAGAATTACTAAAAGTTCGGGCATACTGGGCATTCCCATAATCACTCCTTTGATTTATTATGTAAAATAATACTCAAAAATTCTTAATGTGAGGTTTAAGCCCCTGTATAATCAATGGCTTTGCCAGTAGTTGATAAACTCCTCAATTTCTTTGGGATCTCTTTTGAGTCTGGCCGCTTTTGCGATAGCTAGAATCTGCTCTTTAGAGCGGGCTAAATCGCTGTTGATGAGAATAAAGTCATACTCTTTCATATAAGCCATCTCTTCAATAGCATTTTGGATCCTCTTTTTTATCGTTTGAGGCGTATCCGTCCCTCTCGTTTGCAAACGGCGCTCAAGCTCACTCATCGATGGAGTCGTGACAAAGACGGAGGTGGCCAAAGGAGCGAGGGGACTCTTCTTGATAGAAGCATATCCTTGCACGTCGATGTCAAAAAGGACCAATTTTCCCTCTTCAAGGGCTCTAAGCACCGGACGCAAAGAGGTGCCGTAATAGTATCCATGCACATTGGCCCACTCCAAAAACATCCCTTCTTGAATCTCTTTTTCAAACTCCTCTTTGGTGACGAAATAGTAATCTATACCATCTCTCTCTACAGATCGCTTAGGTCGTGTGGTAGTCGAGATGCTAAAGTAGACATCTTTTTCATTTTCCAAAATGGTCTGTATGAGCGTACTTTTACCAGCTCCGCTGGGTCCGGAGATAATGAGGAGCGAACCTTTTTTAAACATCTTTTTTATCCGGAAAAGTTATTTTGATCGTAATATCGAGCCGCATGCCATCAAGCAGCTCTTTCAAAGAGACTACCGAGAGATTTTGAACGCTTTGCGTAACTTTCTCTAAAGCCTCGGCAGGGGTATGCACCTGTTTCAATTCCGCTTTTGGCGATACCTCTTGCTCCAAACGCTCATCCAAAGAGCTCTCTTTGGGCTTTTCTTCCTTTTGCTCTGGCGCAATTGGAGCGGGGCTCTCTTCATCAAAAGTAGAGACCTCTTTCTCCTCTAGTAATTTACTCACCTCACTGAGCTCCCCTTCGTCCAATACGCCGCTTTTTTCCAAACTCTCCGTCACAAAAGGGGACTCTTCGGGCTCCTCTTCTATTTGGACGATACTCTCTTGGGGTTGGGTTGGGGGAAGAGGGGGAGTGGACTCCTCTACAAGCACATCAAAAGGCGAAGACTCCTCTTTTTCCTCCTCTTTAAAAAGGGGTACCTTTTCTTTTTGCGATTCGATATCGGTTTTGATTTTACGAAGTATTTCAATCAAGTCGGTAGGCAAGAAAGGCTTTGAGAGCAAAAAGTCAAATTCTGATGTATTGATGTTTTTAGAATTTGTCACAAGGCCGAGCTGATAATATTTTAGATTTTGTTTGATGACATTCAAAAAATTTTCGTCATACATCTCATCGTCAATCACCACCACATCATAACTGCCCGATGGGAGATGATACACATCATCGCACTCCTCTATATCGAAGCCGGCCTTAGGAACGCTCATCATCATCATACGAGAGACTACCGGATTTTTGTTGATTAAGAGCAGTTTCATACCGCCGCCTCCTATTTTTTAGTATATTTTAATATCTTTTTGCTTTAATTACTCTATTACAACTACAAGGCCTAAAATGATAAAAAAGATACTTATATTATCGCTTCTAGTCCCTTTTTTGTTAGCTTCGCAGCTTTACTTCATGCCTTTTGAAGCCCATCAAGCCAAAAAGGAGCTTTTGCGATGGATAGACCACGCCCATAGCAGTATCGACATAGCAATGTATACTTTGACCAACAAAACAATCGCCAAACATCTCAAAAACGCCGCTAGGCGAGGCGTGCATATTCGCATCGTTTTCGATTACGATCAAATAAAAAGCCGCTACTCCAAACTGCGATACTTAGCTAAATACCGCAATATCGATATCTTTACGCTTCGTGGCAAATATGCAAAAAGAGGGGAATATTATGGAAAGATGCATATTAAGATGGCAATTTTTGATAATAAGAAATTGACCTTTGGATCGGCTAACTGGACCAATGCCGCATTTTCAAAAAATTATGAGATAATCTACTTTACAAAAGATTTTAGTTTGGCCAAAAAGGCCAAAAGAGGATTTGAGCGCCTTATCAGACTGGCGCACCGCTACTAAATTATTTGCGTAGCTCTTTAATTCGCGCGGCTTTTCCTTTTCTCTCTCGTAGATAATAGAGTTTCGCCCGTCGTACGCGGCCTCGTCTGAGGACTTTGATATCTTTTATGCTGTCGCTATAGAGAGGGAAAATCCGCTCGACCCCCACATTGTTCGCGCCGATCTTTCGCACGGTAAAGGTTTTACCCGTCCCTTCGCCTTTGATGGCGATACAAACCCCTTCAAAATTTTGGATTCGTGTCTTTTCGCCCTCTTTGATCTCTACGGCCACCCTAAGCGTATCGCCAGCTTTAAAGTCTGGTATATTTTTCGCCTCTACCTGAGCCTTTTCAAAATGCTCGATGTATCTATTTCTCATCTTCTATCCTTTTATCGGGTCTATGGAATCTCGTTTTCATCCGCGCCATCTCATATTTTAAGGCGCTAATTTTACTATGATTACCCTTTAAAAACTCTAAAACTATCGGGCTACCTCGGAAAATGTCCGGCTTGGTAAACGCCGGCGCCTCTAAAAGCTCATCCTCAAAACTCTCCTCTACCAGTGACTCCTCGTTGCCAAGGACTCCGGGCACATTGCGCAATATCGCATCGCTCATAGCCAAAGCGGCAAGTTCTCCACCGGTGAGCACGAAATCTCCAAGACTAAGCACCTCGTCGGCATAGAGTTCAATTAACCGCTCGTCAAATCCCTCGTAACGACCGCTCACAAAAATCAGATGTTCTTTACGGGCTAATCTTTTTGCATCCTTTTGATTAAAAGGCTTGCCCACGGGCGTGGTAAAAATTATCCAGCCCCTTTTGCCCTTTATCGCCTCCAACGCATCGGCAATGGGCTGGGGCGTAAGCAGCATGCCAGCACCCCCGCCAACTTTTGGTTTATCCACCTTATGATGACGATCTTGGCTAAAGGAGCGAAAATCGATAAACTCTATCTCAAAAAGTCCTTTTTCTTTGGCTCTTTTTAGAATGGAATCTTGAAAATAGCACGCCATCAGATTGGGAAAAAGCGTAAGATAGGAGATTTTCACGAGGCCTCCAAGATATCTTTAGCTCCTTGGACCTCTATGCGTTTATTGGCGGTATCTACCTCTTTGACAAAGGGGGCTTGAAAGGGGAGTAAGAAGCTTTTGGGCATACCCTCTTGTACCAATGCCCCATCCGTTGCGATATCGAGGTAATCGCAGCTTGGCAGTCTTTGGATATCCCGCACGCTTCCAAGCCGTTTGCCCTTTTCATAAAGATCGCTCCCGATAATATCAAACCAAAAATACTCACCATCTTTGAGCTTTATCTCTTGCTTTGTGCGCTCCTCGTCGCTATACAAATAGGCGTTGGTATAGCGTTTGGCCTCTTCGGGAGAATTAATACCCTCAAACTTCACAACCCCTCGTTTGGGATTATAAGACTCTATGCGCAACTCACCCCTATCGGTTTGAAAGGTGGCCCCTTTTTTAAATTGTTCGGGAAAATCGCTCAATTCGTGGAGTCTCATCTCTCCCTTTAAACCCACGCTTCGGCCAAGTCGAGCCACGCTGAGTCTCTTCACCTCATCCCTTCGTCTGGACATTGACTTTGTAGCTAACTCTATCTTTGGCTTTACATCCAGAGATCACCGTCTTGATCGCCCCAATCATTTTGCCCTCTTTGCCAATAATCTTACCTACATCGCTTCGATGGGCATAGATAGTGATCTCGCTAAAGGTATCGTTGATAGGCCGTCGCACCACTTCGATATCTTCGGGATGATTGGCCAAAAGTTTTACATACTCCCGAACGAACTCCTCTACCATCTTAGCGACCGCTGATTTTTTGTACCCGTTTGCTCATCTTCGCTCCGGTAGAGAGCCAATAGTCGAGCCGCTCCTCGTCGATCTTGACGGTAGCTGGGTCGGTTAAAGGATTGTAATATCCGATGCTCTCTATCCATCCGCTGTCTCGTCTTTTTCTACTATCCGTTACTACGATGCGATAAAAAGGCTTCTTCTTTCGTCCATATCGTGCAAGTCTGATCACTGTCATCTATTTTTCTCCTTTTCAAAGTTGATATTTTAACCACTTCACACCTTGATGTAAAGTGGGCAAAACATCAGCGAATAGGCGGCATTCCCTGCCCACCCATCTGCTTCATGAGATTTTGAATGTCTTGCATACCCTTTTTGCCGGCAAACTTCTTGGCAAATTTGGCAGCGTTGTTAAACTGCTTGAGGATTTTATTGACCTCTTGAGGAGTGAGCCCCGCCCCTTGGGCTATACGCCGCTTTCTGGAGCTGTTTTTTAAGATCAGATCGGGGTCTTTACGCTCTTTTGGCGTCATCGAATTGATCATCGCTTTGATCTTTTTGATCTCTTTGGAATTTTCTAGATCGAGATCCTTCATCGCTTTGGCCATATTGCCCATGCCCGGGATCATGGAGATGAGGCTTTTGAGGCTTCCCATCTTTTTGATGGATTCAAGCTGCTCCAAAAAATCTTCAAAATTGAATTTACCCTTGGCTATCTTTTTACTGATCTTCTTAGCCTGTTTCTCGTCGATCACTGCCGCCGTCTTCTCGGCCAAAGACTCGATATCTCCAGCCCCCATCAGTCTGTTGGTGATACGCTCGGGGATGAAAACCTCCAAGTCTGGCATCTTCTCGCCAGTTCCGATAAAACGCAAAGGCACGCCAATTTGATGGGCTAGACTGAGCGCTACGCCCCCTTTGCTGTCCCCGTCGAACTTGGTGAGGATCACTCCGGTGATGCCTACCTCTTCGTTGAACTTGGCCGCACTTCGCACCGCATCTTGACCGGTCAAAGAGTCTGCTACATAAAAGACCTCATCGGGACCCACCGCCTCTTTGACGCTCTTTAACTCTTCCATCAACGCTTCATCGATAGCTAGCCGTCCAGCGGTATCGATGATAACGACATCGTAGAGCTTCTCTTTGGCGACTTGCAACGCCTCCTTTACCACTTTGACGGGATCTTGTTCGCTCTCTTCTCCAAAGAAGTCCACTTCCACCTGTGCAGCAATCTGGCGCAGCTGCTCAACAGCCGCTAGCCGCTGCAAATCCGCAGCCACCAAAAGCACCTTTTTGCCTCTGAGCTTGAGATAGTTGGCCAGTTTTCCCGAGGTAGTGGTCTTTCCGCTTCCTTGCAGACCCGTCATCAAGACCACCGTCGGGGGCTTGGAAGCATAGACAAAGCCCTGTTTGGCTCCCGGAGCGGTCAAAATGGAGGTGAGATTGTCTTGCAAAGCTTGTAAAAAGCTCTCTCTCCCAATGCCTTCTCGTTTGGTCTGCAGCTCCACTTTTTGGAGCAGCTCTTTGACCACCTTATGATGGACATCGGACTTGAGGAGGCTCTTTTTGAGCTCGCCAAGCGCCTTTTTGAGAGCCTTTTCGTCATCTTTGAAGCGAATCTTTTTAATCGCGTTGGTGAATGAATTGGACAGCGTTTCAAACAAATCCTACCCCTTTGACCTTTGAGTGAGCAATTTTACTTAAATGTTCATTAATTTTAGCTAAATTTAATCTTTATCGAATCTCAAAATCTTTTGGCTCAGGCGCTTCGATATCATAATCTAGCAGTTTAATCCGCTTGGAGTGGAGCATCATCCGACTCCAAGGTTTGCCCCCATAGAGGGTATCCCCCAAGATAGGATACCCGGCACGGGCCAGATGCACACGGATTTGATGGGTGCGTCCGGTCTTGATCACCGCTTTGACCTTGGTCTTTTTGCCATGAATCTCCAAAGGCTCCACATAGGTATGCGCCGGCAAACCTTTAGACTTTGAGATATGGCTTTTGGCCTTTCCCCCTTTTTTGATTGTGCGGATTGGATAGTCGATCTCCATAGGCTCGGCTAAAATACCGTCCACCCACGCCGTATACTCTTTGTAGACCTTTTGGTTTTTGAACTCATCGATCGCTTTTTTGCGAAAATCCTTGTCCTTGACCAGCAAAAGCACCCCGCTCGTCTCTTTGTCCAGTCGATGGAGCAATTCGTAGCCGCTATCTTTTTTGATCTCCTCGCTGGTGATGTGGGCCGGTTTGTTGATGGCTAGGATCTTCTCATCTTCGAACAAAACTTCTGGTTTTTCTACCTGCTTGACTCGAAATTTTGTCTTTGTATCGATCTCGCCTCTGGCGATCTCCACTTTGCGATCGCCTACATAGACCAGACCCCTGTCGATAAGCTCTTTTGCCTTTTTATTGGAGATCCCCAGCTGTTGCGCTAAGACCTTATAGGCTTTATCTTTCATCCATTTCCTTTATAAATGCTTCAACTTTTTCGTTTCTTGGCAGACGAATGCGCTTTTTCTTACTCGTTTCGCCGCTCAGAAACTCTACCGAACTTTTGGGTACTTTGAAGCTTTTGGCCAAAAACTTCACTAGCTCTTTGTTCGCAGCCCCCTCTACCGCCGGAGCTTTGATATTGACTTTGAGGGCATCGTCTAGTATTTGAGCAAATCTGTTTTTACTCGATCCGGGCTGGGCTTTGATAGAAAAGATCACCCACTCCTCATCCATTTCGTACCACATCTTCGATCCTTTCAATGATCGGCTCGATCGCAACCTCTCCAGTGATTTTGGTCGGCTGCCACGCTCCTTGCAAAGCCTCTTGCAAAGCGTTGGCATCCACCACCCCTATCCCCTCCACATATCCATAGGTCTGCTCTTGGTTGTGATAGTAGGGCCCACTGATAATCGGTACGCCAAAATAGGCAGCCTCGATGGGATTGTGCCCACCGATACTTTCGACGAAACTTCCTCCAAGAATGACTAAATCGGCAATGGAGTAAAGATTGACCGACTCGCCCATACGATCGACCAACACGATGTCCGCATCTAGATCCTCTTTTTGGCTCAATCGATGGTATCGCAACCCCTCCCGTTTGGCGATATGACGCAGCAGCTCATCCACCTCCTCAAAACGCTCGGGATGGCGTGGGACGACGGTCAAGGTACTCTTGCCCATCTGTGTCATCACCCAATCGGTTGCGATGATCTCCTCTTCGGGATCGTGGGTGCTGGCTGCCACGATGAGGGGCCGGGTTTTGGTGTAGTGTTTGGTCACCATGGGAGTAGCGAGGAGCTTTATGTTGCCCGTCACCTCCACATTTTTGGCCCCTAAAGCTTCCAATCTCTTTTTATCCTCCTCGCTTTGGGCGTAGACAAAGTCAATAGCGGCAAATACCTTTTTATATAGCCAGGCAAATCGGCGATACTTGGAATAGCTTCTTGTAGATATCCTCGCATTGACCAAGAAAGTGGTGGCCCCTCTTTTTTTGGCTAGATAAAAAAGTAAATACCAAAGCTCCGCCTCCATCACTACCAAAGCTTTGACGGGTCGCAGCCGCCACCAAAGCCAGGGCTCATATGGAAGATAGCGTACCTGAGCCCCTTTGTAGGCTTTGGCCGCTTCGTAGCCCGTTTGGGTAATGACGCTAATCCCTTTGCGATCAAACCGCTCCGCCAAAGGGGCCAAAGCTTTGGTCTCGCCCAAAGAGCAGCTGTGAAAATGGATGTCGATATCTTTAAAAGGCGGATTTTTATAAAGAAAAAAGCGAGCGGGGATGGAGCGGCGGTATTTGGGCAAAAAGCTCATCAGCAGCGCCATAGGCCATAAAAGCCCAAAGGCTACTATGAGCAGAGCCGTATAGAGGTAAGGAAACATCTATTTATTGGACATCCTCTTCTTCTTCGATATAGAGAATTCGTCCACAATGCGGGCATGTAGTGATCTCTTCGCCCTTAATCACGTTGGCGTAGGTTTTGTCGTTGATCTTTAAAAAGCATCCCATACAAGCTTGTTGCTTGACCGGTACGACGGCGGTATTGCCCGCCCATCTGCGAATTTTTTCATAAAAAGCTAGGATCTGTTGGGGAATTTTGGCCACAAGCTCACTCTTTTGTTTAAAAAGCTCCTCTCGCTCCCTTTCCAATTTGGCTAGCTGAGCCTCTACTTCCTTTTTTACCTCTTCAAGCCGCTCTTCAACCTCGCCCAATTTTACTTGAAGCGCCTCTTTGTCTTCTTGTTTACTCTCGCAGGTCTTTTCGAGCCTAGCTATTTCCTCATTGGCAAAATTGATCTGCTCCTTGGCAATATCCTCTTCAAGCCGAATAGCCTTGAGCTCCTTTTCGGTTTTGACTTGCGAACTCTTTTTCTCCAGCTCCGCCAATTTTTCGCTCAACTCTTGAAGATGCAGCTCATTTTTACGCTTTTTAAGCTCGCACTCCCGTACTTCCTCGTCAATTTTGGCGATCGCTTCTTCAAGAGTCTTTTTCTCCTCCTCTACTTTTTGAAGCCTACTTTTCACCTCTTCTATTTTTGGGCCAAAATCATCTATGTGTTTATCTATTTTGGAGAGCTCTACTAACTGCTGGATGTATTGTTTCATTTTATTGGGCCTTTAGCGGGTTTTTTATCGTCGCAATTATAGCCTTAATTGACTCTTTTTTCAATTGCTCTTGCAGCGCATCGCTAAAATAGCACTCACTCTCAAAATGGCCGATATCGATCACTCCAAGACCCAAGACTTTGGCTTTCATCGCATCGTGATACTTCAGATCCCCCGTCAAAAAAAGATCGGCGTCGATCCTATCCATCAGGCTTCCACCACTACCCGTAACCATCGCTACTTTTTTTATCTTTTTGGAGGTGGGAACATATCTGGGGCAAACAAGTCCAAAACGCCCCTTGACCCACTCTAGCAGCTCCTCAAAACTCCCCTCTTTTTCAAAGTAGCAGACAAACTCCTCACACCTTGCCTGCACGCCAAGTACATTTTTGGCCACGTATCGTCCTAGATGGGTCTTATCGAAATTGGTATGCATGGCGATATGGACGATATCCTTTTTGATCATTGGTACGAGCAGTTTGGAAGGATAGCTGTTATACTCAATCGATCGGAGCTTGCCAAAGATCAAAGGATGGTGCGTCACCAAAAGCGAGCGTGGCGGCAAAGAGTCTATAAGCTCCTCATCCACATCGACGCAAAGATAGATATTTTCGATCTCTTGATTCCAATCGCCTACTTGTAGTCCGGAGTTGTCCCAGCTCTCTTGCAGCTCAAACGGCGAGATGCGATCAAGCACGGAGTAGATCTCTTTAAGCCGCACTTGGCTGCTCCAAAGACTCTTTGTAGACCTCGGCGCACCCTTTGGCCAGCTCTCTTACTTTGAGGATAAAATTTTGGCGCTCGGTAACGCTGATAGCCTTTCTGGCATCCAAAGTATTGAAAATATGGCTGGCCAGCAAGCAGTAGTCATACGCTGGGAGCGGCAGCCTTTCGTCCAAGCAGCGCTTGCACTCCCCTCTGGCTTCCTCGAACCACTCAAAGAGCATCTTCGTATCGGCTACCTCGAAATTGTAACGGCTATACTCAAACTCGCTTCGTTTGTGCACGTCCCCATAGGTGACCCCCTCGCTCCAGAGGATATCGAAGACGCTTTCTACGCCCTGCAGATACATCGCCAGCCGCTCGGTGCCATAAGTGATCTCCACGGCCACCGGATCGCACTCGAAACCTCCAACTTGTTGAAAATAGGTAAACTGGGTCACTTCCATCCCATCGAGCCATACTTCCCAGCCCAGCCCCCAAGCACCAAGGGTTGGACTCTCCCAGTTATCCTCCACAAAACGCACGTCGTGCTTGCGCCAATCAAGTCCAAGAGCTTCTAGGCTTTGCAAATAGAGCTCCTGGATATTATCGGGGCTTGGCTTGATGAGGACTTGAAACTGATAGTACGCACCCAAGCGGTTTGGGTTTTGGCCATATCTGCCATCGGTGGGACGGCGGCTTGGAGCCACATACGCCGTAGCCCAAGGTTTTGGATCGAGGGATTTTAAAAAGGTGGCCGGATGAAAAGTCCCCGCACCACTTGGAAAATCATAAGGCTGGAGGATGGTGCATCCTTGCTTGGCCCAAAAGTCTTGAAGCCTCAAAAGCATCTGGCTAAAAGTAATCATAATCCCAGCTCTCTTTCTATTTTGGCCTGATCGAATCCACAGATCCAGCGGCTTCCCACCAGCACCACAGGCACACCCCTACATCCGTGCTTGACGCAGTCTTGCGCCGCTTTTTGGTCCTTGCTGATATCGATCTCTTTGAATTTAATTCCGTTTTTTTTGAAAAACTGCTTTGCTCTTGTGCACCAGACGCATCCAGGACTGGTAAAAAGCACTACTCTTTTTTGCGGTTTGCTCATCTTGCCTCCTTTAGTGTTTGTTGGTTTGCGCACAGCAGATCACCGATCTGGCAGCCGGTACGAGCGGCCACCACCGAGCATTTGACTTTGAACAAAAAGAAGAGCCGCTCATCCTCGTAGCTCTCCATACACTCAAAATTCCCCATCCCTTTGGCCAAAATCAGATCCGCTTCTTGGTAGATCCTGCGAGCCCCCTCATTCGCTCGCTCTATCAAAAATCCCGGAGTATCCACACCGCTATCGACCACTGCACACACCTCATCCATCCCCACCATCTTCGCCTCTTTGATTGTCACATCATTGATGATGGGGCGACCCCGCACGAAGTAGTAGATACGAAGCGAGGGTAAAAAGCGCTTGAAAGTTTGTATCATCAATTTATCAAAAAGGTGCTCCCCTGCGTTGTCCCCGATGACCACCAGCTTTTTGACCTCTTTGAGGCGCTTGGTAAAGCGCTCCGTCTCATCGATAGCAAAGCGCGCTTCAAAAATCTTTCGCACCTCCTCCTCTAGATCAAAAGTCACCTGCGTGGCAAAATCGATCACGTTACCGGCTACCGCAGCGCGAAGAGCGGCTTCAAGGGGATCGGAGGCCTCTTTGAGCTTTTGCTCTACCCAAGGGAGCAGCTCTTTTGCCTTTTGGATGGAGTGCAGCTTCTCCTCTTCGTAGGGATCATTAGTGCCGATGATGCGAGAGAGCATAGGATAGAGCTCGGCTGCAGCTTCTGGAGGGGTGCGATCTAGAGGAAGCCCGGCCAAAAACTTGGCTCCTTCGTGCAAAACCTCCACGCTGCACGCTTCCGCACATCCGGCCACTTTGGCCAGACGCAAGGTCTGGTTGTACAGACAGGGTAGACAATCAGGCCTTAGTCGCATCGATGAGTACTTCCACTTCGCTAGAATCCGCCTCTACTTTTTTGGCTTTGAGGAGCCTGTCTTCTTCGAGCTTGGCTCTAAGCTCCTTATCATCGATGGCCAAAATCTGCATAGCTAAGTATGCGGCATTGACAGCTCCGGCTTTGCCAACCGCCACGGTGGCTACTGGCATACCCGCAGGCATCTGCACGGTGCTTAGCAGCGCATCCATCCCATCCATGAAGCCCCCTTTCATCGGCACGCCGATGACTGGCTTGATAGTAAGACTTGCCACTACGCCCGCTAGATGGGCCGCCATCCCAGCGGCACAGATAAAGACGGTGGCTCCCTTTTGCTCCGCCGCACGCACATAGTTTTTAGTCCGCTGGGGACTGCGGTGGGCGCTGGAGATGATCAGCTCATACTGCACCCCAAACTTCTCCAACACTTTCGCACACTCTTGCATCACCTCATAGTCGCTCTTACTGCCCATTATGATCGAGACAAAGCGCATACCCGCTCCTTTTTTGGCCAAATTATATCAAACCGCGATTTTTTGGCGAAGAAAACTAAGAGGCGGCAAAGGACAAGGGAGTTTGACGGGATTTATGTTGCCGCTGTGGATACACTCGTACGCTTTGTTCGCTTCTATTTTATCGAGCCTAAGCCACCATTTGCCATCCTCTTGCCACACTTTGCCAATCTCGTTCTCGCAAGGCTTTGGCTCAAGGCCTTGTGGGGTGACGATCTCAAGGGTCTCTCCCTTGCAGATTTTGTCTTTGGTCAAAAAGTGCAGACCATCTTCGAGCACCTCGGCTTTGACTTGATGGGTGCCTTGGCTGATGGAGCTCTCAAGCTTTTGGGTATCCGTTTTTTCATAGGGGCGGCTTACCAGATAGCCATCGGTAAATCCTCGATGTTTGGTAGTGGCAAGCTCTGCTTGATACTTCTTGGGCTCGAAGCGACCGGCATAGTAGTCGTCGATCGCCATTCGGTAGGCTTTGGTAGCGATGGCGGCGTAGTAGTCGCTTTTGGTGCGCCCCTCGATCTTGAGGCTATCCACCACACCAGCGTCCAAGATCTCCTTGATATGGCTGGCGAGATTGAGATCCTTGGCGTTCATGATATAGGTCCCCTCGCCCTCTCGCTCTTCGAGTTTAAAAAGAGTCCCTGTCTCTGGATTTTCGGCATAGAGGGTATACTCGAAACGGCAGTCGTTGGCACAGCTGCCTCGATTTGGCACCCGCCCGCTCTGGACGGAGCTGATGAGGCATCTACCGCTATAGGCAAAGCACATACTACCGTGTACAAAAATCTCTAGTTCCAGATTTGGGACCTCCTTTTTGATTTTGGCCAAATCTTTGAGGCTGATCTCACGAGCGGCGATGATACGACTTACCCCCATCTCGTAGTAGACCAAAGCGTCGAGGTAGTTCATCACATTGGCCTGAGTGGAGAGGTGGATGGGGATGTGTGGGGCGATATCCTTGCATAACTTGATCACACCCGGAGTGCTGACGATAAAAGCGTCTGGAGCAAGGCTAGCCATCGTCTCGATATGTTTGGCGAAAAGCTTGATCTGGGAGTTGAAAGGAAAGCCGTTGATGGTGCAGTAGACCTTTTTACCCAAAGCGTGGGCGTAGTCGATCCCCTCTTTGAAGCTCTCCAGCGTAAACTCCTTGCCGCTTCTGATGCGTAAAGAGTAGTGGCTTACCCCTCCATAGACCGCATCGGCCCCGTAAGCCAGAGCGATTTTGAGTTTTTTGAGATTGCCCGCAGGGCTTAAAAGCTCCACTTTTTTCATAATACCCGCCACCATCTATCGATACCAAAATATAGCGTACACCCCTCGAAATCAAGCTCCATCACCCCATCTATCTCTTCGGCGATTTTTTGGTATTTTCCCTCATGGAGCTCGTAGACTTTTACTTTTTGGAGTTTGTAGTCCACCATCATATAGTATGGCACTCTCTCTTTTTCATAGATAGAAAATTTGATGTTTTTATCCTTTATAGCAGTGGAAGGACTCAATACCTCCACAATTAACTCCGGTGCTTTCTTGGCAAAATCTTTGATTTTTTGACAGCTCACAAGCACATCAGGGCGCAGCACCGTCTCTTCGTCCACGATGTAATCGAGCTGGGTATAGACAAAGCACTCTTTTTGGCACTCTAACAAAGATCTATCCAAATCGCTTACAATCCTACTTACTATTGCTTGATGCGGTCCAAAAGGACTGGGTGCCATCGCCACCGCTTGCCCCTCTATTAGCTCCCACTCCCCTTTCCACTGCTTATAATCATCTATCGTATATCTGATATTATATGCCAAATTACTCATCCAATATCCTTAATAGATGTTTGTATCCCGTCATCTTGGCGTAATCGGCCGCCGTCTTTTCAAATGTATCCTTTACATCGGTATCGACCCCGCACTCACGCACCAAATAGCGAGTAATAGGCTCGTCCCCATAGGCCATCGCCGCCATTAGCGGGGTAAAGCCAGATTTACGCCTAGTCGTATTAGGATCGATACCGGATTCGACCAAAAATCGCACGATATCGAGCCGTCCTTTTTTGATAGCATCGTCGATCAGCCCCACTCCCTCTTCGTCTACTTCGAAAATATCCGCGCCAGCTTCTACCAGTAGCTCGAACATCTCCAGACTCGCTCCGCTTTTGATAGCCACTCTGAGTACCGAGTCCCCACTCTCGGTACGAAGCTGGCCTATTGGCTCTCCAGCCTCGATCGCTTGCTTGACTCCAACCAAGCTATCGCGTTTAATCTCTTCAAAAATGCTCATCCGCTCCCCCTGTGATATAATTAAGTTATTTTAATTATAGCAAAAGGAGAACCGTGCGCGTCGATTTGCACAACCATACTCCAAGATGCAACCATGCTACCGGCGAGATGGAGGAGTATGTCGAACAAGCGATCCAAAAAGGGATCGATATCTTTGGTTTTAGCGACCACGCTCCCATGGGCTTTGATCCAAAATATCGTATGGGTTTGGGAGAAGCCAATGCGTATGAAAAAGATGTCAAAGAGCTGGCCCAAAAATATAAAGACAAAATCGAAATATTGCTCGGATACGAAATGGATTTTTTGCCAAACTACCTAGAGGAGCGTATTCTAGGAGCCCCTGTGGACTACCTGATCGGCTCGGTGCATTTCATTCCCAAAGATGGTAATCTTTGGGGCTTTGACAACTCAGAGTTTATCGGTGCGTATAAAAACGCTAATATCGATCAGATATGGCAAGACTACTTCGATGCCGTCGAAGCGATGGCCAAAAGCGGGCTTTTTCAGATCGCAGGACATCTTGACTTGATCAAAGTTTTTAACTTCAAACCCAAAAAAGATGTACGCCACATCGCCCAAAAAGCTCTTAAAGCCATCAAAAAAAGCGGTATGGCGCTAGAGATCAATGGCGCCGGCTTTCGCAAACCCGTAGGCGAGCCCTACCCCTCCAAAGAGCTCTTAGAGGTTGCTTATGAGCTTGATATCCCAATTACCTTGGCTTCTGATGCCCACGCTCCCGAGCAGGTTGGCCAAAATATGAGTAGTATCGAAACATTGGCAAAAGCGATAGGATACGATAAAGTGGCGATTTTTCGGCAAAAAGAGCTAGAGCTGCTTGATTTTTAAGCAATTCTCAAAGAAATTTTGGGCTATAATGAGAGCGACATAAATTTTATCAAGGAGAGTGTATGAGCACAGTCAAAGAGTTTTTTGAGATGCTCGGACGTGAAGAGATCGAGTTCGTCGACTTCAGATTTACCGATATTTTTGGCCGATGGCACCATGTAGGCTACAACGCCAAAGCAGTAACGGAAGAGATGTTTGAAAAGGGTATCCCTTTTGACGGAAGCTCCATTAGAATGTGGAAAAACATCAGCGAATCGGATACTTTATTGATGCCAGACGCCTCCACGGCTTTCGTTGATCCTTTTACGGCAGATCCCACGGCGGTCGTCATCTGCTCCGTACATGACGTAGACGGCACACCATACTACAAAGATCCTCGCACCATCGCCAAAAAAGCCCTCCAATACCTCAAAGACAGCGGTACGGGAGACGCAGCCTATTTTGGACCAGAAAACGAATTTTTCATCTTCGACCACGTGCACGTAGTGGACGAACCCAACAGCCAATGTTATGAGGTAGACTCCGAAGAGGGCGAGTGGAACTGGAAAAAAGACCCAAGAGACGAGGGCGGTTACAACATCGGACACAGACCAGCCTACAAAGAAGGATATTTTCCAGTACCTCCGGTAGACAGCCAGATGGATATCAGAGCCGAGATGGTCACGGTCCTTGAAGAAGTGGGTATCGAGACTTTCGTAGTGCACCACGAAGTAGGAACTGCGGGACAAGCCGAAATCGGAGTCAAATTTAGCGATATCATCGGTGCGGCGGACAATGTACAAAAATATAAATATGTAGTCAAAAATGTGGCCCACATCAACGGCAAAACCGCTACTTTTATGCCAAAACCTCTCTATGGCGACAACGGAAACGGGATGCACGTACACTGCTCCATCTGGAAAGATGGCAAAAACCTTTTTTATAAAGCCGGAGAATATGGCAATCTGAGCGAAATCGCCAAGTGGTTCATCGGCGGTATCATCGCCCACGCAGGAGCGGTAGCGGCATTTACCAACCCGTCCACCAACTCTTATAAGCGACTCATGCCGGGCTTCGAGGCGCCATCGGTATTGGCCTACAGCGCAAGAAACAGGAGTGCTTGTTTTAGAATCCCTTACGGTGCAGGCGAGAAGAGCGTTCGAGTCGAATTTAGAAGTCCAGACAGCTCCAGCTGTCCATACCTTGCCTTTACGGCAATCCTTATGGCAGGACTCGATGGCATCAAACACCAGATCGATCCGGGTGAGCCACGGGATGAGGATCTCTTTGAGTACACTCTCGAAGAGCTTCGCGACCAAGGGATCAAAACGATGCCGGCAACCCTCCGAGAGGCTCTTGAAGCACTCAAAAAAGATCACGACTTCCTCACTGCCGGCGGCGTCATGAGCGAAGATTTCATCAAAGAGTACATCGACTGGAAATATGAAGTAGAAGTCAATCCGGTAGAGGGACGACCCCATCCATATGAATTCAAACTCTACTACAGCTGCTAATTCAAAGGGCTCTGCGCCCTTTGAAACCCCAGATTATCAAAAAATCCTCGAAGAGGTCTACGAAGAGGTCAAACCCCATATCGGCAAAGGCAAAGTGGCCGATTATATCCCAGAGCTTGCTAAAGTCGATCCCAATCAGTTTGCAATGAGTCTTATGACCCTTGATGGCCAAAGCTATGGTGTGGGTGAAGAACAAAAGAGATTTTCTATCCAAAGCATCTCCAAAGTCTTCACTTTCACGATGGCTTTAAAGATGTACTCAAAAGAGCTCTACAAGCGGGTGGGGGTAGAGCCCAGTGGCTCCCCTTTTAATAGCTTAGTGCAGCTGGAGTATGAGCATGGCAAACCACGTAACCCTTTTATCAACGCCGGAGCTATCGTCGTGACCGATTCGCTCATCACCCACTATAAAGATGAGTTTATCACCCTAGAAAATATCCTTGGCTTTATCCGTGATATCTCCCAAACGCCAGATATCAACCTCAACCCCTACGTGGCCAAATCGGAAATGGAGCATGGCTATCGCAACAGGGCCTTGGCTGATCTGATCAAAAGTTTTGACAATCTAGACAACGATCCAACCAGCGTGGTGGAGACCTATTTCAAACACTGCGCCGTAGAGATGAGTACCAAAGAGCTGGCCCGCTCCATGCTTTTTTTGGCCAACAAGGGCACCGATCCCCTCACTGGCAAGGAGTTCGTCACACCTACGCAGGCCAAACGGATCAACGCCGTAATGCTTACTTGCGGCCATTACGATGCCAGTGGGGAATTTGCTTTTCATGTAGGTTTACCTGGCAAAAGCGGAGTAGGAGGAGGTATCGTAGCAGTAGTACCCGGCAAGATGGGTATTTGCGTCTGGTCTCCGGCACTTAACAAATACGGCAACTCCTACGCCGGAACTTTGGCTTTGGAGCTTTTTACCAAAAAGACGGGACTCTCCATTTTTTAAAATAAGATCTTATTTTTAGTGGCCCACTCCATCGAAGACTCCAGTCTCCCGCCACACTTTGGACAACCTTTTTCTTTACATCTTTGGCATACCTTATACTCTTTTCCACATTTTTGACAAGTACACAAAGCCTCTTGCATGGTAAAGGGGAGCTTATCGCTCCCACATATTTGGCATTTGCCCGAGGATACAATGAGCATCTTAGGCTTCCTCTCCTTTTTGCTCCTCTTGTTCTTCCTCCAAAACAATTCTAATCTTTTGTCCCGGATAGATTTTATCTGGATCCTTGATCACCTCTTTGTTATCCTCAAAGATTTTTTTGTATTTGTTGCCGTCTCCATAAAATTTTTCGGCTATTGCCCAAAGGGTATCGCCCTTTTGGATCTCATAGATCTCTACTTTTTGCTGCGAAGGCTCTTGAACGCTCACCTCACTCACATCAACCTTGCTCACCCCTTCTACATTGCCCGCCATCAATGCCGCCTTTTCCAAAGCCGCTTGATCTTTTGCCTCGCCTTTTAAGGAGACGTTCCCATCTTGATCCATCTGGACTTCTACGTTTTCTATGCCCGGATTATCCTCTTGGATGTATGATTGGAGCTCCTCGGGAGCTTTCTCCTCATCGCTTGAGAAAATTTTCGCACCGATATCTTTGATAAACTCAAACATTATTCTCCTCCTTTATATTAAAGAAATTTCTTGAGCAAATTCAAGGCCCCTTCTACACCACCGATCTGCTCAAACAGCTGCTCGGCCAGTGACGGCTCCTCGCTCGTAGCTTTGTCCACTACGGCAGGCAAAGCGTCGGCTAACGCTTTTTTTGCGCTCTCTTCTGGAATGCCTAACTGCTGAGCCAACGCCTGGACTTTCTCAGGATCGACCACTTCTGTCACTTGCTCTGGTTCAATAGGCTTATTCTCCCCTTCTGCGATCCAACTACTTACTACTTCTAGCAAACCTGAGTCTTGCACCTTGGATACGAGCCCTTGGATATCGATCTTGCCATCTTCGTCGGCCAATACGCTTTGCAAAGCGCCGACAATATCGCCTAGATCCAAGCCGCTCGTATTATCGTCGTCATTGCTTTGGATATACTTCGCTCCTAAAACAAGTAGATCTTGCCAATCCATTGTCCACCTCCTTTTGGATCAATTATAATCAAAATTTCTTAAAATGGTATAATTGCGAAAAAAAAAGAGCCCCATGGAACAGATCGCCATCTTTTTGTTTGCCATATTCGTCGCCTCTCTTTTGAATATCGCTCTAAAAAAGATAGATATTCCTACCGCTATTGGATATATCTTTACGGGCGTCGTCGTCGCCCATTTTTTGCATATCAATGCGGACAATACCGAAATTTTAGATCATCTCTCTGAATTTGGCATCGTTTTGTTGATGTTTACTATCGGTTTGGAGTTTAGTTTTCGCGAATTGCAAATAATGAAAAAGGAGGTCTTCGTCTACGGCTCGCTCCAAGTGCTCTTAACGGGGGGGCTTTTTGCCTTAGGAGCGATATTTCTTTTTGGTTTTGAGCCAAAATCGGCCATCGTCGTAGGCTTCGCTTTAGCCCTCTCCTCCACCGCCATCGTACTCAAAATCCTTAACGAAACGGGCGATATCCACGCCTCTTATGGACGAAAAGCTTTGGGGATACTTCTTTTTCAAGATATCGCCGTCATTCCTCTTTTGCTTATGATCGATATCTTTACCAAAGAGGTACCCGTTACCTCCCTCTTGCTCCAAACTCTTTTGAATATGATCTTGTTTTTTGCTCTTTTGCTGCTTTTAGGGCGTTTCGTCATCGACAGATTTTTACGCTACGCTATTTTGAGTCAGAGTCAAGAGATATTTTTGCTCGCAGTCTTTTTTGTCATCCTGCTTAGTTCCGCGATCTCACACTTTTTTGGTTTCTCTTACTCTCTAGGAGCCTTTTTTGCTGGCATGCTTTTGGCCGAATCTCATTATAAATACCAAATCGAAGCGGATTTGGCACCCTTTCGAGACCTTTTGCTTGGACTCTTTTTCTTTGCCGTTGGCAACAGGATCGATATTGGCTTTGTTTTTGGGCATATCGGTGTTATTTTTCTTCTTATGATTGGTGTGATGCTTCTTAAAGCCGCCATTCTCTACGCGGTTTTGGTATTCTTTCAAGAGCAAAGGCGTACCGCCTTTAAAACGGCTTTGGCCCTCTCTCAAGTAGGTGAATTTGCCCTAGCCCTCTTTGTACTCGCCCTTGGCAATCATCTCCTAGACGGGCAAAGCGTACAAATTCTCTCTTCCGTAGTTATCTTTTCCATGATAGCCACGCCTTTTCTACTCAAAAATCTTAAATCCTTGGCGGACAAACTCTTTCAAGAGCCGGTGCGAGAACTCAAAATCGAATCTACCGGTTTTAAAAATCATATCATCTTATGTGGATATGGCCCACTGGGGCGGGATTTGGCCAAAGATTTAAGGGAGCGAGGATTTGAGTACGTGATCATCGAGCATGATTTGAAGCTCTATGAAGAGGCTTTGGCCAACGAAGAACCTGTCTTTTTTGGCAATGCCGCCCAAAGAGCGGTGCTAGAGAGTCTCGATATCAAAAACGCCTGTGCCGTAGTCATTACTTTTCACAATCTCGAAAAGATACGCCTCGTAACCCAGTCGGTACTCGATCTAGCTCCCCAAGCCCATATCGTGGCACGGGTTCGAGACGAAGAGGAGGCTAAGGTACTGGAGGATTTAAAGATCCAAAGTCTTGTCATCACCACCCAAACACTAGCTCAGGCGATGATCCGAGAGCTCTTTTACTGCTCGCTTAACTATGTGAACTACCCTAACTTTTTGCTATCGTAAATAAGTTAGGGCTTCCTGCTTCAACGGTCGCCTTATGGCGCACCTCCACAGGCTCTACGGGCAGTCCCTGCCCTGATAGCGCTTGGTTATTGCGCTTTTTGATAATTATAGCACAAACTTGCTTTGCAAGACAAAAATTCATCTCCCTCTAAATCAATAAATTTTAGAGGGAGAATTCTTTTTGAATTTCGTTAAAATAAAAGCTCCTCTTTGACCTTTTTGGGTTGTAAATCTTTGGGCGAGGGCTTGGAGATGTCGGTAAAATAGATCTTTTGACCTCCCACTATCATCTGTTGGACACCCTGTGGCACCTCAAAAGTTCGTCTTAACTCTGGATGCAAAGCGTAAATACGCTTGATCACGGCCCCTACCACCGGTGCGGCAGCACGTCCGCCAGCCTCCCCTTTTTTCAAAGGCGTATTGTCGTCTTGACCAAACCAGGTTATTACTTCGATATCGGGCGTAAAACCGCAAAACCAAGCGTCCACATAGCGGTTTGTCGTACCCGTCTTTCCAGCTACCTCCACACCTTTGACCCTTGCGGCCCGTCCCGTTCCTCTATTGACCACATCTCGCAAGATATCGATCATCAAAAAGCTCTGTTTGGGCTCAACCAAGGGATGCTCTTTGATAGAGGCCGTATAGATGGGAGATTTGTGGCTATCAAGCACTTGAGACACCAGTATTGGCTCCGTTCTCGTGCCGTAATTGGAAAAAAGGGTATAGTAGCCCGCTAGCTCCAAAGGGGAGATAGTCACGCTGCCAAGGGCCAAGGAGAGATCAGGAGGCAGGTGGGTAAACCCAAACTCTTGCAGTTTTTTATACAGCGTAGAGAGCCCTATCTCTTCCACAAGGTTGATGGTAGCAAGATTTCTAGAGTGCACCAAGGCCTCTTTGAGCGTGATTTCTCCCTCGAAATTTTTCTCGTAATTTTTAGGCTGCCAAACTTTAACGCCGTTTTTCTCTTTAAACTCGTAGGTTCTGGCCACATCTGGAATTTTACTTATTTGGGAGTAGCCCATATTCAGCGCCACTTGATAGATAAAAGGCTTAAATGCGCTTCCGGGCTGACGTCTGGCCTGGGTTACCCTGTTAAAAGGGCTTTTTTTGTAATCAACGCCCCCCACCATCGCCAAAATCTCGCCACTGGAGGGTTTAAGCAGTACGATCGCTCCGTTGAGCTTGGAGTAGTTGTACCCCTTTCCTCTTCGCACGATCGCCTTATACCCCTTGCCCAACTCCTCTTTGGCAATTTTTTGATACTCTAAATCGATGGTAGTATAAATCTCGTACCCTTTGCCCTTGATATTTGGTAGCTTCTTGCCAAAACGGCGAAATATCTCATCTACGATATACGGGGCTCTATTTTGACTCAAACTCTCGTCGTATACCTTTGGCCGCTCGGCGATCGCTTTGGTAAAAGTCTCGTCGTCTATCCAGCCAAGCTCGTGCATCCTGCTTATCACCCTATCGGCTCGCTGTATGGCTTGCTCGTAATGTCTTGTGGGATCATAAAAGCTCGGAGCTCTTGGCAGCCCTACCAAAAGGGCGATCTGCTTGAGGCTAAGCTGTGACAAAGGCTTGTGAAAATAGCCCTCGGCCGCCGTTTTAACCCCATAGTAGCCGTGACCAAAATAGATCTGATTAAAATAGCGTTCCAAAATCTCCTCTTTGGAGAGTTTCCTCTCCACAAGCAAAGCGATCAAAATCTCTTGGAGTTTTCTTTGCAGCTTTTTTTGACGGGTGAGCACCATATTTTTAACCAGCTGCTGCGTAATGGTACTTGCTCCTTCTACAAATTTTCTCGCTTTGATATCTTTCAAAAAGGCTCGGAATATGGCGTCCGGATTGACCCCGGGATGCTCGAAAAATTTTGTATCCTCAATAGCTAGCAACGCCTCGATCATATGAGCTGGAATCTGATTGTAGGGTACATACTCTCTATTCTCCTTATCAAAAAGCTTGGCTATAAGCCGGCCGTTGCGGTCATAGATTTTGGTAGTGAGTTTGGGATGATAGTGCACTATCTTCTCCACCTTGGGCTCTACTTTGGTGTACAAGGTCGCCAAATAGAAGACCCCGTAGGCGATCACCGCCGCAAGAAGCACGAAAATAGATCCAAAAAAAACTTTTATAATCTTTTTCATTGTCTAAACTCTCTATTGGCAAAATTGGATTCTATTAAAAGTTTGGTATAGGGCTGTTTGGGGTGCGCGAGCACCTCTTGCATCGCCCCGCTCTCTACAATGCGCCCCTTTTGAATGACGGCGGCCTCACGGCAGAGCTTGGCCGCACTGGCCACATCATGGGTCACAAAAAGTATCAAAAATCCAAGCTCTTCTTGAAGCGAAGCAAAAAGTCGCAGTACCATCTCTTTGGTATCTGGATCCAAAGCGGTAGTAGGCTCATCCAGGAGCAACAGCTTCGGATCGGAGGCCAGGGCCATGGCAATCACTACCCGCTGTACCTGTCCGCCGCTAAGCTGCGGGGGGAAGCGCTCCAAAAAGCTTCCATCCAATCCCACCATCTCCAAAAGCTTGGCGGCACTCTCTAGCGGAGCAAAAAACTGATCTTTAATCTTGGTCAAAGGACTGAGGGAGGTAAAGGGATTTTGGGGTACGAGCGAGAGAGTACGGCCACGAAGCAGCGGATACTCCCACTCATATTCTAGCTCTTTGGAGAGATTGGATGGCAAAAGATCGAGCAAGGCTTTGAGCGTCAAGCTCTTGCCGCTGCCGCTCTCCCCAATAAGCGCCAAAGAGTGACGGATCTCGAATGAGATATCTACGATCACCCGTTGTGGTTCATAAATTCGCAAACGCTTGCAGACAAAACTCATATCAGCTCCAAAAGCTCTCGCAGCTCTTGCGGAGTTTGGCCAAGACGAGCGATAATGCGCAGCATCGGCTCCTTGACGGTGGGCGGGCGTATGGCTCCGACCAAGAAGCCTCGCTCCATCAGCTCGCCTTGCTTCTTGAGCACCTCTTTGGTAGGAACATCGACGATAAGTCCGGGGGTTTGATGGCCAAAATCGGCAGCGATCTGTTGGCGTTTGGTGATTTGGCGTTTGTAGTGCTTTACATTTTTTTCCACCTCTTCGATTCCCTCTTTGGCTAAAGCCACATCCATCAATGACAAAGCGGTGGTGTAGATGATACTTTTGGCTCTGTTTTCCAAAAAAGAGATGATCTCTTCGCTAGCGAGAATATAGGCTCCATAGCTCCCATACGCTTTGCCCAAAGTCCCCATTTTGATGTGTAACTCGTTTGGCTCTATGCCAAAAAGATCGAAGACGCCAAGCAGCCGCTCTCCCACCACGCCACTGCTATGGGCTTCATCTACCATCAAAAGCGCCTCATGCTCCTTAGCCACTTGGAAAATTTCGGGATCGAGCAGATCACCGCTCATGGAGTAGATCCCCTCCACCGCCACAATCGCCCGCTTGAAGTCCCCTTTTTGCAGGCGTCTTTTGAGATCTTCTGGATCGTTGTGGGCAAAAATCTCCACATCTTCTACGAGTTTGGAAGCGAGCATCCCGCTGGCATGAAACTCCTCATCCAAAAAAAGCTTGTCACCTTTGCGTACCAGCGCTTCGATGAGTGCGAGATTGGCCAAAAAGCCGCTCCCCACGCTGATAGCGGCCTCGAAACGATTGAGTCGACAAAGTTTGGTCTCTAACTCTTGATGGATAGGGGTATAGCCGTTGATGAGCTGGGAGGCTTTGGCTGCATTGGTGCCATAGCTCATCACCCGCTCATAGGCTCTCGCAAGCAGCTCCTTATTGTGTGCAAGTCCCAAATAGTCGTTGGAGGCGAAATCTTTGAGGCTCTCATCAAAGAGGCGTCTTTTGCGAAAGCGGTCAAAGCGCCTGAGAGCCTCTAACTCCTTTTCATACATCCAGCAGCTCCTCTAGCCTCTTTAGCCCAACTCTTTTATTCCTTTTATAGAGTTCTATTGCCCTTTGGGTATCCAAATCTCGCATATAAAACCCTGCAAATTGGAGTACGTTTCGTGGATTTTGATGAAACCGCGCACGCTCAAAATCGATAATTTTTGGCTCGGGAGTGAAGATAAAGTGGTAGTATCTGCCAAGCTCTTTGTGCCACACTTTTGCTCTATCTAAAAGATAACACAGGCGCAAAGCCTCCTTTAAAGCCTTTTTCCTCTCTTTTTTGATCGCCTCTTTCAAAGAGACCCCCTGCAGATACTCCATGACGATAAAATCGCTTCCATACTCGAAAAGCTTTGGAACGATGCCACTAGGTTGCAGATACTCCAAGATTTTGGCTTCGTTGCGCAAAGTATTGGGTTTACCACTTTTTTGGCGCTTGAGCACCGCCTTTTGTCCGTGGTAGTCGATGAGAAATATCTCGCCTCTGTTGCCCTCAAATATTTTTTGCAATCTCTTCTAACCTCTCTACCTGCAGCCCCATCGCCGTGGATTCTTTGCCCTGCACTTTTTGGATATATTTTTTGCAAAAGCCCTCCACCATACAAGCGCCCGCTTTGCCTCGCCACTCGCCGCTTTTTAGGTACTCCTCCAAATCCTTTGGATCAAAAGGGGCGAAGTAGTAGCTGGTGGTATCCAGATCTTCGATAGTTTTGGTTTTATCCTTGTAGATCATGCAGGTGATGATATCCACACGATTGCCGCTTTGCTTTTGGAGAATCTCTTTGGCCTCCTTTTCATCTTTGGCTTTTCGTAGGATCTGGCCATTGGCTACCACCACTGTATCGGCCGAGACAATGGGGATATCCAGACCATAACGCCGCACAGCCTCTTCAAGTTTGCCTCTGGCTGCGGCACAGACGAACTCTTTGGGATCTTTGTATCGCTTCAAAAGCGCCTCTTCGTCGAAATCTACTGGACTTTGGATAAATTCGATGCCAGCTTGTTGGAGCAGTTTGGCCCTCGTTTCGCTGCCGCTCGCCAGTCGGATCATCCGATTCTTTTGTCCCCGCAGTTTCCACTCACGCAGCTGCCGCCCGGTTTGTGGCGCAGATCCGGAATATTGAGCACGCCTCTTAGGATCGTCTCCACAGTAGCGTTTTGGGTGCCAAAGACTTCCTTGAGATACTCATGGGCCCTCATGGGATCCACATGATCGCCACAGGTAAAGACATCCACCGCCGCAAAGCCGTACTCGGGCCAGGTGTGGATCGTCAGATGACTTTCGCTAATCACGACCACGCCGCTCACTCCATAAGGCTCGAAGCGATGAAAAGATTTGCCGATCACCGTAGCTCCGGCAATCTCGGCAGCAGTGACTAGCGCATCCTCTACTTTTTGCACGTCATTGATGGCGTCTTCGTCACATCGATAATATTCGGCCAGTAAATGTTTTCCCAGTGATTTCATCTCTATCCTTTCAAAATCCTCTTAGCACCAATCCAAAATAGATGGCAAGCATGCCCAAAAATATGTTGAGGGGTAGCATATATTTGGCGATTGGGGTTAAAAATTTCTTTGCCATCAAAAAGTTGCTCGCCAAGTAGTAGCTTTGGGCTTTGAAACGCACATAGACCATCCCAGCGTAATTGAGAGTCATCACCAGCCAGATAGCCTCTTTGAGATGGACAATCTTGCTCAGTTTCGTATGACCCGAAAAGCCAAAAGTGTGGGCCAGATAAAGCCCCGTGGCTATCAAGATCACAATAAAAGGAAAGACCAGCCCAAAAAGCCGCCCCGTAATCTCCAGCGTCCTGGCAAGCCGTGTCATATCCTCATCGATATGCTGCAAAGCTGGATGTACGGCAAATCGCACGGCGATCATCCCACCTATCCATATAACGGCACCTAAAATATGGAAAAAGATCACATAAATTAGTCCATCGCTCATCCTTGCTCCTCCACTCGCTTGGCTATCCAATCCACAGCCGCTTCTTTGGCTGTACCAATCTTTTTGGGCTCTTTACCTCCGGCTTGAGCGAAATCTGGACGGCCACCGCCACCGCCACCAACAATCGGAGCGACGGCTTTGACCCACTCACCCGCTTTAATATCGCTTCCTTTGACACCGGCTGCTATGAGAACCTTATCTCCTTTTGGCTGAAAGAGCATCACCGCCACTTTGTCATGAGCGTTTTTGAGGTCGTCTATAAGCTGCTTGATATCACCGCTTTCGACCTCATCCACTACGACCAATAGATCGCCGATCTTTTGACCAGAGAGCTCTTTTTTGCTCGACTTCATCGCATTTTTGAGCTCGGTTTTGAGCTCTTTGATCTCGTTTTTGAGCTTATGGATGCCTTGGAGGATATCTTTGTTTTTGAGCTCATCTCGTGCTTCAGCCAAATCCTCTCGCCACGATTTGGCTAGATTGAGCGCACTCATCCCGCACACCGCCTCGATACGGCGCACGCCACTGCTTACACCCGACTCTTTGGTGATGAAAAAGCTGCCAATCTCCGCGGTATTTCGCACATGGGTCCCACCGCACAGCTCCACGCTCACATCGCCAAACTCCACCACTCGCACCACATCGCCATACTTCTCGCCAAAGAGGGCCATCGCCCCTTTTTGCTTCGCTTTTTCGATGGGCATCTCCTCTACTTTGCCCTCGATCCCTTGAGCGATCACCTCGTTGACGAAATCCTCGATACGCTGGATCTGCTGGGCCGTCAATGGTTTTGGATGGGAAAAGTCAAAGCGCAGCCTACTAGCCTCCACGAGGCTGCCTTGCTGGGTCACATGCTCACCCAAGATTTTTCGAAGAGCGGAGTGGAGGATATGGGTGGCGGAGTGGTGCTTGGCGATCTCTCGGCGGGATTTGTCCACGATCGCCTCGACCGCCTCGTCCACCGCCAGCGCTCGCACCGCCTCTACCAGACTCATATTAAGATCGAAAAATTTTTGGGTATCGAGTACTTTGGCCACTACAGGACCTTCATACTCTCTTAGTTCCCCTCGATCGCCTACCTGACCACCACTCTCGGCGTAAAAGGGAGTCTCTTCGAGGAGCACCCACCCCTTTTGACCTGGCTCTAGACGCTTGGTTTTCTTGAAATTTTCGTCCAAAATCGCCAGTACGATCGTACCGGTTTTGAGCTTTTCGTAACCCACAAACTCGTTTTTGAGTCCAACCAGCTCTTTGAAATCGCCTTGAAGCGCCTTGTCGCCACTCCCTTTCCACGCGGCTTTGGCTCTTTGGCGCTGCTCTTGCATCCGTTTCTCAAAAGTCTTTTTATCCAGCCGCAGCCCTTTTTCTTTGAGCATATCCTCAGTCAAATCCAGCGGAAATCCGTAGGTATCGTAGAGCTTGAATGCCACCTCGCCGCTAAAGACTTCGCTCGTTTTGGCCAGCTCCTCCTCAAAAAGGCGCATCCCAGCCTCAATGGTTTGATAAAAACGCTCCTCTTCGGCTTTTATCTGCTCCTTGATGGTTGGTAGCTTTTCATTGAGATACTCGTAGTGTCCGCCCATCAGCTTGGCTACCTCATCGGCGAGGCGATACATAAAGGGCTCTTTAAGACCCAACAAATAGCCGTGCCGCACGCCTCTACGAAGAATTCTACGCAGCACATATCCCCGCCCTTCGTTGCTAAACATCACCCCTTGAGCCAGCAAGAAGGTGACGGCTCGGATATGATCGGCAATGACGCGAAAGCTGGCTCCCTCCTCATATTTGTACTCTTTTTTGGCCAAATCGGAAATGGCTTGGATAAGAGGCATAAACAAAGAGCTCTCATAATTGCTCAGCACCCCCTCTTTGATGGCGGTGATACGCTCAAGCCCCATCCCCGTATCGATACTGGGCTTTGGCAGTGGCAGCAACTCTCCAGCTTCGTTGCGCTCATACTGCATAAAGACCAGATTCCAGATCTCCAAAAACCTATCGCCATCGCCCCCTAGATAATCCTCTGGACCGTTGAAATGCTCCTCTCCTTGATCGTAAAAGATTTCACTACATGGTCCGCAAGGTCCCGTATCGCCCATCTGCCAAAAGTTGTCCTTGTCGCCAAAACGTTTGATACGATCGGGGCTTACATGTTTTCGCCAAATCTTCTCGGCTTCGTCGTCGCTCTCGTGCACCGTCACCCAAAGCCTATCTATTGGCAGCTCCAACACTTTGGTCACAAACTCCCAAGCGTACTCGATCGCCTCCTCTTTGAAGTAGTCGCCAAAGCTGAAATTGCCAAGCATCTCGAAGAATGTATGGTGTCTGGCGGTATAACCCACATTTTCTAGGTCGTTATGCTTGCCACCCGCTCGGATACAGGTCTGGCAGCTAGTGGCTCTGGGAGGAGTTGGTGGTGGAAGCTCTCCGGTAAAGATCTTTTTGAAAGGCACCATCCCCGCATTGGTAAAAAGAAGCGTAGGATCTTCTGGTACCAGTGGAGCGCTGGGATAAATTTTGTGATTTTTGCTTGCAAAATAGTCTAAAAAAGCTTTTCTGATATCCATCGTAAACCTTGTGATTATGAAGTATCCATATTTTACCAAAAATCGCCCCAAAGCCTTGAGCGTTCATTTTGGCCGATGGAAGAATGAAGAAAAAGTATGGACTAGTTGCGTTGCGGCACTAAATAGCCCTCGTTGACCAGCTCCAGCACTACGTCTCGAAAAACGGGAACGGCGGTCTGGGAGGCAAAATGGCGTCTTTTAGGATCTATGACCGTCACGCCTATGGTATAGCGGTGCCTGTCGTCGTTGGCAAAACCAAAAAAAGAGCTGTTATAAGTATGGACATACCGCCCTTTGCGCACCATATAGGCCGTGCCGGTCTTTCCACCTATTTGCAAACCATCGATCTGCGCTATGGTACCCGTCCCTTTTTTGACGACTTTTTGTAAAATTTTGTTCATCGTAGTCGCAGTCTTCAAAGAGATGACCCTCTTTCTTTTGGGAGAAGGGAGGGGTATCTTTTTCTCGTTCTCATTGGACAAAAAAGAGCCCAAGCGAGGAGTGTAGACATCTCCGTCATTGTTAAAAGCCTCATACGCTCGCAACAGCTGCATAAAAGTAGCCCGTATCCCATATCCATACGCCACGGTAGCTTTATAGATCTCACTTTTTAATTTAATAATAGGCATGATAGACCCTCGTCGCTCATAGGGTAAATCTATGCCCGTTTTTTGGCCAAACCCAAAAGTACGCAGCCCTTTCCAATATAGATCCACCGGTAGACGCTGGGCCAGCTGGGCAATCCCTATGTTGGAGGAATATACGATAACGTTCTCGGCGCTGAGCCACTGAAATTTATGCTCGTCCGTAATAACCTTTTTGCCTAATTTGTATCGGCCGTTGTACCCTCGTATCACCTCCAAAGGGGAGACAAGCTTGTGCTCAAGCAGCAAAGCGAAGATGATAGGTTTCATCACCGATCCGGGCTCAAACTCATACTCGATAAATTTTGGATTGAGGGCGCTGTAATCTTTTCTCGTAATATGCTTTGGATCGAAACGATTGGAAGTGGCCATAGCTATGATTTTGCCCGTAGTGCTATCCATCACGGCCGCCAAAATCTCCTTGGCATCAAGATCTTTTTTGTGCACATCCAAAATATTTTCAATACTCTTTTGCAACAGCATATTGATGTTTAGATGCACATTGTAGCCGTCATAGCGCCGTTTGATAAGAGCCTCTTTGTTTAGGATAATGTTGTTGCCTACATCCCGTTTTCCCTTAATAAGGCCGTCTTGTTTGGGTTTTATTTTCTCCTCGTAATATTTTTCTATACCTTTGACCCCAGCTATTCTTGTATACCTATCCTCCTCATACTTTCGTACATACCCAACTACGGGCGTGAGCACATCTTTATAAGGATAGTTTCTACTCTCCCCACTCTCTAAAATGGTCAATCCTTGCTTAATGACTCTCGTGCCCACTTTATATGGGATAAACATATCCATTTGATAAAGTTTTCGTCCCAAAATTTTCAGCTGATAAGCCGTTTTGGCATCAATCCTGTATGAAAGCACGGTATAGCCAGACTTTCGCAGAGCCCGCCGAATCTTTTTTTGGGGAATACCGCTATAAATACTAAAAAGTTTTATAAACAAAGACTTTTTTTTTGGATCGATGCAGCGAGTATTGACCGCCACTTTATAAAGCTTGGTAGAATAGACTACCTGATAGCCGTCGCTTGTAACGATAGAGCCTCGGATCGCTCTATTTTTCTCCTCCACAACGAGTTTGGGCAGCCGCCTGTCTTTTATGATTATTTTAAGAAATGCTCCCCAAAAAATAACTATTCCCAAAACGAAAAGAAGAAAAAGAGAGACGATTTTATAAAGTTTGTTCAGAGTGTTCATCAAGCTACTGTATTTTAGATTTTTTTTGCCAAATTGTGGCTATAATAATACTTATAAACCAATAAAGATAGACTTAAATGCCAATCGACAAAAAACTTTTCCAAATCGCCACAGCCATTATCATCATTAGTATGCTCGCTTCGTACTCGCTTACGACCTATACTACTTTGTATTTTGGCTACTCCCAATACCATTTTTTCGTACGCCAAACCCTCTTTGGCCTTATTGCGATCTTTGCCATGTGGTATCTGGCCCGGCAAAATCCGGACACTTTCATCAAGCCCTTTGGTCTTTGGCTCTTTATACTCTCTTTTTTGCTCATGCTTGGGATGAAATTTTTCCCCGCCTCCTTGGTCACTTCCGTCGGAGGAGCGAAGCGTTGGATCAAGATATTTGGATTTTCCGTCGCGCCCGTGGAGTTTTTCAAAGTGGGGTTTGTCTTTTTTTTGGCGTGGAGCTTTTCTCGTAAATTCAACAACGATACGCCCAAAAAACTCTCTTACGAGATCAAACTCATCGCCCCATATCTCTTTCTTTTTCTTATAGCCGTCCTCTCTATCGCGCTTTTTCAAAATGATATCGGTCAAGTGACGGTTTTGGGGCTGACTCTTGCTTTTATGCTCGTTTTTGCCGGGAGAAGTTTGAAACTCTTTTTTATTCTGCTTGGATTTGCCCTGACCCTTTTTATCATCTTCGTCTCTATCTCCGAGCATAGAATCGCTAGAATAAAGATGTGGTGGGCAAGCGCTCAAAACCTCTTGCTCTCCTATATGCCCGCGTGGATGGCCCAAGAGCTCAAACTCGACAACGCCAAGGAGTCTTATCAGATAGCCAACTCCCTCAACGCCATCCATCACGGAGGAATGATAGGACAAGGTATTGGCAACGGCCAGTTTAAACTCGGCTTTTTAAGTGAGATACATACCGACTTCATTCTTTCTGGTATCGGCGAGGAGGTGGGCTTTATAGGCATAGTGATTTTAATGATTTTATACCTCATTCTCCTCCAGCGCCTCTTTCGTATCGCCAATCGCACCACCAACAAAACCACCTACCTCTTTAGCGTTGGAGTAGCAATGCTCATTGGCTTTTCTTTACTCATCAACGCTTTTGGGGTAACGAGTCTTATCCCGATCAAAGGTATCGCCGTACCGATGCTTAGTTACGGGGGGAGCTCTATGATTGCAAACGGCATAGCCCTTGGAATGGTACTGATGATGAGCAAAAGTAGGAAAGAGTATTGAAAATAGCCCTTACAGGCGGCGGTACGGGCGGACATTTGGCCATTGCCAAAGCTTTGGGCGAGGCTTTCAAAGAGCTTGGCGCCAAACCGATCTATATTGGCTCCACCACGGGTCAAGATAGACAATGGTTTGCAAAGGAGCAAATCTTTCACGCACGCTATTTTTTACCCTCTAGCGGAGTAGTAAACAAAAAAGGAATCAAAAAGCTCCAAGCTCTTGGCCAAATCTTTCTGAGCGCCAAAGAAGCCGCCTCATATCTGGATGGATGCGCAGCGGTAGTAAGCGTAGGAGGATTTTCCGCCGCTCCGGCCTCCTTTGCGGCGTTGGCAAAAAGGATACCTCTGTTTATCCACGAACAAAACGCCCATATCGGACGGCTTAATCGTCTCCTTCAACCTTTTGCCAAGGATTTTTACTCTTCCTTTTTCCCACCCTACTACCCCTATCCCGTAGATCCCGTATACTATCAAAGCAGACGGGTGAGAAAAAAACTCAATACCATAATTTTTCTTGGCGGCAGTCAAGGAGCCAGACAGATAAACGACTTAGCCCTTGACTGGGCCAAAGGACTCAGCGAAGCGGGTATCAAAATCATACATCAAACGGGCAAACAAGAGTACCAAAGAGTCAAAAAAGAGTATGAACGACTCGGGGTACAAGCCCAAATTTTTGACTTCTCCTTTGATCTCCCCTCCAAAATAGCCAAAGCCGACTTAGCTATCGCCCGCAGCGGAGCTAGCACTCTATGGGAGCTTGCGACAAATCTGCTGCCCGCTATCTATCTCCCCTATCCCTATGCGGCCAATGACCATCAGCGTAAAAACGCCTCTTTCTTAGCCAATAAAAAAGCTTCGGTAATGTACAACAACCATACGCTGTATGATATACTTGATATGGATATTGCGTCAATGAGTCAAAATCTCAAAAATTTCTCTTGGCCCAATGGGGCCCAAACCATCGCTCAAGCGATATTGGATCATCTGTGAAAACTATATGGGCGGTAGTGACGCTTCTTTTTGCGTTTCTTTTTCAAGGATGTGAGCAAATAGATCAACCATATTGCACCATAGCCGCCAATAGATGGGTAGGATATCTCCCCTTAGCGTATGCCAACGAGATGGGATGGTTGCAAAAGGATCACTTTATTCTCAAATGGACTAGCTCTTTGAGTGAGAGTAAAACGCTCTTTCGTTTAGGACTTTGTACAGGATTTTGCGCCACCCAATACGAAATACTCAGCGATCCCCACATCAAAGCCAAGGCTCTCCCCTATTTTTTCATAGATCAATCGTTAGGGGCCGATCAAATTCTCTCTAATATCCCTACACGAGAGCTTCACAAATTGCCCTTTCTAGAGGCGTATCTAGAGCTCTCCAGCGTCAATAAAGCCCTCCTTGACGCTTTTCTTAAAACCTACCGCTTTGACAAGGATAGGGTGCATCTAAACGACACCACCCAAGATAATATCCTCCAAATGGAATTTAAAAAACCGACCCTCATCGTCACATACGAACCTTACGCTACCCTTTTGCGACAAAAAGGCTTTTTCTTGGTGGCCTCTTCCAAAACCCTCAAGCCCTTTATACGAGTCTACGATCTCTTTTTTGCTCTCAAAACCCTCCCGTCCCAAAGAATAGAGCCCTTGTACGAGAGTTTCTTTAAAGGGGTACAAGAGCTCCAAGAGCGTCCCCGATACTTTTATGAGATCATCAAAAGCTACATACCCCACATTAGCTACGACAAGTTCCGACAACAGATCAAAGGTATCCGCTGGATCGAAAAACCGACCCCCTTAGACATCAATTATCTCAAAGCTCAAGGCTTTGATCTCTCCCACCTTCTCACTCGTAGATAACGACTCTGTTTTTTCCGCTGCGTTTGGCTTCGTACAAAGCTTTATCGGCTCTTTTAATCACATCCTGGGGCTCTTCGCCCTCTTTTTTTCCCGTCCCCCCAAAGCTTGCCGTAAAATTGATGCGAACGCTATTGAGGTGCAAATCCCTATTCTCAATCACTTCTCGCAAACGCTCGCCCACAACTTTTGCGGCCCTCTCATCCGCATTGGGCAGCAACACTACAAACTCTTCCCCCCCATAGCGATACGACCTTGTGCCTTTGCGTACATATTTGGTCAAAATCTCGCCTACCTCTTTTAACACCTGATCGCCCACGAGATGGCCGTAGGTGTCGTTGATATGTTTAAAATTGTCGATATCGCACATCAACAAAGCATAAGGCAGACCCGAGTCGTGGAGCTTTTGGATATCCTTATCAAAACTTCGACGATTTAGCAGACCCGTCAAACTATCATGCTCCGCCTCTTTTTTCTGTTCGTTAAACTTCTCCTCGATAAATTCGAGCCGCCTCCTATTTTCCTCAAGAAACTTTCGCAGCTTTTTGTTTTCCTCTTCCAAATCTTTGATCTTGAGTTTGAGACTCTCCATCTTTTGGATGTCGCTTTGATCTATAGCTTGGATACTCTCTTGGATGTAGATATCGTGGGAGGTTAAATTGTGCTCAAAACGATCGAGCGCCTCTTCGCTTCCAATGGCCAAATGCCGCAGATCAAAAGAGATCTCCCGAATCTCTTGGATATCCTCGAGTACGGGTATGTCTTTGAAATACTTCTCATACAAGACTTTAAGATTTTTAGGAGTAAGGAGATGGTTCTCCTCTTTGGCTTTACATATCACATAAAACCACTCCTCAAAATTGCGAGGCGTCAAAGGGATGTTGTTTTTGCTTATAAAACTGAGCGTCGTTTTAGCGATCTGCGCAACTAACTCCTTATAACCCGTTTCTAACTCGTGCCGAAGTGCCAATTTTTTACAATTCATATTCCCCTCATATCCAAATATTGTCTATCAATCTCGTTTGCCCCACATACGCGGCCACAAGAATAATGCTGTCGCCAATCCTTATATCATCAATCGCATCAAACTTTCTATCTACTATTTCAACATATTCCACCTTAAGAGGGCGTAAAATCTGTAGCATCTGCTCTTTAAGAGAGGAGGTTTTGATTACGCCGCTTTGGATCAGTTTGGCCGCTCGTTTTAAAGATTTGGGAATCAACAAAGCTTTTTGCCTCTCCTCAGGCGAGAGATAGAGATTACGACTGCTTAGAGCCAGCCCGTCATCGTCTCGTACGATCTCGCAAGGCACGATCTGTGTATCCATAAAAAATTCTCGTACCATCTTTTGGATTAAAAAGAGCTGCTGGGCGTCCTTTTTGCCAAAATAGGCCCGATGGGGATTGGCCAGATGCAAAAGTTTGTTGACCACTTGCAAAACGCCGTCAAAGTGTCCGGGACGAAAATGTCCCTCCAAAACATACCCTTTTTGGCTTGGCGCTTTTATGAGTACCTCATCTTTTTCGTATATCGCCGAGGCTTCAGGCATAAAAAGGGCGTCTACTCCCGCCAGCTCGCAAATCTTTTTATCCGCTTCATAGCGTCTGGGATACTTCTCAAAGTCCTCCCCCGGCAAAAACTGGGTTGGATTGACAAAGATCGATACGATAGTATGGTCGTTTTGGGCTACGCTCTTTTCTATCAAAGACAAGTGTCCTTTGTGCAGTGCCCCCATCGTGGGGACAAATCCTACCGAACCGCGTAAATCTTTTCGATACGCTTGGAGCTCTTTTGGTGTGCGCAAAATCTTCATAGCCACCCTTTTGATATAATTGCAACAACAAAATTCTACCCAAAATCAGGAGCAAGTATTGGATAGCTACGAATACTCAGAGCTTTTAAAAAAGCTGGAGCAAAAGATCAAAAATATTGAAAATATCGTCAAACCAGATCAGCTCAAACAGCGGCTCAAAGAGATAGAAAAGATGGAAAACGACCCCAATTTTTGGAACGACGCCAAAAAAGCGGCGGAGGTCCAAAAGGAGAAGAATCGCCTGAGCCGAATTTTGCAAAAGTATGAAGAGGCCAAGAATGCCGTCACCGACGCTTTGGATCTTTTTGAGATGGCTACGGAAGAGGAGGATACCGAAACCCTCCAAAGCCTTTTCGACGAGGCTGGCGAATTAGAAGACAAGGTGAGCAAAGTGGAGATCGAGACGATGCTCAGCGGCGAGCACGACGACAAAAACGCCATCATTACCATCCATCCCGGAGCCGGCGGCACCGAATCGCAAGACTGGGCCAGTATCCTCTACCGCATGTACCTGCGATGGGCGGAGCGTCACGGCTACAAGGTGGAGGTGCTCGACTATCAAGAGGGCGAAGAGGCCGGCATCAAAGATGTAAGCTTCATCATCAAAGGCGAAAACGTCTACGGCTATCTCAAAGCCGAAAACGGCATCCACAGGCTGGTACGCATCAGCCCCTTCGACTCCAACGCCAGACGCCACACCTCCTTTGCTTCGGTGATGGTGAGTCCCGAAATAGACGAGGATATCAATATCACCATCGAGGACAAAGATATTCGAGTCGATACCTACCGAGCCAGCGGAGCCGGCGGCCAGCATGTCAACAAAACCGACTCGGCAATCCGTATCACCCACATCCCCACAGGTATCGTAGTCCAGTGCCAAAACGACAGAAGCCAGCACAAAAACCGAGCCACCGCCATGAAAATGCTCAAATCAAGGCTGTATGAACTGGAGATGGAGAAGAAAAAAGCCGAACAAGAGGGAATAGAAAAGAGCGATATTGGCTGGGGACACCAGATACGAAGCTATGTGCTCGCACCCTATCAACAGGTCAAAGATACCAGAAGCAACAAAGCCTACTCCAACGTCGAAGCGATTTTGGACGGAGATATCGATAAGGTGATAGAAGATGTACTCATCGCCGAAGCGGAGAAACAAGAACAATAAAATTGATCTTTTTGTTCACTATTTTTGTGTTTTTTCGATAAAAAAGGGCCCTTTTAAACTATCTTCGTCCTTTTTGCACCAATTTAAAAATTTTTTAAAAGAGTTGACGATAGGATGGAGCTGTAATAAATTACATCACGCAAGGAGAGTATATGGCACCATCTGAAATTTTGGCTCTTATCTACGGCAGCTTGATGGTCGTAGCGGCCATTATGTGGGTCGGCTTCAACTTCAAAAAAGCCTAAGGCCCGATACTTTTAGTGGAGGGGCTTGAGTCTCCTCTCCTCCAAAAGAAATCGGTGCGAGCAGCGTTCCGCCAATTTCTCGTCATGGGTAACCAAAAAAAGTCCGCTTGCTCTTTTCTTTACATACTTAAAAATCTCTTCCATTACCTCGTATGCCGTCTCTCTATCAAGATTGCCCGTGGGCTCATCGGCAAAAATAAGTTTGGGACGCTTGGTCATTACTCTAGCAATACTGACGCGTTGCTGCTCCCCGCCACTGAGCTGGGTTACTCGTTTGTGTAAGACATGAGCGATACCAAAGGCCTCCAAAAGTTGCGTATCGATAGATGTTTTGGCCAAAAGGGCTGCCACTTCGATATTTTCCAAAGCGCTAAACCCTTTAAAAAGATAGTGGGATTGAAAAACAATTCCAACCTTATAACGACGAATTTTTAAACGACTCTCCTCATCAACGGCATAAATGTCTTGGCCAAAAAGCTCTACTTTTCCTTTTTGTGGCGGCAGCAGAGTGGAGAGAATATGCAAAAGCGTCGATTTACCGCTTCCGCTTACGCCAAGTACGGCTATAGACTCCTCAGACGAGAGGCTTAGCGAGATATCTTCAAAAAGGGGATAATCAAAGGCGTGGCTTAGATGGGAGGCTTTTAGGAGAATATCCATCGAATGCCTTTTTACAAAAGTATAGCAAAAAAAGCAAGCCCAAAGGCTTGCTAGAATAAAAAGCTCAAAAGCCTAGGACTTTTTGCCTCATTTCATCTGTGCGGCGACTTCAGCGGCGAAATCTTCCTCTTTTTTCTCGATTCCCTCACCTAGCTCATATCGTACAAAAGCGATGATTTTGGCACTTCCACCGGCAGCTTTAGCCGCTTCGTCAAGTACTTGCTTGACGCTTTTTTTGTCCTCTTTGACAAATTTTTGGCCAAGCAGCGTATTCTCTTCTACAAATTTTTTGATTTTTCCGGGAATAATTTTTTCGATGATATTGGCCGGTTTACCCTCTTTTTCCAATTGCGCTTGGGCGATCTCTTTTTCTTTTTCGATCACTTCGGCAGGGATGCTCGCTTCATCCAGATATTTTGGATTCATCGCAGCGATGTGCATGGCGATATCTTTGAGCAGATCCTTGATAGCGGCACATACCTCCTCTTTGTCACAAGAAGCGGCTACCACTACGCCGATCTTTCCGCCCATATGGACATAGCCGTTGACCACGCCGGGGCCCTCCACGCAAATTTTATCAAATCGTCGCACTACGATGTTTTCGCCAATCTTTGCGATTTCGGCTTTCATATAATCCTCAAAAACCACATTGTCGATAGTGGTTTTATAAAGCTCTTCTACGCTTTCCACTCCCGCAGTAGAGATATGACCTTTGATCTTTTCGACGAGGTTTTTAAAATTCTCGTTTTGTGCTACAAAGTCCGTTTCGGAGTTGACCTCTACGATAGTGGCGCATTTATAATCTGGACTCACTTCCACGGCTATCGTCCCCTCGCTTGCCACTCTATCGGCTTTTTTGGCGGCTTTCGCGATCCCTTTTTTACGCAAAATCTCGATCGCTTTGTCCATATCCCCATTTGCCTCTTGGAGCGCTTTTTTACACTCCATCATTCCAGCGCCCGTTCTTTGTCGTAGCTCTTTTACCTGTGCTGCGCTAATGGCCATTATTTCTCCTCCTGTGTAACTTCTTGTACGCTTGGCGCACTCTGAGCTTCCGCTTCGGCCGTTTCGGCTGCTTCGGCTCTTGCCTCTTCGATAAGTTTTTGCTTCTCTTCCTCACTAGCTGGCATAGGTACTTCTTCCTCATCGCCTTCCATTTCTTGAGCTCTTAGCTCTTTTCCTTCGATGATAGCCTCTGCGATCTCTCGACAAAAGAGCTGGATACTTCTAATCGCGTCGTCGTTTCCGGGAATTGGATAATCGATGAGATCGGGATCGCAGTTTGTATCGAGTGGAGCGATAATGGGAATGCCAAGTTTGTTCCCCTCTTTGACGGCGATATGCTCTCGTACCGCATCGATGATAAAGAGCATATCGGGCAGTTTTTTCATATCTCTGATACCGCCGAGGAAGTTTTCGAGTTTCTCTTTTCGGCGTCTGAGCATCAACGCCTCTTTTTTGGTGAGCAGATCCATCTGTCCGCTCTTTTCCATCTCCTCGATAACCTCAAGCTTTCTAATAGATTTTCTAATCGTATTGAAGTTTGTGAGCGTTCCACCGAGCCATCTGGAATTGACATAAGGCATACCTGCTTTTTTCGCATATTCCTCGATGGCGTTTTTGGCCTGTTTTTTGGTTCCTACAAAAAGGATGGTCTTACCCTCTTTGGCCGCATCTCTGACCACATTGTATGTATATCGAAAATAGCGAAGGGTTTTTTGCAAGTCGATGATGTGGATATTTTTCCGTACGCCAAAGATAAAAGGCTTCATCTTTGGATTCCATCGTCGTGTCTGGTGACCAAAGTGCACACCGCACTCGAGCAAGTCTTTCATCGTTACCATAGTTTCTCCTCGATAAAATTTAGGTTTACGCCTCCGCAGTCATCAACGGCTCATGCCGCAACCCGTCAAGGATTCCTGCGTGTGGAGTAAAAGGCGCAGTATTGTATAAGAAAGTGGCTTAAAGTTTTCTAATTTTGAGTAAGCTCTTTTAATTTTTCCAAAACTTTCTCCACATGCCCCTTGACCCGCACTTTTGGCCAAACGGCTGCCACTTTACCCTCAGGATCGATCAGATAGGTGGTGCGGATCACCCCTTCGTACTCTTTGCCATACATCTTCTTGATCCCCCACGCCCCGTACTTTTTGAGCACCTCTTTTTGGGTATCGCACAAAAGCGTGACTTTGAGCCCTTTTTTCTCGATAAATTTTTGGTGACTCTCACAGCTATCAGGACTCACGCCGACCACTACGGCTCCAAGCTTCTCGAACTCCTCTAGATGGGCGGTAAAATCGAGCGCTTCGGTCGTACAGCCGGGCGTATTGTCTTTTGGATAGAAATACAGCACGACCCACTTGCCTCGCAAATCGTGCAAACATATCTCCACTCCATCTGGATTTGATAGACAAAAATCTGGAGCCTCTTGTCCAATTTCTATCATTTTCCCTCCTTTTCATAAAATGTAGCCTGTGGCAGCAGCTCTTTGAGCTTTTTGGCAAAGATTCCAGTGGCATCTTGCCGCACCAATTTGCCATCTTTATCATATTCTCTCGCACTTGCCAAGGCACAACTAGGAGATTTGGATTTGAGGTAGACCTCATCGATATCGGGATGGGCTTTGACCAATGCGATTGCCTGTGCCTCTATCGCCTCGGTCACATCCTCGCCGTTTTTGTTTCCTACCATCCGTCCCTCCCGCAAATCACACGTCTGCCTAGGCGTACCCAGCACTTTCTCCTCTGGGCAAAAAGGGATCACCTCGCACCCAGTTAAATCAAGAGTACAATCCTTGCGGTGCCCTCCGTCATAACGGCACTTGTACCCCAACAAGCAAGCACTCACCGCCACCTTTTTAGGCAATGGTCACTCCTCTGGTTTTCTTTGCCAAGTAGAGCTTCTCGTCCGCCTTTTTGATCAGATCCTCAAAGGTATCGGCGCTATCGCAGATCCCGCAAGAAAAATCGTAGTAGACCTCCTCTCCGTCTATCCAAACGGGCTCCTCACGCACCCTTTTTCTTACCCGCTCTTCTACGATGCTCTTGGCCATCTCTTTGTCGCAAGAGCCCAAAAACATCAAAAACTCCTCTCCGCCATAACGGACCACAAAATCGCTTCCTCGAATGCTTTGCTGTAAAATATTAGCAAAATGTTTGAGCACCATATCCCCGGCAAAATGCCCATAGGTATCGTTGAGCTTTTTAAAATGATCCAGATCGAAAATGGCGATAGAGACATCTTTATCAAGCCGTTTGAGCGAATAGTAAAGTTTCAAGCCCGCGTCATAAAGATAGCGGCGATTGTAACAGCCCGTGAGGTAGTCTTTGTTGGAGTAGGTTTTGATCTCTTCAAACTGGACGAGGGATTTGACCACATTATCGATACGGCAGACAAACTCGAAGTTATTGAAACTCTTTTCTAAAAAGTCGTTGGCACCGCTTTTTAAAAATCTAGCCATTATATTGTTGATATCAAGAGCCGTCAAAGCGATGATGGCCACATCGTCAAAGAGATAGTTTTGACGCACCTCCTTGACCAATTCGAGCCCTGTGGAGTTGTCCGCCAAAACATAATCGGTAATGACAAGTTTGATAAAGTCGTCGTTTTGCGAAAGAAGCTCCATCGCCTCGTCTTTGCTGCTTGCTAGCATAATATTGGCGTAAGGGTAGTAGATTTTGAAAAATTTGGCCAAATAGTTGCGATAGCTCCTGCTATCCTCTACCAAAAGGACGCCATACTTTTCCAAAAACTGCAAGATTTTAAATTTCATAATCAAATATTCGAGCCGCACCATATCGGTCTTTATCACATAATCGATAATCTTTTTGCGGTTATAGCGGTCAAACACCTCCATATCTTCTGAGGCCGTAATGATGATAATAGGTAGATTTTGAGCGATAAGATCATCCACCAAGCCGCACTCATCCACACAATCTTTTAAAAAAATGTCCAAAAGCACATATTTGTACTCTTTGAGATTGTCAAGATTTTTGTACTCTTCATAGCTATGGATCACATCTACCTCTACGCCCTCTAATCGCTGTTCCAAAAAGACTTTGATCTGTTTGGAATAAAACTTATCGTCTTCGATAAGCAAGATTTTCATACGATGATCACCGACTTTATTTCCGTAAACTCTTCCAAAGCAAACTTTGGCCCTTCTCTGCCGATTCCTGAAAGTTTTACCCCCCCATAGGGCTGGATGTCAAAGCGCAGGGTCGGAATGTCGTTAATCACCACCCCTCCAGCCTCGGCATCCTCCACAAATCGCTTGATCAACTCGATATCTTTGGTAAAGATGGAAAACTGCAGCCCATACGGCGAGTCGTTCATCTTGGCTATCGCCTCTTCGTAGCCGCTCACTTTCACTAGACTTACGATCGGAGCAAAGACCTCCTCGCATACAATTGGCATATCCTCTCGCACATCGGCTAAAATCGCAGGATAAAAATAGCGTCCCTCCCGCTTGCCTTCTAAGATTGGCCTAGCACCGGCTTGTATGGCACTTTCGACCCAACGCTGGGCCCTTTTGGCCGCCTCTTCGTTGATAAGGGGCCCCATAAAGGTATCGGGCTCGTACGGATCGCCCACTTTGAGCCCTTTGGTATCTTTGGCAAGAGTCTGGGCAAACTCCTCGTAGACGCTCTCGTGTACGTAAATACGCTGCAAACTGATACAGACCTGTCCGCTATTGACAAAAGCCCCCACAGCGCAGCGAGAAGCCGCTTGGGCGATATCTGCGTTTTGGTCGATATAGGTAGCGGCGTTGCCGCCAAGCTCTAGACTAAGTCTTTTGATGCCAGCCCTTTGCGTAATGATACGCCCTACTTGCACGCTTCCGGTGAAGCTAATCTTGCTAGGGATGGGACTGCTCACCAGCGCATCGCCAACCTCAGCGTCCCCATAGACGACGCTGAGCATATCGGGTACGGCGTAGTTGCTCTCAATAAAGAGTTTAGCAAGATTATATCCGGTCAGCGGGGCTTCGGGAGTTGGTTTGTAGACAATGGCGTTGCCTGCCACAAGACCCGGGGCTAGCTTGTGAGCCGAGAGATTGAGAGGAAAATTAAAAGGGGTGATAGCCACGGCCACGCCCACGGGCACTCGCTTGTAAAAACTCATCGTCGCCCTGCCGCTTGGCGTAGCGTCGGTGTTGATAGTCTCTCCCATCATTGATACGGCAAAATCGGCACTTAGCTCTATCGTCTCGATCGCTCTTTGCACCTCCACACGGCTAAAAGCGATCGGTTTGCCGATCTCTTTGGTGATGGTAAGAGCAAACTCCTCCTTTTGCTCTTTGAGGCTATGCGCCACATCCCTTAACCAAGCTATACGCTGGGAGAGGGGAACTTTATTGTTATGTTTTTTAAAGGCTTTTTGGGCGATTTGCAACGCTTTTTGTGCGTCTTGGGCGTCACATAGGGGATAGTAGCCCTCGATTTTATCGTTAAACGGGCTTTTGACCGGCGCTTTTTGCTCCTTGGTAGCGGGAGTCGATCCAAAGTATATTTTGGCCTCTTGCATGACAATCCTTTAAGCCGTTTTTGTCCATTATAGCCAATTTCTTTTTAAACAATTTTTTGATAGACTAAGCCTCAATTCGAGCAAAAACCCTAATCGCCTAAGAGAATGCTTGGAGCGCATCCCTTTAGGGTTTGAGACACTTTGCTACAAGGAACCATATGGAAAAGGCCAAGTATATTTGGATGAACGGCAAGTTTGTGGAGTGGGATGAGGCAAAAGTGCACGTCCTTACCCATACGCTTCACTATGGCAACGGAGTCTTTGAGGGGACAAGAGCCTACCAGACCCAAAAGGGGCTGGCTATCTTCCGCCTACGAGACCACACCAAACGACTCCTCAACTCCGCCAAGATCACCGCCATCAAGGTCCCCTATTCCCTTGAAGAGCTCGAGAACGCCCAAATTGAGCTGCTTCGCAAAAACGAGTTTGACGGCAATGTCTATATCCGTCCGCTGGTCTATTTAGGCTACGGGGTGATGGGCCTGTACCATATCAACGCTCCCGTCGAAGTTGCCATAGCGGCGTGGAAATGGGGAGCGTATTTAGGAGACGAGGGGTTAGAAAAAGGCATTCGGGTCAAAGTGAGCTCTTTTGCTAGAAACAGCGTCAAATCGACTATGGGCAAAGCCAAAGCCGTAGCCAACTACCTCAACTCCCAAATGGCCAAATACGAAGCCGTCATCGCCGGATATGAGGAGGCTTTGCTACTCGATGAAGAGGGATTCGTGGCAGAGGGCAGCGGAGAGTGCATCTTTATCGTACGAGACGGCGTGCTTATTACCCCGCCAAACGACAACTCCCTTGAGTCCATCACACAAGATACGGTACTGCGCCTAGCCAAAGACAAGGGTATTCCTATCCAGCGGCGACGGGTTACGAGAGATGAGGTCTATATCGCCGATGAGGCCTTTTTTACGGGTACCGCCGCAGAAGTAACCCCCATACGGGAGGTAGATGGACGAATGATTGGCGAGGGCAAAAGAGGCCCCTTGACCAAAGAGCTCCAAAAAGCTTACTTCGATGTGGTCTATGGGCGTAATCTTGACTATGAACATATGCTTACCTATATCCAAGGAGAATAGATGCCAGCCGATTTCAACGAATACTTTAAAAACAAGATGGATCAAGAAGAGAGTCCTCCTCAAAAATCTTTCAACGATTTTGGGAAAAAAGCGACGATCATCTATGTCCTTTTGGCGCTTGCGGTACTGCTTATCGTCGCCAAGCCTTATACCATCATACAATCTGGAGAAGTTGGCATTAAAGTAACGGCTGGAAAATTTGACCCCATTCCACTAGAGCCGGGTATGCACTTTTACATCCCCGGCATCCAAAAGATCATCAAAGTCGATACGAAAGTACGGATCATCAACTACAAAAGCGAAAAGGATACCGCTTTTGGCAATCTCAACGAAGGGATTATCGAAAAACCCGCCATCACCGTGCTCGACGCGAGAGGATTGCCCGTAAGCATCGATCTAACGGTCCAGTACCGCCTCAACCCCGCCAACGCTCCCCAAACCATCGCCACGTGGGGACTCAGCTGGGAAGAAAAACTCATCAACGCCGTCGTACGAGAGGTGGTGCGCAATGTTATTGGCCGCTACAAAGCCGAAGAGCTGCCAATCAAACGCAACGAGATCGCCGCTTTGATTGAACAAAAGATCAGGGAAAAGATCGATAGCTTCAAAAACAAGCCAGTCTTCTTAGAATCGGTCCAGCTGCGTGAGATCAACCTGCCGCCAAAGATCAAAGAGCAGATCGAGCGAGTCCAAATCGCCAAACAAGAGGCCCAGCGGATGAAGTATGAAGTAGAAAAGGCCAAACAAGAGGCCCAAAAACGAGCGGCCCAAGCCAAAGGCGAAGCCGAAGCCAAAAAGATCAAAGCCCAAGGGGAAGCCGATCGTATCATGATCGAAGCCAAAGCAAAAGCCCAAGCTAACAAAGCGATCGCCCAAAGCGTCACCGAACCGCTTCTAAGACTTCGCCAAATCGAGGTACAGGGCAAATTCAACGAAGCCCTCAAAGCCAACAAAGACGCCAAGATCTTTTTGACTCCCGGCGGAGCCGTACCAAACATCTGGATCGATACCAAAAGCAAAGAGCGAGCTGCCAATCTCGCTCAGGAGCAGCAATGAACTATCACATAGATTGGCAAAAAAATCCTCTCATCCCCGTCATCGTCCAAGATGAGGAGAGTAAAGAGGTGCTGATGCTCGCCTATATGAACGAGGAGGCTTTTTACAAGAGTCTCCAAACAGGCTTGGCCCACTACTATTCTAGAAGTCGTCAAAAGCTATGGAAAAAGGGCGAGAGCAGCGGCAATATCCAAAAGATAAAGAGTATGCGCCTCGATTGCGATAGCGACGCTTTGGTGCTGGAGGTAGAACAGAGGGGGCCAGCGTGCCATACCGGACGCAAAAGCTGCTTTTATAAAGATGTCCAAACCGGACAAATCACTAGCAAACCCGAACAAGAGCCAGCTCAGATGTACGAAGATATTATCGATCTGCTCTACCATACCATTCAAGAGAAAAAGGAGGCCGATCCCTCCCGCTCGTGGACGGCTACACTTTTTAGCAAAGGAGAAAACACCATACTCAAAAAGGTCGCCGAAGAGGCTGCGGAGTTTTGCCTTGCCGTTAAAGATAAGCAAAAAGAGCAGATTATCTACGAATGCGCCGATATGGTCTATCATACTCTTGTGGCTCTGGCTTTAGAGGATATCTCCCCCGATCTGATACGCCAAGAGCTCAAGCGCCGCTTTGGCACAAGCGGTATAGAAGAAAAAAGGAGTCGTAAAAAATGAAAAAGTTCCTCTTGCCCTTTCTTTTCGTTTTATCTTTGTTGGCCAATCCCATCGACGGGACCCTCGCCGTTATGTGGTATCCCTCGGTATGCAAGGTAGAGCGTTATGTAGCGTGCAGACGGCCTTTGCCTTTTTGGATGCACAACTTCACCCTCCACGGCCTTTGGCCAAAAAAGCAGTACTGCCATGTACCCGCACGCCTCAAAATGCTGGATAAAAAAGGGGCGTGGAAAAAGATCCCCCTCAAAATTCCTCCTTCTTTAGAGGAGCTTTTACTTCGCTATATGCCAGGAACCATTGGCGGACTACACAAACACGAGTGGGTCAAACACGGCAGCTGTTACAGCTCCTCTCCAGAGGTCTACTTTCTTGATTCCATCGCTTTAGTCGAGCAGCTGAACAAAACGCCCATAAGGGACTTTTTCGTAGAGCACAGAGGTAAACGCATCCAAACCTACAAAATCCGTCGACTTTTTGACAAAGTCTACTTTAAAGGGGCTGGGAAAAGAGTAAAATTTGTCTGTAAAGATGGCTATCTTACACAGATGTATATTCGTCTCAAAGGAAACCTCTCACCCCAAACGCCCCTTGAGCGCCTTTTGCGACACGCAAGACCAACACGCCGAGGATGTGCCAGAGGTATCATAGCTCGTTAAAAAATTTTTATGCCATTTGGCTCAAATCTCTTGACAAATTTAAAAATAATGTGTATCATTTCGTAACAATAAAAAAAACATAAAGGAGTCACACATGGCAAACAAACGAATGGAAGAGAAGCAAGAGGTAACCCAAAAGGTTCAAGAGGCCAAAGATCAATACGTAGGCAAAAAAGATCAAGAGATCTCCCAAGAAGCGGTTGAAGCGGTCAATATGATGGTAGAGGTGATCGAGCACCTCAAGGAAAAAGATAAGCAAAAAGCCCTTGAGACTATCGAAAAAGTCCTCGGTAAACTAGAGGTTCAAATCAGAAGAGAGCCCGAGCTTCAACTTGTACCGGTAAATGTACAAGAGCAGATCATTGACTTCCCGGGTACAATAGAAGATGCCGTTGCGGCTAGAAAAGTGGTTCAAAAGCTGCTTAAAGAAGAGGAAGTACAAAAAGCAAGAGATATTATGCTCAATCTTGCGAGCGAGCTTGATATTATCGTTACGGCACTGCCTATCGTCACCTATCCAGAAGCGATCAAAGCTATCATTCCTCTTATCGAAGAGGATAAATTTGACGAGGCTATCGCTTTGTTGGTGGAAGTTCTTGAGACACTTGTTGTCGAAAAGATCGTCATTCCGTTGCCAATTCTCAGAGCGGAGCAAGCGATTATTCGAGCCAGCGAGCTCACAAAAGACAAAGAGGCGCAAAACAAAGAGGAGCTCAAAGAGTTGCTCGCATACGCAAAAGAGCAGCTGCTACTCGCACAAGCTTTGGGCTATGGCAAAGTCAAAGAGGATTACAAACCGCTTCTTGATGAGATCGAAAAAATCCAAAAAGCGCTAGAGAGCGGAGAGAGCACCAAAAACATTTTTGAAAATCTTCGCAATATGCTCACCTCTTTTATGGGAGGTTTCAACAAACCCAAAGCTCCCACACAGATGCCAAAAAGCGAATAATACGCACTGGCTTCCCTCGACCGGGATCTTGATCCGACTCAAAGAGAACAAAAGCGCGGGGTTTAGGCCCTGCGCCTCTTTTCTCCAATACCTCTTTCCTTACATTTGGCCAAGCCTAGGTTTAAACTTTGCTATTTAGCGATTAAGAAAAATTTGAAGCGGCTCAACGCTCAGTAACGCAACCCCATTTTAGCCAATGCGGCTCTAATAGCTCGCATTTGAGCGTTTTTGTTAGCACACCACTTTGGAGCCAAGAGGGTGCTATCGCCAATTCCTGCCGTCACACGCTGGACGATCATATCCCGAGGCAGTATCTCAAAGGCTTTTTGTAAAGTATCTATATACTCTTCAAGAGTGATGGGGGTAAAGCGTCCCTTTAAAAAGTCTGCGGCCAGAGCCGTATTTTTGACCACATAAAGCGGATGGATCTTGACCGAGTCGATCCCCCACTCCACCGCTTTTTGGACGGTGGTAAGCATCATTTCTTGGCTCTCCCCCGGCAATCCAAAGATCAAGTGGCCACAGACTTTAAGCCCCTTGTCTTTACTTTTTTTTATCCATCGCTCAACGCTGGCAACATCATGTCCGCGGTTGATACGCTCAAGCGTCGTATCAAATACACTTTGTATCCCATACTCGATCCAGATTTCACGATCTTTGGAGAGCTCCACCAAATAATCAAGGATCTCTTCGGTGACGCTATCGCTTCTTGTACCGATACTAAGCCCTACACATTTAGGCTGAATAAGAGCCTTTTCATATAGGCGTTTAAGGGTATCAAAAGGGGCGTAGGTATTGGTAAAAGCTTGAAAGTAGGCCAAAAAAGCCTCATAGCCCCTAGACTCGTAATAACCCGCAGTAGCTTGGTATTGATGTGCAATCTCTTGGAGTTGACGATCTAAAAGAGGATTTTCTTTAGAATCTGGACTGAGGAAAACTTTCTTCGTCCTTGCCAGATTGGGGCTAAAAGATTCGTTTTCGCAAAAGGTACATCCCCCCTTAGCTACCCGTCCATCAATATTGGGACAGGTAAAGCCAGAGAGCCCTAGAGGTATCTTTTTAACACGCTTTTTGTAGCGCCGCTTTAGATAGCGACCAAAGGTGAGGACATCACGCACGCTCATGCATCCTTTGGAAGTACCGGATAGTTGCCGTCAAAACAGGCCATACAATAGCTCAGATCATTACCCACACTACGCAAAAGGCCCTCAATAGAAAGATAGGCCAAAGTATCGGCTCCAATATACTTTCTCGTTTCCTCCACGCTCATTCGTGAGCTAATCAACTCCTCTTTGGTTGGCGTATCGACTCCATAATAACAAGGCCCCGTGGTAGGAGGAGCCGATATTCTCATATGGACCTCTTTGGCACCAAACTCTTTGAGGATAGAGACAATTTTTCTACTCGTGGTCCCTCGTACGATGCTATCGTCTATGACGATGAGCCGTTTGCCTTTAATCACCTCTTTGATTGGATTGAGCTTCATCTTCACCTTAAGATCTCTGATCTCTTGCGTAGGTTCGATGAAAGTACGGCCTACATAGTGGTTTCTAATAATTCCAAGCTCAAAGGGTATTTTGCTCGCTTTAGAGTAACCAATAGCCGCGGCTACCCCGCTATCGGGCACAGGGATCACCATATCGGCCGCAACTGGATACTCTTTTGCCAACTCTTGCCCCATCGCTTTACGAAGCTTGTAGACATTTTTACCGAAAATATCGCTATCGGGCCTGGCAAAATAGATATATTCAAAGATACATTTAGTAGGCGTAGGTTCAAAGACTTGAATACTTCTTGGCTCTTCCCCCTCCTCAAAAACCACCAATTCTCCGGGTCTAATATCTCGCACATATTCCGCCCCTATCAGATCAAAGGCACAAGTCTCGCTGGCCACTACCCAACCATTGCCCAGCCGTCCCATCACAAGAGGGCGAAAGCCATGGGGGTCTCGCATCGCAAACATCTTTTTACGGCTCAAAAGCACCATCGAGTAGGCCCCCTCGATCTTGTGCAAAGCCTCAATGATACGATCGTACAAGTGCTCTTTTTGGCTGCGGGCGATCAGATGGATAATGTTTTCCGTATCCATAAAGGTTTGAAAGATCGCCCCTTCTTTGATGAGCTCCTTGCGTACGACCTTGGCGTTGGTGAGATTGCCGTTGTGCACCACTGCGATTTGACCCAAATCGTATCTGGCAAAAATTGGCTGAGCGTCTAGTACAGAATCCTCACCGGCAGTGGAGTATCTCGTATGCCCTACGGCGCTGTTGCCTATGAGTTTGGAGAGCTTTTTCTCGTCAAAAACCTGCGTCACAAGCCCCCTGCCTTTGGCAATATGGATCCGCTCCCCGTCGCTGCTGGCAATCCCCGCTGCCTCCTGGCCCCTATGCTGGAGACTAAAAAGACCAAAATAGGCGTATTTGGCCGCCTCAGGGACGTTAAAAAGTCCTATGACCGAGCACATATCACAGCCCCAAGCAATCGTCTATCGTATAGAGCCCCGGTTCTTGGGAGACGAGCCACTTGGCCGCTTTGATAGCCCCCTTGGCAAAGGTATCTCTGCTCGTGGCGGTATGACCCAGTTCCAAATACTCCCCATCATTGTAAAAGCCAACGGTATGGCGACCGACTATGTCGCCGCCTCGAAGAGCAAAAACCCCAATTTCTTCTTTTTTGCGCTCCCCGATATTGCCGTCTCTGCCACTGACTCGCACCTCATCTAGATCCCAACCCCTCGCCCTTGCCGCATACTCCGCAAGAGTCAAGGCCGTACCGCTTGGGGCATCCTTTTTGTGTCGGTGGTGCATCTCCACGATCTCGATATCAAAATCTCTTAGTTTCTCGCTCGTCATGGCCACAAGACGCTTCAAGATAGCGATACCCAAACTCATATTGGTAGCGTAGAGCACCGGCGCTTTTAGGGAGAGCTCTTTGATAAGGTTTTGCTGATGCTGGCTTAGTCCCGTCGTACCGCTTACCAAAGGTTTTGGAGTAATAAGGAGCCGCTCCACCAACGCCTCGGTACCTTCTGGCAAAGTAAAGTCGATAATCACGTCGCTATGTTCAATGAGCGTATCGATGTCGTTGGTCACCACCGCTTCTGGCACCTCCATATCGATACCCTCTAGCACATGCACCGCACTGACTTTGGCCACATCGTCTTTTTTGAGATTTTGAATAAGCAAACTGCCTACCCGTCCGCTTCCTCCATAGATTCCTACATTCAACATCACTCCCCTCCTCTTTCTACATATCCAATCGCATCAATGGCAGCCGTCGCTCCATCCGCGGCGGCACAGACTACCTGTTTGGGCGCATCTTGGCGTATATCACCCGCAGCATAAAGACCCGGTACACTTGTGCGCATCCTTAGATCCACCACTACTTCTCCCCACTGATTCACCCTGCACAAAAAGCTGCCATCTGCTTGCTTGAGTACCTCGTTGTTGACTTTCATCCCTACAAAAACAAACAGGCCCGGGACTTTGAGATCTATGCGTCTGCCCTGCTGGTCGATGATAATACCTTGCAGCCCCCTCTCATCCCCATAGGCTTTGACTACGGTAGCGTTTAAAATAAGTTCGATCTTTGGGTTTTCCAGTACTTTTTTGACAGTCGTAGGAGCCGCACGAAATTTGTCCCTTCGATGGATGAGATAGACTTTAGAAGCGATCTTGGCCAGATACAAAGCCTCTTCCAAAGCCGTATCGCCCCCGCCAAGTACCGCTACTTCTTGATCCTTGTAAAAAAAGCCGTCACAGGTAGCACACGTACTTATCCCTTTGCCCAAAAACTCCTCTTCCCCCTCGAAGCCGGCTCGCTTTGGCGTACTGCCAGTGGCAATGATAACCGACTTGGCTTCTTGCTCCTTGCCAGATGCGAGCTCCACTACAAAGCCCTCTTCACCTTTTCGCACCCTTTTGACCTCATCCATCTCATACTTCAATCCAAAGCGCATCGCCTGCTTTGGCCAACACTCCATCAGCTCTATCCCACTGACCGGCTCGCAGATACCCGGGTAATTCTCCACTTCGCTACTGAGCGTAATTTGGCCTCCTGGCATTCCCTTTTCATACATCACAACATTTTCCAGCCCGCCTCTTGTGGCATACAAACCCGCCGTCAATCCCGCAGGCCCTCCTCCGATAATCGCAAGATCTAGCATATCTATCCTTTGTGATCGCTTTGCAATATACCCAAGTATACTCCAAAGCGATCAGTGAAAAAAGATGTAGGGTGTGGGCAAAAGCCCACGAAGAAAGAATTAAGAAAGAAGAGCGTCAAGTTTTTGTTTGAATACATCTTTGCTAGCCGCCCCTACCATCTGGTCGACCAACTCGCCATTTTTAAAAAACAAAATGGTAGGGATGGATCGAATGCCGTATCGAATAGCGATATCTTGCTCTTCGTCGGTGTTCACTTTCGCAATAACCGCTTTGCCCTCATACTCTTCGGCAAGCTCATCGATAATTGGGGCGATCATTCTACAAGGCCCGCACCAAGGCGCCCAAAAATCCACCATTACTACATCATTGTTCTTAATCACTTCATCAAAATTTGATGAGTTGAGCTCGACATATTTGCCCATTTTCTCTCCTTTTTTATTTTTTAAAAGCATTAAATTATACTTTATTTTTCTTAACATCACATAACGCTAAGATTTTGGACCAGCTCGCATCCGCTTCTTTTAATGAGCAGCGCATCGACCTCATAAGGCATATCCAAGTCATTTTTGAGTAAAAAATAGTCAATGGTTTTGAGTATTTTTTCCATCTTTTTTGGCGTAATGGAAAGTATGGGATCGTGATGGGTTGCGCTTTTAACCTCTATGAAATGGAGCACGCCCTCTTGAACGGCTATGATATCGATCTCTCCAAATCTTGAATGAAAATTACGCTCAAGGATACAAAATCCAAGAGCGATCAGATACTTGGCCGCCAGCTCTTCGGCCGCTTTTCCAAGTTCATAACTTCTCTTCCCCATTACAAGACTCTTACTTTGACGCTTTTAAAGCGGGCCGTCTTGACCAACTCGTCCGCTTCATCCCCAAAAAGATGGTTGATATGGCTTGAGGCGTGGTGAAAGGTTGCGTAAAGAGTGCCTCTTTTTAAGGCTTTGGAGAATTTGATCCGCAATGGGTGGGAGATACCATATCGGCTTTGGAGTACTACTCGCTCCTTGTTTTCAAAAAACTCTTTATCCTTTACGCTCACAAGCAAGATATCCTCGGCATAGCGTTTGGCCAGTGTCTCGCAAGCCTTTGTCTGGGCAGCATTATTGTAGTGGGCGATAATGCGGCCGGTAGTAAGATAAAAGTGAGGATCGCGCCGTTCCAATAGCTCTTTCATCATTCCCCGCAGCCAATAGGCTTTATAACGAAAACGGGCATACCCGTCCTTGGTACGAAAACGCTCTTGGTGCAAAATGGGCGTATCGCTCTTTTGTACGGGCCACTGCAGACCCCGCAGTCTATTTTTTTCTAGCTTTTCATAGCTTGCCCCGCTGAAGCGCTGGGGCGCTACTCGTCGCACCTCCTCCCAAATCTGCCGGGAGCTCTCATAGCCAAAATCGCTATCTAGATGCTTACCGATCCCACACAGCACCTCCCAATCATCAGGCAGATCGCTTTGGATGATTGGCTGGGAGAGGTGCAGCCGCCTTTCCGCGTTGATATACACCCCGGTTTTTTCGTACGCGCTCTTGATCCCAAAGATAAAATGGGCGTATTTGGTCACCTCATTTGGAAAAATCTCGTTGACGACCAAAAGATCGAGTTTTTTCAAAGCACGCTTGACTTTCGTCTGATTGGGATGGATGTGGGCTAGATCTTCGCCCATATTAAAAATCGCTCGGATACGCCCAACCTCGATAGCGTCGATGATATCGGGCGTCATAAGACCTTCTTTTTTGGGCTTTTGGTAATCGGGCAGATAGTAGGGCAGCATCCCCATATCGCAAGTGCCTTGGACGTTGTTTTGACCGCGCAAAGGCATAAGGCCAACCCCCTTTTGGCCGATGTTACCGGTCAAAAGGGCTAAATGAGTAATAGCCATTACGGCATAACTGCCATCCAAATGCTCCGTTACCCCTAGTCCCCACAAAATCATACTCTTTTTATGAGCTAATTCATAGGCTACCTCGTAAAGCTTTTGAGGCAGATCCTCGTAGCCTCTGATGCGAGCAAAAATCTTCGGATCTGCCAGCTCGTCACACAAAATCGCCTCTTTATACTCTTGAAAACCTTTGCAGCGAGCCTTAATAAACTCTTTGTTTTCCCATCCATTTTCCAAGATAATGCGAGCGAGCATATTGAGTACCATCAAATTGCTCTCAAAAGGGATACTTAGATGTCTGCCAAAGCGGCTAAGCGTAATCTCGCGTACATCGATGACACTCAGGCGCACACCCTTTTTGTATGCGTCCATAATACGATTGGCTACGATCGGGTGGGCTTCGGTGGTATTAGAGCCAATAATCAAAAGGTTTTGGGTATGATAGATATCGTCGAATGGATTGGTAGCGGCCCCCTCTCCGATGGTGGTACGCATCCCTTTAAGGCTTGGGGAGTGGCACACTCTAGCGCAGTTGTCCACATGGGGCGAGCCGATAAGCTCTCTAGCAAATTTTTGAAACACATAGCCGCTTTCGCAGCTGGTACGCGCCCCCCCTATTGCGGCAAAAGAGTCTGGGGAGTGGGTATGGATAATGGATTGGAGCTTTTTGGCCACGGCCTCGTAAGCTTCCTCATAAGATAGAGCGTAATGCTCTTGATCAAAGGGTTCAAGACTTTTGTTGACAAACAGCTTAGGGTTGGCCTGAAAGAAACTCTTTTTTACCAAAGCAGTGCGCAAACGCTTAGGATGATACAGAAACTCCCAGCCATATCTGCCTTTGACACAAAGCTTGCCTTGGCTGACTACCCCCTCGGGCTTGGCAAAAAAACGCTCAATACGCCCCTCTTCCACCTCGGCACTTATATCGCACCCCACACCGCAATAAGTACAGACACTATCGATTATCATCACCCGCTCCTTCTTAGCTCTTATGGTACCCAAGCCCCGATTAAACGCTAAAAAGCAGACAAAATAGTTTTATTTCAAAGAATTTTTTAACAAATTTCAAAAAGAATCTGCATCATCCGGGCAAAAACTACCCGTTGAGGCGATAAAAGAGTTAAGAGGAAGCCAATTTTCCTTAAAACTCTTTTTGGTATATTCTCTCAAGGTTGGGGCACCAACCTTTGGCATAGAAAAAGTAAAACCCACTCATCGTGCCAAGCAATAGTTGGACATCCCCGCTTAGAGCCAGAATACTCCGCCTGTAGACGTGGGGAGTATGTCAATCCTCTATCCGAATCATTACCGGTGGCTCTTTCAAAAACTCACGGCTTTGGAGCTCTTTGAGGGCTTTTTGAATATCCTTTTCCACGCAACGATGGGTAGAGAGTAGCAACTGGGCTTGACCTTGAGCGGAGCTTTTTTGTAGCATCGATTCGATCGATATGGAGTGCTCCCCAAAAATAGAGGCGATTTTAGCTAAAATACCGGGACGATCCTCTACGAGGATACGAAGGTAGTATTTGGAGTTTATCGCCTCTTTGGGCGCTAACCTCATCCCCCATTCTAACGGTTTTTTAAAGCCGAGCATCGGAGAGCATTTACCTCCTCTGGCGATATCGATGATATTAGATATTACGGCGCTAGCCGTCGCCTCCCCTCCGGCTCCGGGTCCGTAATACATCGTCTCGCCTACCACATCGCCAATGACGCTTATGCCGTTCATCACCCCATCGACTTTAGCGATCATTTCAGATTGAAGCACAAGTGTTGGATGGACACGCAGCTCTACTTGATCGCCTCTTTTTTTAGCAATGCTCAAGAGCTTAATCGCGTAGCCAAACTCCTTGGCAAACTCAAAATCAAGTTTGGTGATTTTGGTAATCCCCTCTATTAAGATATCTTCGGGCTTGGCGTTAATCCCATAGGCTATGGAAGCAAGGATGAGCAATTTGTGCGCCGCATCAAAACCCTCAATATCAAAAGTAGGATCGGCCTCGGCATAGCCAAGACGCTGAGCTTCTTGGAGCACCTCTGCAAACGCCGCCCCCTCACGGGCCATTTTGCTTAGGATATAGTTGCACGTACCATTCATAATCCCTCGGATCGCTTCGATATGGTTGGCGCTGAGTCCTTCACGCAAAGCCTTGATGATGGGAATGCCTCCCGCTACGCTCGCCTCAAATTCAAAGGGTATGTCACCGGCAAGTTCTTGAAGCTCATAACGATGATAGGCCAGCAGCGCCTTGTTGGCCGTCACCACCGCCTTTTTGTTTTGCAAGGCGCGGCGTACCACTTCGTACGCCTCCTCGACCCCGCCCATAAGTTCTACGACAATATCGATATTTGGATCATCCGTCACCTCATACGGATCGGTAGTCAAAGGGATATCGATATCGCGCTTTTTATCAAGACTGCGCACCACCCCCTTGACTACGCAGATCTCTTTGCCGGCTCGCGCCGTGATGATATCTTTGTTCTTTTCCAAAACTCTCACCACGCTGCTTCCGACCGTCCCTACCCCGATAATTCCAACTCTAATCATTTTTGGCCTCTTTTAAAAATCTCTTGATATTTCTGGCAGCTTGTCGGATACGCTTCTCATTTTCTATCAGAGCCATTCGCACATACTCCTCGCCCCCCTCACCAAATCCAATACCAGGGCTCACGGCCACTTTGGCTTTGGTAAGAAGCTCTTTTGAAAACTCCATACTCCCTTTGGAGCGAAAGGGCTCGGGGAGCTTCGCCCAAACAAACATCGTCGCCTTTGGCTTTTGTATCTCCCAGCCGGCTCTACCAAAAGATTCGATCAACACATCCCGTCGCTTCTCATACTTTTGACGAATCTCTTCCACACAATCTTGGGGCCCGTTCAGAGCCACGGTGGCGGCTACTTGGATAGGGGTAAACATCCCATAATCTATCCAGCTTTTTATCTTTTGCAAAGCGCCTACAAGCTTTTTGTTGCCCACTACAAAACCCACTCGCCAACCGGCCATATTGTAGCTTTTAGAGAGGGTAAAACTCTCCACCGCCACATCCTTGGCTCCATCTACTTCCAGTATCGATGGAGTCCGATACCCATCAAAAGTAATGTCGGCATAGGCGATATCGCTGAGGATATAAAACCGCTCCTTTTTGGCAATCTTGACCAGCTCTTTGTAAAATTCCGCGCTCACCGTGGCGGTAGAGGGATTATGGGGAAAATTGACCACGAGATATTTTGGTTTGGGAAAGGCCTCGTTCAAGGCTTTGTACAGATCTTGAAAAAAAAGCTCTTCGTCCACTTCGTAGTGTTCGTTGAATTGGAGCTGGGTTTTATGGACGCTTCCCCCGGCTAAAATAAAGGCGTACGAGTGGATCGGATAGGTGGGATCTGGCACGATCGCCACGTCTCCTGGATTTGTAATGGCTTGCACCAAATGTACATATCCCTCTTTACTGCCCATAGTAGCTACCGCTTCTGTTTCTGGATCGAGGGCCACTCCGTAGCGACGCTCATACCAGTTACAAATAGCCAGGCGAAGTTTGTAAATCCCTTTACTGGCGCTATAGCCGTGATTTTTGGGCTTTTGGGCCGCCTCGCAAAGTTTGTCGATCACATGCTGAGGCGCCGGGCCGTCGGGATTGCCCATGCTAAAGTCGATGATATCTTCTCCCGCCCGTCTTGCCGCCATCTTGAGGTCGTTGACGGCGGCAAAAACATATTTGGGCAGCCGTTCTATTTTGTTAAAATGTATCTCGTCAAACATCGTTTTCCTTTATTTTGGGAGGATCACAAAACCATTTTTGATATTCTTGGCAGTAAATCTGTCGGAAATTTTAATATAATAGCTGCCGTTTGGCAACGAAATCTCTAGCCGCCGCACGGGCCCGGGTCGCTCTATCCGTTTGAGAGGACGCAGTTGCCTATCATAAATAAAAATTTTTGGAAACCAGTGATTCCCCCTTTTGGCCACAATACTCAAAGCAAAAGTTTGAGAAACATTCAGCCACAAAGCCGATTCGCTTTTTTTGATATCCAAACTCCCATGTACCCTAGGGACTTTAAGAGAGGCGGCGGAGCTATCAAGCACATAGCGCCATGTACCTCCTTGACGCTGGATGTCGAGGACTTTAAAACCGCAAGAGCGCAAGAAAGAGCCAATACGCACGGGATCTGGGATATTGGCCGATCTAAAGGCAAAAGCTTGCAGTACGCCATCCTCATCTTGCTGGATATGGGTGATAGTATAATTAAATATATAGGCCTCTTGCATCGCCTCTTCAGTGAGGCGAAAAAAGAGTCTTGGATTGTTATAGGAAAAAAACCTAACCTCTTGCGGAGTAGGCGCTTTGAGTCTTTTGGGCAAAAACCCTAAGCGCTCCAATATTCTAGCCACCTCTACCATATCTATGAGGCCGTTTTTTTTATATCGGTTGGTCTGCAAGAAAACGGTATTAAGGATAAGGCGATTTTGCTCAAAAGCCCGAAGCCCGATAAGACCTATGATACGATCATCTATCGCCGAAGCGTAGAGCGAGAGGGCAAACAGTAAAGAAAACCATACTCTCACCAGGTTTTCCCTTTGTTGTACTGCTTGAAAGTAGCCGCGTCGATTGGCTCTAACTCTCCCGCTCTATACAAGAAACGAAGCTTATGCCGATCGTTGTATTTTGTGATCTTGCCGTCTATATCGATATTGAGTTTGCCGTGTCCCGTGACGATGAGCTGATCTTTAGAAGTATTGAGCTCAAAAGGGGCACTGATAATACGGCTTTCTCGCTTATGATTATCAAGATAGATTATCCCTATCCACAACTTTCCACGGGGTACGATGGTAATCTTTGGAAAAGCCGGGGCTGCTGGCTCTTCGTGTTGATCTTTCTGAGCGCCTTGGACAAGTTCGGCCTTTTGACTCTGCTCAATTTGAGGGGCGAGATCGGCCTCTTGCTCTTTTGCCTCCTCATGAAAGAGCGGCGACTCTACGACGGATTGATTCTTCTCGCTTTGATCGCTTTGATTGGCTTCGCTGCTCTTAGAAGCTTGTGCCAAAGCCAAAGAGGAGCTTGAAAAAGAAGAGTTTTGTACAGAGGAAGAAGACTCTGCCGCCCCCGCAAAAGCGTTTGTAGAGCTTGTGGTAAAAGAGGAGCTGCTTGAGCTGCTTTGTGCCAAAGAGCTGCCTAAATGGAGCACATCGGGATATAGGCGATGCAAATACCCATATCCGGCCACTCCTCCTACGACTACTATAAGACCCAAGATCAAAAGATAGCCCCACGGACCGCTTTGGCTCGCCCGAGACTCTTTGTTGCCCCTTGGTTTGAAAGAGTGATTTTTGCCGTTTTCGTAATAGTCCGTTATCTTTTGACGAAGCTCTCCAAGCTCTAAACCCAACTCCCGCTCCAATATCTTAACAAATCCCAAAGCTTTGGATTTGTTGCCTATTCTTTTAAAATCCTCCTCCAAAAGGGCCTGTATCATTTTGGGGGCTATATAGGTCCTTTTGTAGATCTCCTCAGGATCCATTTGTTGCAGTTTTTCCAAATCACTCATCACGCATCCTATCAATAAAGATTGCAGCTGCGGCCGAGACATTTAAAGAGTCAAAATCTCGCGCCATCGTAATCTTAAGTACTCCGTCACAGCGTTGCAGTGCCCTTTTTGGCACTCCTTCGCCCTCACTACCGAGTAAAATGGCCCGTTTACCCTCAAAACGCTCCGTACGCACATCCTTGCCGCTCATATCGGCACCATAGACCCTAAATTGCACGTCTTGCAGCTCTTTTATTACCTCAAAAAGATTGGGATGCAAAGCTATAGGCAGATCCAAAGCCGCACCGCTGCTGGTGCGTATAACACCTTCCATCTTAAGCTCCTTGAGCCCAGTAACAACCAATCCGTCAGCCCCCAAAGCGTAGGCCGTACGGACGATAGAGCCTATATTCCCCACATCGGTCACCCCATACAGCAACACCAAAAAACGTCCCGTCTTAAGATCTTGCAAACTGGCAAACGCAAACTCTTCGATCTCAATCAAAAAGCCTTGATGATTGCCCCCTCGCGCAAGCGCTTGCGCTTTTTTATTGTCACAGCGCACCACCTCTATCCCAAGCTTTTGCACTCTGTTATATAGCTTTGGGTCTATCTGTTTAGTCAGACAGAGCCGTTTGATGCGTTGGGGATGACGCTCCAAAAGGTAATAAAATATCTGCTTGCCATAAACTATCATGCGATGATTTTATCTATTTGTTTCTTAATTTTTCGTAAGCAGGGCGTACCACTCTTTGACGGGACGCCCATCCGCTCGTGAGAGAAGTTTGGCCAGCTCTTTTTTGGGCAAAGGGAGCTTTAAGAGCTCATCGATACCCAGCTCTAGGGAGGCTTTGGGGGTTTGCGATTTTTCGACCACAACCACCCACTCCCCTTTAATCGCCTCGCCTCGCAACTTTTCAAAAAGCTCTTTTGCGCGCCCTTTGAAAAATTTTTGGTGTACTTTGGTAAGCTCCTTGGCCAAAAAGAGCGTACGCGCAGGAGCAAGCCTCGCAATGGCTTCAAGGGTTTTGACAAGTCTATGGGGAGCCTCGTAAAAGATGGTAGGAGAGGTGTGATCCAATATTTGCTCAAGCGCTTGAAGCCTCCCTTGCTCTTTAGATGGCAAAAAACCGTAAAAACAAAAATCCGTTTCTAAAAATCCGCTCGCCGCATAGGCGGTAATCGCAGCGCTTGGCCCCGGAAGCACATCATACTCTATCCCATGCTCTTGGGCGTAGCGTACCAGCATCGCACCCGGATCGCTGATACCGGGCATTCCGGCATCGCTCATATAAACGACCGCCTTATTGAAAAAAGAGGGATCGACCCTGTCCAAAAAATCTTTTTGATTATGCTCGTGTACTGCGATACATCGTTTTTGGCCAAAATCGATACAATAGCGTTTGGCTAAAAGTCCAAGAAGTTTTTTGGCTACCCTCGTATCCTCGCACAATACAACCTCGCATCCTTTCAAAGCCTCCAAAGCCCTGAAAGTGATATCTTCAAGATTGCCTATGGGCGTGGGGACGAGGGTGAGCACTTACTTAAGATTGTATTTTCGCTTAAATTTATCCACTCGTCCAGTAGTATCTACGATCTTTTCGCTTCCGGTAAAGAATGGGTGGCATTTGTTGCAGATATCGATTTTAAGCTGTGGTTTGTTGGAGTAGACGACAAAGTGATTGCCGCACGCACAAGTAACGGAACATTCTACATATTCTGGATGGATGCTTTTTCTCATTTTCAGCCTTTTTGGATAGTTTACTCTTTTAGGAGCGAAATGGTAGCAAAAAAGAGTTGGTTTTTCAATTAATCTTTACTATTAGTTCACAGCGGGGCAGAGCCCCACTGCAAATAGGGGGAGGGGAGCCAAAATTATATCACAAAACGAATAAATAACAAAATTTTTGTATAAGTCCAATACAATTGCCCCGTACAAGTGCATAGACGCTCTTACAAGCTAGAACACTAGCCCTCCGCTATCTCTTAAACAAAACCGCAGACTACGCCTTACATCCTAAATTATAGCAAATAAAATATCCTCATCCTGGCCCGATAATAATTTTAGTCTGCAAAGCTGCAGAAAAATTTAATCCAAGGAGAGTTCCTTATGAGACGAAGCGGTTTTACCCTTATGGAGTTGATTTTTGTCATGGTGGTTATTGGTGTTTTGGCGGCCGTGGCGTTGCCAAAATTCAAAGCGATGAGAGAAAACTCCATCGTAACCAATCTCGTAGCCAATTATACCAACGCTATACAAAACGCGCCGGCAGCCTACCTCAACGAAGTTGAACTCAACGATGTAGCGCCCGATAAAATCAAAATTACCGATCTTATCAAAATTCCGGCCTTTACGTACGAAACCAACAAAAAAGGGTGGGAAAAAGTGGACGACAAAACCGCCACCTACCATGTAAGCGATACGGATTATATGATGTTTGCGTATGATGGTCTAGATACGCTCAAAATCACTACACTCATTAAAAACAAGCTTATCAAAGATAAAATCACCAAAAAACTTGGACTAAGCTGGCAAAACGATACGAACGTCACTACGGTCAATTTAGCCGAAAATGATTAAAAAAGCCTTTACCCTCCTTGAGCTTATCTTCGTCATGGTGGTCATTGGTATCCTTGCCGCCATGGCGCTCCCTAAATTTCGAGGCCTCTCCTCAAACGCCAAAGTATCGAGTGAGTTGGCCACGGCCTCTACCATTCAAAGCGCTTTGGACGATATCCATAGCGACTGGATCGTAAGCGAAGGCTCGCTGCGATGGGGCAACAATAAAACGAGTAGCGATCTTAACGCCAAGGGCTATCCCAAAAAACTGGGCGAATGCCCTAGGGCGTTTAATTGGATTTTGAAAAACTCAGCTACTCTTGATAGAGTATGGCAGTGTGAAGCACAAGGGGGAAAATTTATCTATCGGGGTCCCGCATCCAATCCCCAAAAAGGGGCTCCAGAAAACGGAGAGGGCAAGCCGGATAAAAACGACTGCTGGATCTACGAACCAGATACTGGGGTCTTTAGACTAAGCGAGGGGTGCGCGAATTAGAGCTCCCCTATCTTTTTGATAACCCAAAATCCAAAGCCTAGTACCACTACACTCAGTATCGATAAGACGATGCTGCCAAGCTCTATACTCCACTCCATCCTATCCGGCCGTTTGCGTTAGATTCCACATCGGCAAAAAGATGCCCAAGGCCAGAGTCAAAACAAATCCGGCAATTGCGGCAATGAGCAGCGGCTCAATAAGCGTAGCGATATTATCTACCATATAATTGAAACGATCTTTATAGATCTTTTGAATTTTTTCGAGCATTCGCGAAAGCCCCCCTCCAATCTCGCCGCTTCTAATCATCTCCAAAACCATATTCTCAAAAAGTCCCGTCTGAGCAAACCCTTGGTACAAAGTGCGCCCCTCTTCCACCGCCGTGACGATTTGACGCAGCTTGTAACGCAAATAGCTGTTATCCACCACTTCCAAAGCGATCTCAATGGCATCTATCATTGGTATCCCCGCATTGTGCAAAACCCGAAAAATATATAAAAACCGGCTCACCATCGCATAATAGGTAGCCTTGCCCACGATAAAAATGTGCAAGATCAAACGATCAAGAAAAAAGCGCACTCTCTCATTCTTACTATAAAGCCAAGAGATGATGCCCGTTGTCACAAAAGCGCCAATCAAAATGTACAGACCATACTCTTTAAAAGCGTGCTCTAGCCAGAGCAAAAAGAGCGTTGGCAAAGGCAGCTCCATCTTCGACTCTTTAAAAAAGGCCTCAAATTGAGGAATCACCATCAAAGTCACAACAACAAAAGCGATGCTCATCGCCACGATGATAAAAAGCGGATATCTGGTCGCTTTTTTAAATTTTCTCCTATTCTCTAACATCTCTTGTAAAATCGTGGCCAAATGGGCTATCTCTTCAGCTAGCGCCCCAGTCTCTTCGCCAAGTCGAAACATAGAAAGAGAAAGAGTACCCAACTGCTTTTTAAAACGCTTTGCCGCTTCGTACAAACTCTTTCCGCTTTCAATATCCTCGTATATTTGGGTAAAAATGGCCTTGAGCATAGGGTCGGTCTCGTTTTTTGCCGCCTCCGAAAGAGCGAAATTAAGAGGCAAACCGGCATCAAGCATCACGGAGAGCTGATCTAAAAGGGCAATATAGCGCTCCATATCCACAGGGCGATTTTTTATGGGGTCTTTGATTTTGTCTAAGAGCTTTTTGAGTTTCCAAGAAAGAGGCTCACTAATCTCCGTTATATCGATAAGTACGCCTATTTGACGCTGTAAAAACTCCTTAATAGCTTCTACTTTGTTGGGCGCTTGAACGATGAGGCTCTTTCTTTGCTTTCCTATTTTGTAGCGAATGACAAAAAACTTCATCATTTCTCTTTGGTAACTCGCAAAACCTCTTCAAGCGTCGTGATCCCTTTGAGCGCCTTTTTGACACCATCGGCGATCATAGGCTTAAAATCGGTATTGTTTATGGCATACTCGTAAATTTCAAATTTATTGGCTCCCTCGCTAATCCTCTTGGCGATTTCTTCGTCTATTTTGAGGATCTCAGATATCATTGTACGGCCATGGTATCCCGTAAAATCGCATTTACTGCACCCGTTGCCTTTGTAAAAAGTAGAAGTTGCGGGCAGATACTTTTGTACTTTTTTCAGTAGAGCCCTTGGGGGTTTGGTTTCGCTCTTGCAATAAGGACAGATACGGCGAACAAGCCGCTGCGCTACGACGCCTATCATCGCATCGGCTATCATATAGGGTTTAAGACCCATCTGTACCAGCCTTGAGATGGCTCCGGGTGCATCGTTGGTATGGAGGGTGGAAAAGACCAAGTGACCGGTCAACGAAGCTTGCGCCGCGGCATCGAGCGTATCGAAATCCCGCACCTCCCCTATGAGGATGACATCTGGGTCTTGGCGTAAAAAAGATCGCACCGCCACGGCAAAAGTGAGGCCTGTCTTTTCGTTTACTTGCACCTGCTGCACAAGAGGCAGATGATACTCCACCGGATCTTCGATAGTCATAACCTTATTGTGAATACTCTTAATCTCATTCAAAGCCGCATACAAAGTAGTAGTTTTTCCACTTCCCGTGGGCCCCGTAATCAAAAGTATTCCATAAGGCGAGTGGATCATATCCTCAAAATATTCCAGATTTTTATCCTCAAATCCCAACTCTTCCAAACGCAGCAGCGCCTTTTCCCGATCAAGGATTCGCATAACCAAAGACTCCCCATAGATTGTGGGGGTTGCGGAGAGACGAAAGTCATAAAGTTTAGATTCTATTTTCATACTAAATCGTCCATCTTGAGGCTTTCGACGCTCACCAATATCCAATCCACCCAATAACTTCAAGCGAGTGCTCAAAGCGTGGTATATCTCGCTATCAAAAACAAAGGTCTCGTTTAGCACCCCGTCTACACGGGCGCGTACCACCGCTTTTTTTTCATCGGGCTCGATATGGATATCGCTGGCTCGGCGTACAATGGAGTCTTTGATGATGAGGTGGATAAGACGCACGACCGCGCTCTCCTCTCCTTCTTTTTTGAGCCCTTCGCTGGCAAGTTCTCGTTTGACCTCTTCGATGATGGAGCGAGAATCTTCAAGAATGGAGAGACGATGGAAAATCGTATCGATATCCTCTTCCAACGCAAGATAAATCTTGAGGGGTTTCATACCGATGGTGCGCTCAAGTACCTCCAAAGCCTCATAATTCAAGGGATCGGAAGTGGCGACATAAATATAGTCCTCATCCTCTTTAAAAGGGATCGCTTTAGCGTTTTTGAGTACTTGCAAAGGATACTTGGCCAAACGCTCAAAGTCGATTTTTTCTCCATAAAGGTCTACAAACTCATATCCAAGCTGTTTAGAAAGGACCCGCAGCAGATCCTTTTGGGTAACAAGCCCCTCCTCTACCAATATTTGGCCAAGTTTTTTTGTAAAGTTGCTCTGTTTTTGCAGATCAAGGGCATGCTCTAGCTGTTTGGGGCTCAACAATCCCTCTTCTACCAACAAATCTCCAAGCCGTACCTTTTTTTGTATCATTGCCACTCTTTTAGCAGTTTTTGAGCCTTGGCAGACTCCTTATAATCTAAATAGACACGCAAAATCTGGCGAGCTCTTCGCTCTTGTCCCATCTCTTTTAAGGATCTAGCGTACAAAATCCAAGCCTCCTCTTTCTCCCTATCCAAAGCGTTGGCTTTTTTTGCCCAATGCAAAGCCTCTTGGTACCTCTTTTTGTTCAAGTAGCTTCTAGCGATCTGGATCGCCAAGTCATAGCTTTGGCGCTGGCTAAAGAGCTTTTGTAGTTCAGCCACACTAAACTCTTTGGCCGATATTACCTCTTTGGGCGAAGAGGAGGCGACTTTTTTATGTACCTGTTTGCGTTGTTTATGAGGCAAGCTCTTTTGCACAATATGGTTACATTTTTCTCGCACCACCACATAATCGATCCCCTCCTTTGTAGCCAAATCGATCCAAGGCCGTAAAGCTCTCTTGCTTCTTTGGGTATTGCAGATCAAAAAGAGCTGCGTATGGCCGTTTTCTAATTTTGCGCCCCGCTTCACATAACAAGAAAACCCTATACGCTCCATTTTTTTATTATATTCTAAAAGTTTACTCTTATAGCGATCATACGCATAAAAGAGCTGGAGCGCATAACAGCCCTTGGTAACCTCTGTATGGCGCAAAGAAGAGGCAAAAGAGGAGGAAAAGGAGGAGGAAGATGAGCAAGAAAAAGACCTTTGGCTAGAAGCGCTAAAAAAGTTCAATCCAAAAGGAGGAGAATCTGTCCAAAGATACCATCCCGCTCCCATAATCGCCGCAAACGCTACGATCCATACTCCATATGTTTTGACAAACTTCTTGAGCCAGTAGCGGCGACAGCGCCTTTGAAGCTCATCAAAATCAAATATCAAGCACTCCTCCATCGATAGCCGCCATACGCACCAGACATCGACTAGGTTTTTGATATTTTGGGCGGTTGGTTTTGAGTGCGTAATCCATCATCAAAAACATTTTATTGAGTATCTTTTTGGTATCTCGAAAGTTCCCTTTGGCGATGGCAAAGATCTCTTTGGACAAAGCTTTAGAAAAATCTCTTTCCAAAATGACGGCTTTGGCCTTAAGAAGAGCGTTGGAGATAAACTCCCTCGTCTCGTCAAACTCCATCGTCTCCATCCCTAAGACGCGATGTGGGCGTGAGCGAAACTGCGGCTGGCTTAGAATCTTTTTGGACTCATGCTTGTGCATGGCCAATAAAAACCAAAAGGCTCTGCTGTCGGCTAAAATACGAAGAAGCTCCACCATCTCCTTACCCAAAAGCTGCGCCTCATCGATAGCAACGATCGTATCGCTCTTTTTGTATATCTGCACCGCCTGTGTTATCATCGCCTCCAAAGAGTATTCGGCCACTTCGTGTCCACTCTTTAAGATCAAGGAGCGAACGAAATCAACGGGCTCGAAAAATGGGGAGTCATACTTGATGAGCCGATAGTTTTGAACAAGCACTCGGGGAAGACGCTCAAGAAAAACGGATTTGCCACAGCCGGGCACGCCTACTAAAAAAAGCAGCTGTCGTGTCTCATTTTTCAAAGTAAAAAGAAGCTCCTCTTTAAGTTTCAAAGCAGCTTGCGTCTCATAATAATCTATCTCTTCAACCCGCTCCTCAAAAATTTTGGCGATGGCCGCATAATCAGCCACTTTGGCCTCCTTGTAAGATACTCGCTTCGTCAATGGTGGGGATATGATTTTGATCGATTATTTTAGGTACTATCAAAATAAACAGCTCACTCTTTTTTATCTCTTTTTTCGTGCTGTGAAAAAGCCTACCAATGACTGGAATATCGCCTAGCAGCGGAACTTTATTGTGATCTTGGCGAAGATTTTTACTAATAAGACCTCCAATAAGAATCTTTTGACCATCTTTTACTTTGACAATCGAGGTCAACTGCTTGATCTTCATATCCGGCGGGAGGCTTCGACTTGCGCTGTTATTCGTTTCTCTGGCACTTAAGAGCTCGCTCGTGACTGGATTGATCTTCATAATGATCTCATTTTCGTCCGTAATTTCTGGAATGACATATAAAGTGATACCGATGAATGATTGGCCAATGGCGTAGGTGACGGAAGATTGCAAAGTACCCGTAGTCGTAGGAGCGGTGTACCCCGTGGTCTCATACCGATACGAGAGCTGATCTCCTACGTTGATAATGGCGGGCTGGTTGTTTAGCGTAAGAATTTTTGGATTGGAGAGGACTTTGACGCTGCCATACTTTTTCAAAAAATCAAAAAGTCCCGTCATAGAGAAGTTATACCCCACGAAATAGTTGGGTACGGAGAAATTTTGCACGCTTACACCATCTTGACGCACGGCGTGGGCGTCGCGATTTCCTTTGATAAAGAGATTGAATTTACTCCAGTCTATCCCCAAAGTCTGGGCGTCGTTGTAAACCACTTCGATCAGTTTAGCCTCGATAAGTACTTGCTTGTGCATCCGTTTGGTCAGCTTATGTATAAAACGCTCTACCTCATCGAGCTCTTTTTTGGTGCCCCGCACGGTAACGAGCGAAGCGTCTTTGTTGATAAAGATACGAAAATCTTTTTTACCCGAGCTGCCCAAAAGCGCTTCGAGCTGCTTTTTTAGGCTCTCCCAAAAGGTAAATTCCGATTTTGTGGTGATGGTGGTATAATCGCTCGCTTTGCCCGAGCCACCCTCTGCACTCTCCATCCCGCCACCCGCACTCAAGCCGTTTTGAGCGATATCGCCGTTTTGGGTGGAGGTGCCCAAAACGATCGATTTCTTACTCTCGCTGACCATCGAACTAAGATTAATATAGTCGATATTATAACTTTTAGTTTTATAGTAGGCGATTTTTAACAGACTTTTACTTGGCTCATAGGTATAAAAAAGATTGTTGTTAGAGAGTAAAAAGTCAAGAAGCTCTTTGAAAGTATAATTTTTAATATTGACAAAATCAAGGGTTTTATCTATCTTTTTTTTGGCGTAAGAGTCCTCAAAAAGGATAGAAAGCCCGCACTCCAAACTCAAATCCCTCAAAATATCTCTAACTCTTATCCCTTCTCCACGCTCGGACATCGCTTTGAGATTAAAAAGCTTCCTCTCACAGCTGTTACCAAACACCAAAGAGTACAACAGCAAAACTATAAAGAACCCCCTCATCTCTCTCCTGTTTTTAAAATTCTCTTCTTCCTTAAAAAAAGTATCTTCTTTTTCCCCTTTCTTTCCAATAAAACATAGTCATTAGTAATTTTTATAATATAAAATCCCCCCACACGCTCGCCTACTCTATAAAATCTGCCATTGATATAGGCTTTATCCCCAAAGATAGCAAAAAGATGTAAGGCAGAAACTACGGGCTTTGGGGCCGTGGGCCTACGATCTTTTTGGATAATTTTTTGCACCGAGCCAAAAGGATCGTAAAGAACATCTAAATCCAACACTTTGGCCCCCAGCACTGCGGGCAACAGCCATAACGCCACCCTTTTCATCGATTTGCTCCATAGAGTTTAAGACGAAAGAAAAAAGAGGGGATCGTGCCGTTAGTCTCGACATGGAGCCTCTCTATTTTAAGAAGAAGTTTTGAAGCTTCTATGCCTCGCAAAAAACGCACCAAGGCCAAGAAATCGCCCGTCCCATTCACATCGACCGCCTTTTTCTCAAAAAGATTTCCTAAAAAAGGTTTTTGCACCTCATCGATCGCTATTTCTTCAAGCTCCAGGCCATAGCGATACGACGCTGCCAAAATCTTTTCTAAAAGTTTGGAAAAACTTTTAGGCGATAAAAAAAGCACTCGGCGCTTTTGCAATTGATCGAGTAAAGAGCTGCGTTTGAAACGCAAAGCCTCTATACGGGTACGCAATTTGATAAGCTGACGCCGCAATTGAGCTATCTTAGCCTCCAAATATCTTGGACTTTGCTTATAAATGGAACGCTCTAAAAGGGCTAAACGCTCTTTTTTAGACTGCAATTGTTGCAATTTCTTCTCTAAAAAACCAAAATAGCCCCCTACAATCAGTACAAACACCAAACTCCCCAATACCATCCACCGATACGATCTTGGAAGAAGTTGGAGCTTTTGCTCATATAAATCTAAAAGTTGCGCTATCCTCACGGAGCTACCTTTACTACGCTCTCGTACAACCCGTCTTTTCTTTGAATTTTTTTGGTCTGGACATTTTTGTATCTGCGTTGAAGCAAATAGCGCATAAATGCGGCGATACGATCTCGCTGCTCGTCTTTGGAGACAAGATCGACCAACACCTCTCTCGTGCCGTTTTGATCAATCGATTTGGTGCTCAAACGATAGGTATAAAGTGCCTTAATCACATCGTTTATCATCCGCTCTCTATCAAGCTTTGCTTTTTGTATGAAAGGGATAGCCTCTAAAGTCTCTTCAATAATCTCGTTTTCTCTTTGCAAAGCGACTATTTTATTTTGAAGCTCTTTTTTCTCTTTTTTGAGTTTTCGCAATTTGGCCAAAGATTTTTTATTGGTCGATTTGATAGAGGTAAGCTCTCTTCTCTTTAGGCCGATGGCCTCTTGGATTTTGGATTCTTGGATGTCAAGATAGAGCCAAAACCCACCCACGACCAAAATCGCAAAAATTACCGCTATTCCATATCGAAAGAGCTCGTAACGGTACCAAGGAACTCCCCGCTCGTAAAAATTGAGATTGATTTTTTGAGGCAAGCGATCATATTGGAGCACATAGTACGCTTGTGTGGCCAAGGAGCTTTGTTTTGGCTCCACACTACAACACACCAGCCTTTCATACTCTACACCAGAAATACCAAAAGAGTCAAATAGGCTATCTAATCCCTCAATCAGCTCTCCCTCAAAATCAAGAACGATACGATCAATCCGCTCCAAGCCGTAAAAGCTTCGTTTGTGATTGATCGCGTAAGCCAGTTTTTCAACCATTTTGAAAAAATGCTCTTGTACCATGTCAAAAATATGCATCTGCTCAGGAGCGTAGCGAGACTGCACAAGGCCGTTTTGGACTAAAAGCGTTTTTAAAAGAGTCAGCTCAATACCCATAGCTTTGGAAAGTTTGGATAAAGAGTCGATTGTGCGATAGCCGATATAGCGGCCCTTTTGATAAACTACGCCAAAAGCCTCCTCTGCACCCAAATAGATGATTAAATCATTCCTTTGACTCTTTGTATCCACATAAAGACTCTCATAGGCGATAAATCTAGGAAACAAGAGATCCAAAAAGCCGATCTGACCCACATAAGGCTCAAACAGGGGATCTACATCCTCTTTGCACAGGGCAAAAGCTTCGATCAAATAATCCTCTTCTTGTGGCATCTGATATACAAGATAATCGATGACATACTCTTTATTGGGATCAAGACCCCCTTCATTGTACATCTTTAACTCTACTTGCACTGCCAGACGCTCTTGATCGATGGAGGATGGCAGTCGAAAGGTAAGCGTTATAACATAGCGTACGGGGACGAGGGCGCCTATACGAAATTTTTTCGCTTTTGAGGGCTCAATAGAAGAAAACTTCTCTCCGTCAAAAAGATAAAAACGCTCCTTATACAACAATACGGCCGCTTGCATCTACCCCTCCCTATCTCCTTTTGATTATAACATATCCGCTTTGGGGCAAAAGGATAAACCGAACCTCTTTGGAGCGATAACGAAGCAAGAGCAACTCCTTAGGCTCGGCTATGGGAGCATTGAGTGTTAGATTGTCCTCAAGATGGGGTCTACCAAAGGAGTCAAAACAGAGCGTCTTGTAAGAAGTCGCTATGTCGGCATGGAGAGTATAGTGCTTTTTTTTAGCTAATTTGAGCCAAGCTTCTTTTTGCAAATCCACACACCCTACGCTGGCATTGATATCGGGCGTGGGATGTCGTTTGTCATACTGGATACCTTGATATTTGGCCCGAAGAAGCCGCATCTGCACAAAATCGACATCCTCCAAAAGATGTTGGGGATGATAACTATACAAAGCCGCCACACTCAACACCCCTATAATAATCAAAACAAAAATGAGCTCTAAAAGAGTAAAAGCTCCCTTCATGGTCTTTGTACGCTCCTTTGGGTAATACGAATGGGAGAAACTATTTTAGCCGAGGGCAAAGAGCGGACAAAGAGACGAATAATCATATAGCCGTTGCTTTGGGGTGTCTGGATCACCACGGTATTAGCAGGCGTGCAGTTGGTGTTGTTGTGCTCGCTCTTTTGATAGATATAACAGCGCTCCACCACGGCTACCGCCTCAAATTGACCATCAGGAGAGAAAAAACGCAAGTCGCTCTGATTGGCTTCTATTTTCATTAATGTCGCCTCTAAAGCACTTTGCATAAAAAGGCGGGCCTGCTCTTTATTGTAATTATCGGCAAAAAAGCGTACATGCAGCCTCGCATACGAAAGCGTAAGCGTGGCCAAACCGCTCAAGAGCAAAAGCATAAAGATAGCCATCAACAAATTAAACCCTCTTTTCATCTTCTTAAAAGACTACTTTCGTCTTATCAAAATGGACTCGTACGCTTTGACCCAAAATAGGTTTATCGATATCAAGAATGAGACGGAGGGTAAAGTCTTGCTCCTTGACTCCAAAGCCCGCAACATGACGCATCAAAATGGTTGCTTGACCCGATCGATTATCGCTTTTTGGATCGGCGCAAAAGCTCTCTCCCCGCCACGGCTTATAATCGTAAAAAAGCACTAAAGTATTTTTTTTTACATCAAGCCCCTCTAAACATTTGGCACTAGTATCTATATCGGCTCCTCTGGCCACCGCATAGGCGCTTTTGGCCAAGTAGTACTTTTCATAAAGCCATTTGGGCTTAACGGGATCGGTAATGGTGATGGTATGGGGAGGCCGAACGAGGATATCGTAGATAAGATTGCTGCTTCTTCCATGCCAACCAAAGGCATCTAAGAGCTGCTCACTGGTAAAACCTTTATCAAAAGTCCCGGCAAAAACGAGAGCGTGCCCGGAAAGATCGGCTACGATATCGGTATAGAGGCTATAGTCTGAAAATTGTTTGATGGAGCGTTGCATATCCACAAAGCCGCTATATAAGCCTGCTTCAAAGCTATCTTCATCAAAACCGATCCACTCCAAAATTTTGTACTTTGCTATATCTTGGATATCTCGGATCGGCTGAAAATCTTCGCCGTATGGATCGTAACCAATCGTAGTGGCCGGAATACGACTATGCAGCAGAGCGCTGAGCTGATCGAGCACTATTTGAGACTCTAAAGAGAGTTTTGTCATCTGCCGCACTTTAAAAGAGCGCAGTTTGAACGCCTGCAATCCTTTAAAAGAAGCGACTGCCAAGAAAGAGACGATCACTACGACCACAATTAATTCTAATAGGGTAAAAGCGCCTTTTAGGGTCTTTTCCATGGGACCCTGTTGATACGGACTTGACCGATATTGGAGGAAAAATAGGTCAATTTGGCAAAGCTGCCCCCGATATCTCTTTGTTTGCTCAAAGGGGTCACATCTATGCTGACCATCTTTACATCGCTGCTTGTACCAGCTGGCTGAGTCAAAAAGGTTTGGTTAAAATCTTTTACATAACGCACCTGAATTTTTAATACATAGCTCCTCGTACCAGAAGAATTGGCGATCTTTTTCTCATATCCGGCAAAATCGTCGATATCGTTTGGAAACGACTCGCCGTCTGGGCCGATGGAAGAAGCTTCGATTTTATGACGGCAGTGTCTCGATCCGGCAAACCCTCCCGCTCGATAGATATCCCACACGGGACAGCGATAAATATCCAAATACTCTTGAGGAATGAGGATCTCGTCGCTTTGGGTATTGCGCTCATCCCATGCGAGGACTCTTATCCATCCCATCATCGCAATAGCGTTGGAAATCGCCTCTTCTTTGAGCATGGTAATAGAGCTCTTGGCCGAGATTTGGAGCACTTTAGGCAAAACGGCAAAGGCCAAAGAGATAAGAACCATCGAAAATATCAGCTCGATCAAAGTAAAAGAGCGCCTCATCGAAATATTCTTACACCATGTTTATTAGCGGAGATATTTTGTTCAAAATGGACGCCGTCAATCGTACCGCTTTGTACCGGCGTGGTAAAATGCTTCGCAAAATAGCGATACTGGATACAAGGATGTGTAGTACAATCGCTAGATGGATTAAAAGAGTAGCTTTTTGTAGGATCGTACGTAAACCAAAGCCATTGTGGAATATCTAGATGAATAAAAGCCCTCGGCTCTTTGGAGAGATTGCGAATATGCACCCTATAGTAGCCAAAGCCTCGTTGTAAAGCGGCTTTTGCGCTTATAGCCGCATCCAAATCATTCAGAGCAAACCCTTTTTTGGGCACAAGTTTCAAAATAGTGCCATCTTGATTTTGGTGCAAATCCATAGCACCCCAACCCTCTAAAATCATTGGCTCTCCCCAATGGTAGACAAGTACGGGAAGTGTGAGATTATCCTCCAATTTATGGGTAAAAAGATCATCGCTTTTTAACCTACCATAATAAAAGGAGGCCTCGCCGTCATTATCGTGCGTGGTACCATTGGCCTCCTTATCCGTTACATTGACCTCCAATAGATTGAATGTAAACGGCTCTACCGGCCGACTTGGATCTCTATCGAAATTAAAATAGATCGTAAGCTTGGTCGATCCATTATGGTCGGTGGTAAAATTGGACGCTTCATACCCTTTGATAATTAGTATATCGTTTTTTTCTACGCTTTGCAAAGATCGGTTGAGGTCATAAGCGTCTTGAAGAATGTAGAGCAGACGATGAAGCAAAGGAGTAAAAAGAGTATTGTGGGAAAATGCGATATCGATATCTTTGGCATAGCAAAGGGCGTTGTAATTGAGAGTCGTTTGATTTTGAGCGTTTTGCGCCGTGATAAGAGCCGATATTCTTGCTGACATATTAAGATCATACGAGAGATAGGTAAAGTTTTTCTCCCTATCAAAGTCATATACGAAGCTCTGAATGGCAAAATGGTGCGGAATAAATCGCACCATCGTCTTTGCTCCTTGGATAAGACGCTGCGTCGTATTCGTATCGTCTCGATCTACCAAAGCAAACTCTTTACCATCCCTTTCATGAATCGATATGTTTAGCTCACCCACCTCTCCATAATTGGCTTCAATATTCTTGGCTATGCCGTTACTAAACGCAAAAGGGGCAAGGGTAAAGCCTCCGGTTATACATCTTCGATCGCTCTCCTTGGTCTCTATCTCAAAACTCTCATCTTTTGATTCGTTATAGTCTGGTACGAGATTTTTGGTATGACTTCTTGCTTCAAAAGTTACAAAAAATTTTTCTCCGGCCCTGATCCTTTTGCGACTTGGTATAATCACAAATCTTTCTGGTCGAATGGCAAACTCATCACTCGCATTGGTCTCGTTGCCCTCACTCTCCAAAGGGCAGTTTGCATCTTTATCTTTTACCCATGCAATATGCACGATTGCTCGCCTCAGTGCTCGCGTACTCATAAAGCGGGGATTGCCTTGAGGAGTTTGTGCCGAAGTATTCATATCCAAAAACAGCCTTTTTTGCCACACAGATACTCCAGTGGTTCTATTTTCTAGACGGACACAAACCGTCCCGTTAAACTCTTGATACCCACTTCCATTCTCATCTAAAGAGGCCACAACAAGAGCAAACTCTTTATCGACAATTTTTGTAGAGATATTTCTATCCACAATAGCTCCATTACGATTTCTAAAGATATCCCAAGCATCAAACCGATACGAAAGCTGTGCAGATTGGCAATAAAAAAGATTGCTTTTGGGCACGATGGCATATCTCCTATCCCCCGCTCTTTTCCAATAGAGCTGATAGTTGTCCTCTACCGACCACTCCTGATGACGAAATTTTAGTTTGTGGTATCCTTTGCCTAAAAGGAAGCTTTTATGATGATCCGTCCTATCGGCTCCGTGTCCCCCATACCATCCAAGATACTTCCCGTCTATATGCACCTCGACCGCGTCATCCCCATTGACCGCAAAAGAGTAGGATCCATCCTTTGGGATATAGATATAGCCCTCAAAGATGCTCATATACC